>CAZTKE010000246.1:0-2510 GCA_964614055.1 uncultured Desulfovibrionales bacterium | reverse complement strand
AAGTACACCGTAGAAACCTGCATTGGTACGCTCGCTCCCGGATTCAGCGCAAAAAGCAAATACTCCTGGAGTCCTGGATACACAGACTGCTCACGGACAAGGTCCTCTTCGTCTCTCAAGATTCCCTTGATTATTTTAAAAAACATACAAGATTATCAAGAAACAAGCTTCAAATACTGCATAACGGATTTGAATTTCCAATTAACCCGCCCTCCAAACCAGAGGCCCGTAAACTACATGGACTTCCCCAAGATAAAAAAATAATTGGTTTTGTAGGACGACTGAGCAAAGGCAAGGGTCTTGATTATTTTCTAAACTTGGCCCAAAAGGCCCTTGGCCAGGATAGCAGTCTTTTTTTTCTGATCATTGGAGATGGACCCGAACGAGAAAAAAAAGAGCAGGAAATAGCCGCGGAAGGCTTGGCAGACAACATACTCTTTGTCGGCGAGCAAACAGATATGGACACGTGGTATCCGGCCCTGGACCTGCTTCTTTTTACCTCCGAGCCCTGGGCCGAGGGGATGCCCGGAGTGGTGCTTGAGGCTTGTTCACACGGGCTGCCTGTATTGGCCCGCTATTCCAAGCCCATCAAAGAAATAAAAAGATATTGCGCAAACATCCATTTCTTGGATGAGAAACAAAAAGCTGAAGATAACATCAAAAAGGCCTTAAAGAACGAAACAAAAGCAAACCAAAAAAACTTTAAAAAAGAATTTTGTTTGGAGCAAATGGCCGCCAGCACGACTCAAATCTACCTTTCCCACTTGCAAACGAAAAAGGAACGGCCTTAGATGACTGTTTTTAAAAACGATCTATTAAAAAGGGCTTTGCTTAAGTGTTTTGATTGTCCTGACTCTTATGAGACAGCTTCCGTCAAGTGGGGCACCTACGCCAGATGCCTAATGCGTTTAGGCGTTATTATTTATGTACTTTTTGTCCCCCTGGGCCACGCTCCAAGGGAAATAGGCAGTATCCTGGCGGTTACCGGTGTGCTTTTCTTTTATCTTCTGGACTTTAACAATTCCAACCTCAGCCGCTTTCGGCTCAAGTGGATATTTTTTATATTTTTTGCCTTCCTCGCCTTTAAGGTTATGCACAGCGTAAATATTGGCCGCAGTTGGGAGGTGTTTAACAATGTGTACAAGGGATTATTTCTTTTTTTTCCCGCCCTTGAATTCATACGCAGCAAAAAGGACCTAAAAATTTTGATTACCCTTTTTGCAATAATGGGATGCTACGAAGGACTGGACGGTATATACCAATTCTTTTTCGGTGAGGACCTGATAAGAGGCACAATTGCCGACCCAAGGTTGACCGGATCCATGAAAACCCCGCGGGTGGGTAATTTGACCTCCCTGGTCATACCCATTTCCTGCGGTTTGTACTTTATTTTGAAAAACAAATGGGGGATTGCTAAAACAATTGGCACAATGTTTATTCTCATTTTTCCCCTTGTCTTTCTATTTGTGGGCAGTCAGACGCGTAGCGCTTACGTCGGCGTTTTTTTAGCCGCCATCGGAACACTAATGCTTATTAGGGGAGTTTCCTGGAAATATATAATAGCGGCGGTTTTATGTGTTTTTATGGTCGGCACTTTCGGTCCAAGCAGAGTCAGTTTTGAAAGGGCCATACATGGAGAACGATTTGAAGAAGTCTGGCCCCTTGCCTGGCAAAGTTTCCTTAAAAATCCCATACTTGGTGGGGGCATCCACAGCTACAAACCAATGGCTCAATCCACACAGCTTGGGAAAAAGCTGGAAGGAGAGGGTGAATACATCCACCCCCATCCTCACAACATCTACCTGCAATTCGCTACGGAGACCGGAGTGGTCGGACTTGCCCTGGCTCTAATCTTTTTCGGGACATATCTGTTTTGGAGCGCGAAAAGGATCAGAATGGGGCTAAAAAATTTAAGACACCGCGAGCATTTCATTTTGGCAACCTGTTTTTGGGCCTCATACCTCGGCTACCTTGGAACCGCATTCAGCGCCCACAATTTTTTCCGGGCCTGGTGGCTGGGTACGGCCATGATCATACTCGGAGTCTTGATCGGTTCCTGTCTTAAGCGGACAAGCGAGGCAGCAGAAGCAGAGGATAGATAAACATAATCTGGGATGGGAAACCAAAATTTTGAGGTCGTCCCAGCTCAGGTAGGTCATTCTGAGCTAGTCCCGGTAAAAAATCGGAGGACCGATGTATTTCCAAATTTTACATGGACAGAGCATAAATTAAGATAGTCATCACAGCTAAGTTCCCCCCTTCTCATCTTAACCAAAAAACTACTATCCACTAAAAACAGCAAGATAAAAATCCTGTTTGAATTTTTTCCACACTTCTTCCGGACTCAAATCCCGCAGGCAGGGAATATCCGCATACGGACAACTCTCCCGATTACAAGGCTGACATTCGATATCCGAGGAAATATCTTGGTGTTCCGGGGAGGGAAAAGTCCAGGCCGGACTGGATGCGCCGAGCACGGCAAGCGAAGGAGTATCCAGGGCCACGGCCAT
>CAZTKE010000245.1:0-2511 GCA_964614055.1 uncultured Desulfovibrionales bacterium | reverse complement strand
GACGATTATACCCGGGTGGTTCTGGACCTCAACCAGGAGACCGAATACTATCACAAGCTTCTAAAGCCGGATCCAAAGCTGGGCACCCCGCACCGGCTGTTCATCGATCTGGCCGGAACCCGTCTGGGTCCAAAGACAGCCCGCAAGGACAAGATAGCTGACGGGATTCTGCAGAGGGTGCGGGCCGCCCAGTACCGCAAGGACAAGGCCCGGGTGGTCCTGGACATCCAGAAACTGGACAAATTCCGGGTCTTTTCCCTGCAAAACCCCTTTCGCATTGTGGTGGACGTCTATGCGCCGGATAAAAGCAATAAGCCCACCCAGCGGGTGAAGCTACAGGAAAACGGAAATGATGTAGCACCGGACAGCCTTGTGGAACAGCTGGGCCTGACCATAAAAACCATAATGATCGACCCCGGCCACGGAGGGAAGGACCCCGGGGCCGTCTCCAACGGGGTCCTGGAAAAAGACCTGAATCTTAAAATGGGCAAAATCCTGGGGGACATGCTGGAGAAAAAGGGCTTCAAGGTTTTATATACCAGAACCAAGGACACCTTTATCCCTTTGGAGGAGAGAACGGCAATGGCCAACTCCAAAAAGGCGGACCTATTCATCTCCATCCACTGCAATGCCCATAACAGCAAGCGAGTCGAGGGTTTTGAGGTCTATTACCTGAACCTGGCCAAATCCAAAGACGCCGTTCGGGTCGCCGCCCGGGAAAACTCCATCTCGGAAAAAAAGATAAGCGATCTGCAGTATATATTGACCGATCTCATGCTCAATTCCAAGATAAGCGAATCCCGGGATCTGGCCGGAAGCGTGCACAAAACCGCCCTCAAATCCGGACGTCAGGTTTACTCCTCTTTAAACGACCACGGGGTGCGCCAGGCCCCTTTTTATGTGCTTATGGGCGCCCAGATGCCCTCCATCCTGCTTGAGCTGGGATACATAACCAACCCTGAGGACCGCAGGCATCTGCAGTCGGAAAAATTCCTTACTCGCATGGCTTCCGGGCTGGTCCAGGGAATAGTGGAATACAGGGACAAAATGAAGCAATACGCTACATTCACTCCGGAATAATACATCCGGACAGGGGCTAAAAACAGTCCGAACCGTAGCAACAGCCCAAAACAAGGAAAGCGCAACAGACAATGTCCAAATGGATAAAAAACAAACTTCCGGAATTCGTCCGGGATGTACTCCGCGATTTCTGCCTGGTCAGCCAGCTTTTGGAAAACGCGTTTGATGAGCACGACCGTAGCGGAAATCTCTCTTTTGAATTTTTCCAGGACTTTGTCGGCGATGAAATGAACAAGGGGCAGATATGGCGCCTCAAGGATACCGCCCACACCCTTTTCCGCAACGAGCCGGAAGAATCGGTTATTGGACAGTATCTGGACTGGAGCATAGGATATATTTTCCATGAATGCATGAAGCTCAGAGAAGACGTCTACCAGCAGGAAAATTACCGCCCGTGGTTCAGCTCAATGCAAAAAAACAGCGGCCTCTCCCCGGAAGAGAGGCTGGTGGGCAAAGAACTTTTACACTTGATAGATCAGACAAAGGAAAGTATAAATCGGGAGGTAAACCGGGTTCGTTTCATACTTTTTCACTGCCGGCGGATGTTTATACTGTATTTGCCGGCGCACAGGGACAATCCCCTTTTAGCCCGTTTCTTCTTTGACCAGGAAAAACTGGTTAAAAAAGTATTCAAGACCGACTTTGAAGCGCTTATAAATGCGGTTTACTCCGGCAGGCCGGAGAGTATGTATCTCCTGGCCGCAAGTAGCCTGCGCAGGGGGGGGTGGTTTGACCGGGCCCAACAAGCAGTGGATAGGGTTACAAGTATTGATCCGGGAAACAATCTTGCCTTGCAAGAAAAGAAAATTATTGCTAATATGAAAAAACAACTTAGGTCATATATTTAACAATAGCCAATATGAGGAGGCCACGTATGAGAAAGTACCTATTGCTCGCAACCATGTTGCTGGCCCTTTTTGCGTTTGGTTGCGCAAAAAAGGAAGTAAAGTCATGCCCTGAACCGGAAAAGCCGGCAGCCGAAACCCAGGTGGAAGAAACCGAGGAAGTGGTGGTTGAAGAAGAAGAAATAGTGGTGGAGCCCACTCCTATGGAAGTTTACAAGGCCAACTACGCCTCTTTGCCCACAGAGCACAAGGTAAAAAAGGGAGAGTGCCTGTGGTGGATCGCTGAATACAAGGAAGTATACAATGATCCGTTCATGTGGCCTCTTATCTACAAGGCGAACAGGGACAAAATAAACAATCCGGACCTTATCTATCCGGATCAGGTATTTTCCATCCCCCGCCAGTTTGATCTGGATAAAGTCAAGGAAAGCCGACAAAAGGCCGGAGCGCCCAAGCCGTATCTGCCTCCGGAAGAGGCAAATATTCCGGCTGAACTGAGATCCGAGCTGGGGTGGAGCTTCTAGCTGGTCTTTTTAATCCGTTCGATTAAAGCCCCGGCCCTAACAGCCGGGGCTTTTTTCTTTCC
>CAZTKE010000244.1:0-2513 GCA_964614055.1 uncultured Desulfovibrionales bacterium | reverse complement strand
GAGTTTGGGAATCAAACATATTAATTATAATAGGATCTTATCCCGGGGGCAACATCCATCTGAATTCGAAATAAAACCGGTAAATGATTGCAAAATTTTATGCGTCTGGGAGGAATGAAAAAGGCAGGCGGCTCAGTCAAGGCCGGGCAGGTCATAAATTCATTTTTTAAAACAGCGGAGGAAACGGATAGGGAGCAGACCCGAATTCAGATATAAAATTTTGATCTGCTTTCCGCTCTGTCTGCAAGTAATCCGGCGAAAAACCCCGATAGTCTGCTCCCTGTAAACACGGCTCCCAAAAAACAATTGGTAGGCAGGTAACAAAGCCCTTGTTAAAAGGGGCTTCGGACATTGCCTATCATATTATTTTCCGCCTCCACCGGCCCTTTAATTAAAAAGCTTCTTTTGCTTTTCCCAGGCCTTTTGCTGTTCCTCAAACGTGGCAAACCCGGCTTGGTGCAAGGCGTCTTCCACAGTCCCGTTCCAGTCCCAATTGGAATAGATTACCGGTTTATGGAATTTCTCCCGGAATTTGGTCAATTCCTGGCGGTAAAAATTCTCCTTGCCTGAGCCCAGGTTGGCGTGCAGTTGTTCCTGTAGCCTGGCCAGTTCCCCGTCGTACCAGTCCTGCAAATCCGAAGCGGAGGAATTCTTTTTCAGGATGTGCCCGTAATTGTTTTCCTTAAGCAGCTTATGCAGGTTATTCAGATGCTGTTTCTTAAGCCAGTCCCCCAGGTCCTTTAGAGGAATATCTTCCTTTTCCACTTCCGCGATATCATACTTGGTCTGGGCATAAGTGTCCGGGACCACCGAGGCGGAGACTATTCCGGCGATACACACCAAGCCGCGGAGGATCTTGCTGTTGGAAACACCCTGCCCGCAGAACCCGACTTTCTTGCCGTATTTCTGGCCGGTGAATATGGTCACCAAAATGGCCCAGATAACCGCCGGGTCCTCTTCGTCGTAAATATGCCTGAGCATGGAATTGTCCCGGTCCGTACCCAAAACTAGCTGAGTCATGTCGTTGGAGCCGATGGAAAATCCGTCGAACTCCCGGATGAACTCCTTGGCCAGGATGGCGTTGCTCGGGATCTCGGACATGAGAATGATCTTCAGCCCGTCCTCGCCGGAGCGCAGGTTGTGTACATTGGCCAGATAACTGCGCATGCTCCGGCCCTCTTCCAGGGTGCGGACGAAAGGAAGCATCAGGTGCAGATTCCTGCCCCCGAAGGCGCCCCTGGCCTGCTTGAAGGCGTCTATTTCCCAGTCGTGCACATCCCGGGCCACGCCCCTGTATCCGAGCATGGGGTTGTCCTCGTGGCCCTCAAAGAGCATCCCGCCCAAAAGATTGCGGTATTCATTGGTCTTATAATCGGTGGTGCGGTAGATTATATCCTTGCCGTAAAAGGCCATGGCAAAAAGGGCCAGCCCCTGAGCCAGGGTCTGCACATAAAGCTCCTTGCCGCTCCTGTAACCCTTGACCCGGAGATTCTCAGCTATCTTCCCGGACAACTCGCGTAGATCGTCCATACTTCTTTTCAGGCCGATCTTCATGGCCACCTCTTCCCGCAAGTCCTTTATCTGCTGGAAAAGATCCTGAACAAAGGGATCGTTTTCTATCTCCCTGGCCCGGCGCCTGATTTTGTCCTTTATCTCCTGCTTGCGCTGCATTTCTTCCGGATCGTGGCCCAAAAGCAAGAGTTCCTCCTGGTAGCCCATGATTATGGCCACATGCTCTTCCAGGTCAGTGGAGGTCTTGAGTGTCTCCATCTTTTTGGTGGCCATATCCAGATGCTCATCCCATTTGTGTTCCAGCTCGCGCATCTGGCGGTGAACGGCCAGTACTTCGTCCGTTCTCTTGGCGCCGGTCTGTTCGGTAAGTTTCCTGGTTTCCTCGGCCAGCCCGGTAACGATGCCCACATACTTGCGCAAAGGCAGATCAAAGGAAATTATCCCGGCCGCGAGCTGGTCCTTGACCACCTTGGCCAGCTCCCGCTCCATCTCGGAAAGCTTTTTCTGGATCACGCTGTCCAGGGTGCCGTTGTCATAGGCGTCCAGAGCCAGGGGATGGACTCCGATATTGCCCAGCATGAACTCCGCCCGAAGCAGCCCCACCTCGAAATCCGGGATTTCGCGCAACCGGGACAAGAACAGGGCCTGTCCCACGTCCGCCAATATGAGCCCCACCTTGGTCCGGGTGGCCGGCAGCTCGGAGGTGTCCATCTCCCCGCCCACCTCTTGCAAAGGAACAAGACCGCGGTAAACTTGGCCCCGTGAACCGTCCACGGTAACTTCCTGTCCGTCCAGGGCGCGCAGGACTTCCAGGCGCTTGATGCCGATGACCGCGGGGATGCCCAGCTCCCGGGAGGTAATGGCCGCATGGCTGGTATCTCCCCCGGCATCGGCCATGATCGCCGACGCGATACGCATGCCCGGAACCATGTCCGGGTCGGTGCGTTCCGCGGCCAGGACATCGCCCTTGCTTATCTTGTTCAGCTCCAGGGCGGAACGCA
>CAZTKE010000243.1:0-2513 GCA_964614055.1 uncultured Desulfovibrionales bacterium | reverse complement strand
GTTGCCCGCCTTGTCCAAAAAGATGTAGGCCAGCTTTCCTCCCTTGCGGTAAAACCAGTCTGTATCCAGGGAGATGGTTTCGGTGCGTTTGAGCAGGGGAAGGAAGAGAAAGAAGACAAGGGCGGAGAACATGAGCAGTTGCAGCTGGGTCACCAGATGGGACGGGGTATAAGCATGATACGCCTCCATGGAATAGGGGAGCAGCGCATACAGAGGATCCGGATACACTCCGAGAAAAATGCAGAAAAAGGCCAGAACTCCCATGGCAATGAGCATGGTCCAGTTGGTTTCGCCGGGACGCAGCCCCTTGTCCTTGGCAAAAAACACGAAATAGGGAAATTTTATGCCAGCGTGCAGGAATACGCCTGCGGAGGCAATCTCCAAAACCATCCAGGCCCAAAGGAGATGTTCGTGAACCGCCCCCTCGATTATGAGGGATTTGGTGGTGAAGCCGCTGGTTAGGGGGAATGCGGATATTGCCAGGGCTCCCACCGTACCCAAAAGCATGGTCCAGGGCATGGTTTTATAGAGGCCCCCCAGATCGGTGCATTTGCTGCGCCCGGTCATGTACAGGACCGCTCCCGCGGACATGAACAAAAGTCCCTTGTAAATGATATGGGCGAAGGCGTGGGCCGCCGCCCCGTTAAGGGCCATGGCCGTGCCAATGCCCACTCCGGTGACCATGAAGCCGACCTGGTTGATTATGGAGTAGGCGAGTATCCGGCGCATGTCGTTTTCCAAGAGGGCATAAAAGATGCCGTACAGGGCCATTACACACCCGACCACGATAAGTATTTCCCATCCGGGAAAGCCCCTTATCAGGGTGTACACGGCGGTTTTGGTGGTAAAGGCGCTCAAGACCACGCTTCCGGTGACCGTGGATTCCGGATATGCGTCCGGAAGCCAGGCCGAAAGGGGCGGGGCCGCGGCATTGACCAGAATTCCCACCAGCATGAGATAGTTGGCGGTATTTTGGGCGGTGAAGGCGGAAAACTCGACGCTCCCGGTGGCGTTTATGTGCATGAGGATCCCGGCCAAAAGGCACAGACCTCCGAGGATATGGACCAGGACATAACGGCATCCGGCGGCATACGAAGCCCGGTTTTTCCGGGCCAGGATGAGCATGACCGAGGCCACGGCCATGATTTCCCAGTAGAAATACAGGCTGATAAGGTCCCCGGAGAAGACAACGCCCAAGGCGCTTCCGATATAGAAAAGGGCGGACATATGTTGATTGCCGTCGCGCATGTAATAGGAATACACCGAGGTAACCAGGGCATAGAGGGAAAATATAATCCCGAACAGCCTGCTTAGCTTGTCCACCCGAAGTAGGGTCAGATCATGGCCGAAAAAGTTTACATGCCAGAATGTACCCGGCTCCAGGGCGGTCACGGTATACAGGGTCAGTCCGGTCAGGGCAATAACGTACCAACTCCGGTATTTCCCGGTGAAATAGGGAACCAGTAGTGCACCCAACAGAAGCAACCACGCAGGCGGAAAACAAGACATTGTTTTTTTAGTCCTCTTGGTAATAGTTTTCTTTGCGTTTCAAAAAGATCCCGCCGAATTTGGCTATGAGGATGAGAAGAGCGCAGGAAATAAACCCCAGCAGGGCATAGAAGCCGAAAAAACCGTCGAATCCGAAATGCGGCTTTCTGGAGATAAAAAGTTCCAGGATTACGGTCAGGGCGCATGTGGCATATAGAAGGATCCAAAGCATGCGCAGGGTGCGCGGCTTTTCCAGCCAACCTTTCTGAATGTCTTTATTCGATTTTTTGTGGCTCATGTCGCAGTACCTATCGGCCGAGGGCCAGATTAGTCAGGTTCAAGAATATATCCGGGTAGAAAAAAAGTATTATGGAAATGCCGGCCGTAAATACCAGGGGGATAACGCAGCAAAGGGGAGCTTCTTTGATCGCGGTATCTTCCCCCCCCTCCGGAGACGGTTTGAAAAAGCCCCGAAAGACAATGGGCAGAAAGTAAATGGCGTTAAGAAACGAGCTGCCCAATAGAACAACCATGAATACCAGTTGATCCGATTCCACCGCACCCAAAAGAAGGTTCCACTTGCTGAAAAAACCTCCGGTGGGAGGCAGTCCGATAACACTCAATGATCCTATGAAAAAGGCGAAAAAGGTAACGGGCATGATCCGGCCCAAGCCGGACATCTGGCTTATGTATTTTTTGCCCGAGGCCACCATTATCGCCCCGGCGCAGAAGAAAAGGGTTATTTTCCCGAAGGCGTGCATGGCAATGTGGATGATCCCTCCCAGCATTCCATGCGGGGAAAGCAGGGCCACTCCCAAAACTATGTATGAAAGTTGGCTTATTGTGGAAAAGGCCAGCCTTCTTTTAAGTTCGTCCTGGGAAAGGGCTATAAGCGAGCCCGTGATTATGGTGATTGAGGCAATGGTGGCCAGTGCGGGTCCGATATGCAGATCGGAGAGCAGATCGACCCCGAAAATGCCGGTGGTTATGCGGACAATGCTGAAAACCCCGACCTTGACCACGGC
>CAZTKE010000242.1:0-2517 GCA_964614055.1 uncultured Desulfovibrionales bacterium | reverse complement strand
TGTCCAACCATCAACTGGTCCAGAAGCTCTTTGATGAGATCGGACCGAGATTTGAGGGTGTTGAGGGCGGCTATACCCGCGTTGTCAAATTCGCCAAGCCCAGACCTGGTGATGCCGCTCCCATGGCTCTGGTAGAGCTTACTCGCGAAGGCGAAACCGCCCAGTCGGGAAAGTCTGAACAGGCCGGGGACAAGGCAGTAAACGAATAATTCAAAAAAAGGGAAGCCAAGGGCTTCCCTTTTTTTGTCCATAACTATTATGTTTTTAAATTGTATCTATTATGAAAATTATAGGTTAATCCGGTTTTAAAATGGATATACGAAAATTGGAGGCCTTTTGCCGGGTATACGAGACCAAAAGTTTTTCCAAAGCTGGGCAGGAGATGTTTCTATCCCAGCCCACGATTAGCTCGCATATTTCCTATCTGGAGCGCGAACTGGACGTGGTCCTGTTCGACCGCATATCCCGGACGGCTATCCCTACCCGGGCCGGGAAGCTCTTATACCAAAAAGCCAGGGAACTCTTTCGCATCCAGGGAGAAACCCGGGCGGAGATAGATGAACTAAAAAACCGGGTCTCCGGGGAATTGGTCATCGGGGGGAGCACCATTCCAGCCAATTATTTTCTGCCCGGAGTGCTGGCCGGATTCAAGGCCAGGTATCCCGGGGTTTCCATTGATCTCCGGGTAGGCGATTCCAGCCAAGTCTGCGAGCAGCTGCTTTCCGGTGATCTGGATCTGGGCATGGTTGGCGGCTTTGCTGAAAACCCGGACCTGGATTTTGCCAGTGTCATGCAGGATGAATTGTCCTTTTTCGCCGCACCCGGCCTGGATAAAAGGACAAAAAGGCAGATGACACTTGAGGAATTGACTACTCTTCCCTGGGTCATGCGGGAGAAGGGCTCGGGAACACGTCTGGCCCTGGAAAAGGGCCTGGCCGGAACAGGAATGCAGATCAAGGATTTTGAGGTCGCTGTTCAGGTCCAGAATACAGAGGCCCTGGTTCGTTGCCTTCTGGCCGGAATGGGGGTGGGAGTCACCTCCAGACTGGCCGTGGAAGGGCATGTTCAGTCCGGGCAATTGCAAATCCTTGATGTCCAGGATATTGTCCTTGTACGCAATTTTTACCTGATTCGGCACAAAAGACGGACGCTTTTCCCGGCAGTACGGGTGTTTATAAATTATGTCCATGATTGTGCACGTAAACTGTTTTTTACAGGTGATTTAAATGAATGATGATTTGAAACTGGTTCAATCGGTCAAGGCCGCCGGTTGAGCAGCCAAGATATCTCCGGGGGACCTGGAGGAAATCCTGGCTGAACTCAAGTCGACCGGTGACAAAAGCGCCTTTATCCTTCCCCCGGACGGGTGCGAGGACGCCTCCATCCTTTCTTTTCCCGGAGGAAAGGGGCTTATCCAGACAGTGGATTTTTTCACCCCCATTGTGAACAGCCCCTATCATTACGGGCAGATCGCAGCGGCCAACGCGTTGTCCGATGTCTATGCAATGGGCGGGGTGCCTTACGCGGCGATGAATATTGTGGCTTTCCCGGCCAAAAAGCTGGATAAATCCATTCTCCGGGATATTCTGCAGGGTGGTCAGGACAAGATCGACGAGTCCGGCGCGGTCATGGCCGGAGGCCACAGTGTGGAGGACGAGGAGATAAAATACGGCCTGTCCGTGTCCGGAATCGTGGATCCGGACAAATACGCATCCAACTCCGGACTTGTCCCCGGAGATATTTTGATTTTGACCAAGCCCCTGGGCACCGGAGTATTGGCCACCGCCCTGAAGGCTGAGTTCGGGGACGTACATGCCCTGGAGGCCGAACTGGTTCGCTGGGCTGGACGGCTGAATGCAGCCGGTGGACAGGCCATTCGCGAATTCGGACTCAAAGCTGCTACGGATATTACCGGATTCGGTCTGGGCGGGCATCTTTTGGAGATGGCCCGGGCTTCCAATGTGTTGGTGGAGATTGATTCCGGGAAAGTACCCATCCTGGAAAGCGCCAGAGAGCTCGCGGCAATGGGCATGATTCCGGCCGGCAGCTTTGCGAACAAGCATTTTTGCCGGTCCCTGGTGGACATTGATCCCGGGACCGATCGGATTACGGCCGATCTCTTATTTGACGCTCAGACCTCCGGGGGCCTGGTCCTAGGCCTGCCTGCGGAGATGGAGACTCGGGTACGGGAATTGCTCCACAGTCTGGGGGATATGGCGGAGACTATCGGTCGGGTGAGCGAGCGCCGCGGCAATAAAGTGATCAGGATAAACGCCTGATTATCGGATGTCGGGCATGGACAAGGTGCAGATAAAGGTTGATCCCGGCAATTTCAGCCTGGAAACGGACAGCGGGCACAATCTGCTTGCCGCATTGAGCGAACACGGCTTTTTCCGGCATTTGCCTCTTTGCGCCGGCATCGGCAGGTGCGGCAACTGCCGGATACGCTTTGCGGCCCCATTTCCCCGGCCCACTACCAAAGACACGGAAACTTTAACTCCCCGGGAACTGGAAAAC
>CAZTKE010000241.1:0-2537 GCA_964614055.1 uncultured Desulfovibrionales bacterium | reverse complement strand
AGGTCCAGGGCCTTGGCCGCCTCGGTCCCCACCACCGGGATATTGTTGTCTCTTACCGTTTTTTTGAAAAAATCTGATACATACGGTTTGTCCGCGAAAAACATGTTCTGTGGTTCTCCTTTTAATAGAATCGCGTCGCGTACGGGTTTAGAAACTGTCGTTTCCAGAAAAGATTCCTGTCCACCTTTGATAGTTCTGCCTGATCGCAAATCGGATTCCAATTTTTATGGATACTCTCAATCTGGGCGTCCATAATGCTCCGGGCTTCTTTTTCCGACAGTAAAAAATTCGGAGCGGCTTTCAGACACACATCCAGGCGGCTGAAACGATTCTCTCCATGGATCAGCATGGCTTGGGTGGCTTCATTTCCGGTGCGTGGCTGAGGGCAGATATCATAGGCCGGGGTGAGACTCAAACCGGAGCCGTCCCAGAAAGCGGCATGATTTCGGGCATGATCGTCCGTGTTGGAACAGAGGATGTTAAAGGTCATTCTGGCGAACATTTCCCGCAGAGTGGATTTCGGGTTGGTAAAACGGTGTCGGATAACTTCCGCCAGTTGCTCATAGCTGGCGTACCTAGCCATCAGTTCATCCAGCTCCAGGAGAGTCAACCCGGAAACCATGGCTTTTCGTTGCCATCCCTCCTCGGTTTTGCGTCTGTCAAAGCGTTTGATAAGCAAAATGTCCCTGCCCAAAGCCTTGACCAGTTTTACCGGGGCCACATTAAGTCCCGCAACCTCGGCCAGGCGCATGGAAATGAACTCTGCCTTGACCACGGAATATATATCCGTGCTGCTCGGAAATTTGGCCACATATTTATGTCCGCCGTCCTCTATCTGGGCCTTTGGACGCGCTCCCCCCAGGGAGGTCCCGTGCATAAGGGCCTGATCCAATGCGAGAGGCAGGGGATTTCCCTTTTCCACATAATCCGAGGCCTGAATGAGTTGTTCCAGGGATGCCTGCTCGCTAAGCCGGGGTTTGTATTCCGTAGGAGAGGCTTGAAAGTCCAGCGCCCCGGATCTGTCCGACCCGGAAGCCAGCAGATAGGTTAGTTCCCCCAATGCGGTGGGATCAATATTCTTATTTTGTTTCCCCGGAACTCGGTTTATAATAACGCGTCGTCCCCAAGCGTCCGGCGAGGCATCACGCAGGCAATTGGGCATGGAAAGGCCGGGCGGGAGAGGCAAGCTGCCGGGCCTGAGCGGAAGCTCCGGCAAATAGATGGGAATAGCATCCCGGCGTTGCAAAAAACTTTTTCCGTAGTTGAATTGCAGCCCTTTTTCGGTTTTTGCCAAACGTCCGGCCACTACCGGTTGCGTCTGTCCGGGAAGCCATATCCATACGAATGCTTCTTTGGGTTCCCGGATGTCTGTACTAAAAGTCATCCGGCACTTCCTCTTTTTTCCGGCTCCGTATGGCCTTGGGCAATAGAGCCAATCTATCCTCGGTCCGTTTTATTTGGGTCCGTAGGGTGTCCCGCTCGGATTCAAAAAGCTGGATTTTGAGGATGGCCGCCAGTTCAAAGGCCACTCCAATTTCCGCCCTGGGATCGCCTTTTTCTATGCGGTACAGCATGTCCCGGGATATCCCGGCCCGCTCGGATAATTCCCTGGTGGTCATGCGGTTTTCGATTCTGGCGGTCCGGATAAGCCGGCCCAGAAGCTGAACCGCCTGAAGAGTATATCTGGAATATGCGCGGGTTTTTGTTTTAGGCATTTGTCTTTCTTGTAAGTGCTGTGTTTGCTTTAGTCTTTTTTATAAGACAAATTGTGCCTCGGCTATATAGAAAATGCAAGTAAAATTTGTAGATGGAAATTGTTGTTTGTTGCGGTAAGGATTCAGGGGCGAATGAAAAGACGATATACAAGGCCGCTGATATTCTTGAAATGATTATCCATGGTTACAAGCTCAGCTCCGGTTTCCATTGTCTGGGCCGCTATCCAGACGTCGTTTGAAGGAAGGGGTGTTCCCTGTTGTTTAAGCTGCAAAGCGATCCTTGAATACCTGTCGGAGGTAATTTCGCTCATTTTTATGGATTCAACCGCGGGATGGGCCAGGAATGTTTCCAGCTCTTCCAGATTATTGGAAAATCTGGACCCGTTCCGGAACCCGAACATGAGTTCACCCAATACTATGGGGGATACAAATATTATATCCGCTCGGGCAATGTATTCAACCAGTTCGGGATACCCCAGTTTAAAACCCACATAAGCGTTAGTATCCAGAATCAGTTTCATCTCCACATTTCCTCATCGATCTGTTCGCAGGAATAGATGGCTGATTCGAATTCAGCGGCTTGTTCCTCGGTCCATCCGCCTGAAAGTTGTCTCAAGGAAGATGCGGGAGACTGAGAAGGGCTGAATTGTTTATGAATAATTTCTTTGACCACCTGGTTGATGGATTTATGATTTTCCTTGGCCCTTCGACGGATTTCCCGTTCAATTTCCGGGTCGATGCCCCGGATTGTGATTTGCGGCATGATTCACCTCCTGCTTCTTTTTGCCTCATTTTATGCTGCAGTATGATGTATGTCAATTG
>CAZTKE010000240.1:0-2540 GCA_964614055.1 uncultured Desulfovibrionales bacterium | reverse complement strand
AAGAATTCGGAACTGAAAAAGATATACAGAAAAAAGATAGTTCCCTGGCTTGAGGGCAAGTACGAACAGGGCATAGTCGCGGACAACGATTTTTTAAGCCGCTACAAATCCGGGATCCTGGTCCGGAAATTATCCGAGGGCATGGAGACCCTGAGGACGGACGTGCGCCAGATAAGCGATGTCCGGGACGTGGAAAGGGATCTATCCGATTTTTTAAGGCGGGATCTGAATATGCGCCTGCGTTCCCGCAATGCGGTTCAGGAGCTTTTGCTTCCGCTTATAAGGCCCAATCTGGTCCTTAATCAGGAAAGCACCCAGAAAAGGCTGGAGCAGGTCTTAAGCCAGGTGGATCCGGTGTATCACCGCGTGGCCAAGGGGGAAATCGTGGTCCGCAAGGGGGAGCGGGTAACCCCGGATCAGCAGAAAAAGCTGCAGGCCCTTTTCCGGCACAAGCCGGAGTATTTCAGTCCGGAAAGGTCCCTGGGCATGTTTTTGATGCTGGTAGTGGCCGCGGGTGTTTTTTTTGTGGTCAGCCCCTCCTGGACCAGCAAGACAACGGTCAGGGAGAGAGATATATCCTTTATCGCCATGGTCGTTTTGATCCTGGGATGCTGCGCCAAATTTCTCGGGGTTGCCGGAGAGCCCATTACTTCCTCCATTTCCACGGTGAACTCCGGGTTTCTGGCTTATTCCCTCCCGGTCATGGGCGGAACCGGTTTGTTGTGCCTTTTCTTGCGCCAACGGATATGCATTCTGGCCGCTGTGTTCCTTTCCCTGGTGTGCACCATACTCCTTGACCAGGGAGTGAGTGTTTTTCTTTATTTTATGTGCGGCTCCTTTGTGTATATTTATCTTTTGAGCCGGGCCAGCACCCGTTTGCAGGTCCTTAAAAGCCTTTTTCCCCTGGCCGGGGTGCTTCTTCTTTTGTGGCTGGGTATTAATCTGGCTGGCTGGGAGTCCTGGATGTATCTGGGTACGGGTACTGTTTTTGTCGCGGCCAGCGCGTTTTTCTCCCTGGTCATAGTTCTGGCCTTCAGCCCCATGGTCGAATATGTCCTCGGGTATACTTCGGTTTTCCGGCTCATGGACATGATGAATCTGGAGCAGCCCCTGCTTCAGAGATTGATGATCGAGGCCCCGGGCACATATCACCACAGCCTGGTGGTTTCCAACCTGGTTGAGGCTGGGGCCAGGCGGATAGGCGCGGATTCCCTTCTGGCCAAGGTCGCAGCCTTGTACCACGATATTGGCAAGCTCAAAAACCCGGAGTATTTCATAGAGAACCAGTACGGGAGCAAGAATAAGCACGATAAGCTGGCCCCGTCCATGAGTGCGCTTATCCTTATTTCCCATGTTAAAAAGGGCGTGGAAATGGCCCGGGAGCACAATCTGGGCGAGGAAATCATTGATCTTATCCAGCAGCACCACGGCACCAGTCTTATCAGCTGGTTCTACAACAAGGCCGTGGAAAAGGCCGGGACCAAGGAAAATAAGAAGATCCGGGAGGAGGCATTCCGCTACCCCGGGCCGAAGCCGCAGACCAAGGAGGCCGGATTGATACTTCTGGCCGACGTTGTCGAGGCCTCCAGCCGGACCCTGGTGGAGCCCACTCCCAGCAGGCTGAAAGGGCATATCCGGAATACGATCCGCAAGATCTATACCGAGGGTGAGCTGGATGAATCCGAACTCACCCTGCGCGAGTTGCATATCCTGGGTGACGTGTTCTTAAAGATCCTGACCGGTATATTCCATCAGCGCATAGACTATCCCGGGGAAAAGAAAAAGAGCGAGTCCAAGGAAAAGGACGCAAATGCCGGAAGCAATAAATTCGAAAACGGTAAAAAAGAAGACAAGAAACCGGAAAAATAGGAAGAGGGCTGAGGCCTTTTTCGGTGATAGGTATTTTAAATGAATTTTGTCCTGCAGTTTGAGCCTTTTTCCCTTGCTTCCCTTGGTTTGGACCGGCGCCAGCTACAGAGTCTGGTCCGGGAGGTGGCTCAATTTATAAATATGCGGGATACGGATTTGGAGGTTATGGTCTGCGGGGACAGAAGGATAGCCGAGCTTAATGAACATTTTTTGGGCTGCCCCGGGCCGACGAATGTCCTCAGTTTTCCGGATGGACTGGGCGGAGGCCAGGTGGTAATAAGTTCTTTTGCTGTATTGCGGGAGGCCTCTCTTTACGGTCGTCAAGCCCCGGAGCATTTTATTCGGCTTCTGGTTCACGGGCTTTTGCATTTGACCGGCTTTGAGCACGGTCCGGAGATGTTCGATTTTACCGAACTGGCGGTGCAAAGGAGTCTGCAGGGCCTTTCCCGCCCGGAAAGGGATTTGTCTTTATGCTGAGGGTTCGCACGGGGGTGCGCAGGACGGGATTTTGCCTTCGTGGTGAAATACAAACCGGAGTGCGAACAGCGGCATGCAGGCGGACGCTCGCCCCTCGCTCCGCTGATGCCGGGGGATAATGGTTAGGCTATGAAAATTCTGGTTGTACTTCCCATGCACGGCGGTTCCCTGCCCATCGGCAGGTACTGCGCAAC
>CAZTKE010000239.1:0-2543 GCA_964614055.1 uncultured Desulfovibrionales bacterium | reverse complement strand
AGCCCGGGGGACTGCACAAGATTTTGTCCCTTTTAAGTTCCAACGGAATAAACGTGGAATACATGTACGCCTTTGTCCAGCAGAGCGGGAAAAACGCGGTGCTCATATTCCGTTTCGACCGCACGGATCAGGCCATCGAGACTCTGCAGGAGCACGGGGTGCACATAATCCCCGGAGATGAACTGTACAATATCTAATAAAAACTTAGAAACCCATGTCTTTTTGGCATGGGTTTCTTTTTTACTAAATACTTGCAAATAATACGCCTTGCAGAAGATGCGCATAAAAAAATACGCATACAGAAAAAAAGTCCCGTCAACCAGAAACAAGGAGAAATAAATGCCATTTGTCCGCAACTTTATTTTAATCAGTCTTCTAGGCCTGGCTATTTTCGTTGCCGGGTGCTCAGGGGAAAACAAAGCAACAGAAAAAGAACAAAGCGAAACTCAAACCTCAAGCAAGCAGGATAAAAAAGAGCCGTATAAAATCGGGGCGGTCCTGCGCCTGTCCAAGGGTGCTTCCGACGGAGTCCCGGCCAGAATCGGAACGGAACTGGCCGTAAACATGATCAACTCCTCCGGGGGAATAAACGGCCGCAAACTGGAAATCATATATTATGACAGCAAGGACGACGCCACTACTGCTGTAAACGCGGTCCAGAAACTCATCTCAGTGGACGAGGTCCAGGCCATTGTCGGACCAATGATGAGCGGGAATGTGCTGGCCGCAGCCCCTTTGTGTGAGCGTTCCCAGGTAGTTATGATCACTCCCACCGGGACCTCGCCCCGGATTACGGAGGCCGGGGAATATATATTCCGGATCTGTAGCCGGATAGACTTGCAGGCCAAGGCCCTGGTAGAAAAGGCCCTGGAAATGAACGAAGAAAAAAATCCGAAAGTGGCCATAATTTACAGCAATGAACCCTACGGCAAGGGATGCAAAAAACTCTTTTCCAAGTACCTGGCCGAGCAGGATATACAGCCCGCGGCTGTGGAATCCTTTCAGCGCGGGGACAAGGATTTCCAGGCCCAGCTGACCAAAATCGAGTCCTTAAGCCCGGACATACTTTTTATCCCCGGCTACCTGCAGGAAACAGCACCCCTTATCTCCCAGGCCAGGCAGATGGGGATAGATGCCTTGAGTGTGGGGGTCTTCGGGGATATGGCTCCCCTGTATGTGGAGCTGGCCGGCAAGGCCGGGGAAGGGCACCTGATCGCCGGGGAATACGACAGGGATTATCAAACTCAAATAAACTCCAGATTCAAGTCCGCGTATGAAAAAAGGCTGCAGGGAGACACGGATGTTCCGGACAATATCATGTTCGCCTCTCTTGGTTTCGACTCGGTAAGGATGCTGGCCGAGGCATTTCAGCAGGGCGCGACCAGCGGTCCGGTAATAAAGGACTATCTGGATTCTCTGGAAGACTTCAATGGAGTCACCGGAAAACTTTCCTTTGACTCCAACGGGGACGTGAAAAAGGGCGGAGTATACCTGTTTCAGGTCATGGACGGAAAATACGAAAAGATAAATTAGCCGCCTGCAAAAAAACCATCAGCCGGGCCGTCTCTTTAAAGGGGCGGCCCGATTTTTTGTTGCATATGAAAACAGAGTGCTATACTCACTTGCCCATGTTATTTTGCCTACAAAACAAAAACCAATTCCTGCAGCAGACTCTCGGATAAACAATGCTCACCCAGCAGCTGGTTAACGGCCTTGTTTCCGGTTCAGCCTATGCCCTGGTCGCCCTGGGTTACGCCCTGATCTACGGCGTACTCGGCCTGATAAACCTGGCTCAGGGCGAACTGTACATGATCGGGGCCTTCGGACTGTGGGCGGCCATAAGTTATCTGGGGCTGGGCATCCCGGCCGCGGTCCTGGCCGGTCTGGCCCTGGCCGGTGCCGCCGGCCTTGTAATGGAACGTCTGGTCTTTAGACCCCTTCGGGGAAGACACCCGCTTATCCCCATGCTCGCGGCCGTCGGGCTGTCCATTGTCCTGCAATCCACGGCCCTGCTTGTCTTCGGTCCGGAGACCAAGCCCTTCCCGGTGGGCATTGAGCCCCGGGTGTGGGACCTGGGACTATTCCGGATCTCCAACCTGCAGATCATGCTTGTGGCCTCGGCCATAATCCTCATGCTCTTTCTCTTGTGGTTTGTGAAATTCTCCCGGGCGGGAAAGGCCCTGGAGGCGGTGTCCATGGACCGGGAAGCGGCCCGGATTGTGGGCATAAACACCAATACGAGCGTGGCCAACGCCTTTCTTGTAGGTGCGGTTTTAAGCGGGGCCGGGGGAATGATGATGGCCGCGTACTACAACGCCACTTTCCCGTATATGGGAGTGCTGCCCGGCCTGAAAGGATTTTGCGCCGCGGTACTCGGAGGCGCGGGGTCCATCGCCGGAGCGATCATCGGCGGCCTGCTTCTGGGCGTGGCCGAGAACCTGGGAGCGGCCTATATCTCTTCCGGGTTCAAGGACGGTTTCGCCTTTGCCCTTTTGATCCTCATCCTTTTGTTCAAACCCACAGGCCTTTTGGGCCGTAAAAAA
>CAZTKE010000238.1:0-2549 GCA_964614055.1 uncultured Desulfovibrionales bacterium | reverse complement strand
TCGCTTGGACAACTCAAGGCATTTAATTAAAGAATCCGGCCCCAAAAGGACCGGATTCTTTAATCTTTCTCTGCGGCACTCAGGGTGTCGAAATAGGGTTGGTTCGTAAGCAGAAAATTGTATATGGGATGTATTTCCTCAAAGGCTTCCGGGGTTAGATGCTTTTTAAGGAGCCAAATCCAGGCATTCAACTGGGCGGGCCAGTATGTGGGCTGGAAACCGTGATTTTTATAAGCCCGAAAGACCCACAGAACGGTATCCACCAGGACCGCGGGGCTGAAATCGGTCAGCAGGGCGGACATAAACCGGGCATGATTGTTGTGGTTGTCCAGCATCATGTCCAGATTGTTCTCCCCTATGAGTTTTTCCAGATCCGGCCGGGAGCGCATGATTTCGTTCAGTTCGGCCACGATGGCGGGGCTCGCCTTGCGGAATTCATCGGCGGTACTCGCGGAAGGAGTCCTGATTGCAGCGGCTTTGTTTATCAGCTCTTGTTTATTCATCCGACTTCCCCCCACTGGTTTTTCATATGCAGGATCTGTTCACCATACGCATAGAGTGAACCAAACCCAATTGTAAAATATAATCCGGCACTCAAAATTCGGAATGCCGGGCCAAGGGAAACCATTTTCAATTTGCCGGGAAACCCCAGTTAAAAAGATTTCGCTTTTAACGGGGCAAGCGGCAAATTGAAAGGCGGCCTTGTCCAAAACCGCTTCCCGGTTTTGGACAATACTCGCTTCGCCTCTTACACTTCGCGTACTTCGAGACTTTGCGGTTCAACATACATTTTTCATCTTCTTTGGGACAACTATCTTAATAGTTACCTATATGTAAAATTATGAAGAATTCTTCCCGGCGTTAACAGGCAGGGTGAAAAAGAAGGTGCTGCCCCGGTTTACCGTACTTTCCACCCATATATTGCCCTTATGCCCCTGGACTATTTTTTTCACTATGGCCAGGCCCAGGCCGGTGCTTTTTTCTCCGCCCGGCGCCTGCACGCTGATTTTGGAAAAGGGCTGAAACAATTTTTGGATTTCTTCTTCCGGAATCCCCGGACCCTGGTCGGCCACCGCAACCCGAACATGGTCCGCGTCAAGGGAGACGCTTACCCTGATCACCGTCCCTTCCGAAGAAAACTTGACCGCGTTTGAAAGCAGGTTCTGCATCACCTGCTCAATCTTCATGGGATCCAGCTCAACCAGGGGCATGCTCCCCGGATTTTCAAGCAGGATTTGGATATTTTTCCTCTCCGCCAGGACCTTGTTTATATCCACACTGGACTGAATCAAAGAGATAATGTCCGTGGGCTGAAAATCCAGATCCAGCTTACCGGCTTCGATGCGGGAAATATCCAGCAATTCATTTAAAAGGGATAGCATGAAATTGCTGGAACTGTGGATAATCTCCAGAAACTGGATGTGTTCGGAATTTAAATTGTCCCGGGCTTCATCCAGCACAAATTCGCTAAGATTGCGCACGGCCCCCAGAGGGGTTCGCAAGTCATGAGCGGCCATACCCAAAAGATGATTCTTGAGTTCATTTATTTTGGTCAGTTCGGAATTCTTTTTCTGCAGTTCCCGGTTGAGGTTGCTGAACTCGCTGTTTACTTGAATCAAGTTTTTGCGCAGCTCCTCGGTCTCCTGGTGGTCCAATTCCCCAACCGCCAGAATATTTCCGTTGTGCTCCATAAAGCGGAAATAAAAGGTCTGCGGAAGGCCGGTATAAGAGACAACATTCAATAGATGCTTCTTCTCCCCCTGCTGTCGAACACTTTGCAGATCAAAGGAGCCGGTGAAATCCACGAGCACATCCGTCAGGGATCTGCCCGCTATATCCCGTCCCACCAGATTATGAAAGAATCTGTTGGCTTCCAGGATTCGGCCTTGTGCATCCAGGGTCATGAGAATCAGGGAGGCATGCTCGAAAAGATAATGATTAAGGCCCTGGCACCAAAAATCCGGAATCATGTCTTTATTCATAGGATTCAAGCATTCTCTCCAGTTCTTTTATGCAAGAGACGTATCTTACATTTGCATACTTGTCCCCTATGCCCGTTCCGCCCCAGCGAAAGGCCTGCCCTCCGACGATTATCCGCTGCCCGGGGATTTCCCTTTCCACTTCCTGCAGAACATGGTGCATAAAATCCATATTGAAATATATGCTCAGGGACAGGGCCAGTATTTGCGGTTTTTTCTCCCGGAGCATATCCAGAAGATCCCGTACCGGAGTATTCGCGCCCAGGAAATAACCATCCCATCCGTTGAGTTCAAATATGTCGGCCACCATTTTGCCCCCTATCTGATGGTACTCGTTGACCAGACAGGATACCACCGCCTTTTTGCCGCTGTGCTGGACGGAAAAAATCCTGGGGTAAACCAGGCTGAGCAGGCTTTCGGTGATGCTGGTGGCCATGTGTTCTATGGCCACGGAAACGCGGTTGGTTTCCCACAGGCGGCCGACCTCATAAAGAGAGGCCTGAAAAAGGTCCAGATAAAGTTCATAAATGGACACATCCCCATCCAGGAGGTCCTTTACGATTCGCGTGC
>CAZTKE010000237.1:0-2562 GCA_964614055.1 uncultured Desulfovibrionales bacterium | reverse complement strand
AGGCGGGCCAGCGGCGGGAAAATGCGCGTGCTCATAGGATAAGCGCAGCTCCTTCGGCAGCCAGAATTTTCCGGCCCATGTGTACATCCTCGCTGATCTGGGTTTTTAGTTCCTCAAAGCCGGAGAATTTTTTCTCCGAGCGCAGACGCTGGACAAAATGCACCCTCAGATCTTTCCCGTAAAGGTCGGAGTCAAAATCCATAATATGCACCTCCACCGAAAGGCAGTCACTCCCAAAGGTGGGATTGTAACCTATATTGGCCACCGCCGCGCGCACTTGCCCTTCTACTTCCGCCCACACCGCATAAACTCCGGTCTTGGGGAAAAGTTCATCGGAAAGGACAAGATTGGCCGTGGGGAAACCCAAAAGAGGGCCGCCTCTCTGCTCGCCTTTCTTCACTTTTCCCTGCACCTGGTAGAATCTGCCGATAAGATCCCTAGCTTTCCATACCTGACCTTGTTCGATAAGATCCCGCACTCGGGTGGAGCTGACTATAGCTCCGTCAACCAGCACCGGCTCCAGCCTCTCCACGCTAAAACCGTATTTGTCCCCGAGAGTCTTAAGCATGGGGAAATTGCCCTTACGTCCTTTTCCAAATGCGTAATCGTGCCCGATTACCAAATGTTTGATATTCAAGGGACGAACCAGGTAGTCCCGAACAAAGGTTTCCGGATCAAGTCCGGCCAATTCCTTGCTGAATTTCTGGCAGAGAACAAAATCCGCGCCCGACTTTTGCAACAGCTCCAACTTTTGGGGGGTTAGAGTAATAAAAGGCGGGTGCTTTTTGCCGGAAAGGACCCGCAACGGATGGGGATCAAAGGTAATGATCACGCTGTGCATGTCTTCCGCCCGGGCCCGTTTGCACACCCTGTCTATAAGGGCCTGATGCCCTTTATGGACCCCGTCGAAGTTGCCTATGGTTATGCAGCAGGGCTTGCTGATTTCAGCGGACAGTTCCTGGATATGGTAATAAGGCATGTAAAAAATTTACTCCCTGATTGTTTCCAAAGCGCGATATAGCTACCGCAATTCCCGCCCGGCATCAAGTTTATAAGGCAGGGCCATAAAAATACCCTTGCCAAGCAAAAAAAAATTTTATATATGGCAACTCTTCCGTGCCGAAGTGGCGGAATTGGTAGACGCGCTAGGTTCAGGGTCTAGTGGGGTTTCCCCCGTGGGAGTTCGAGTCTCCCCTTCGGCACCACCAAAGGAATCAACCCCTTTGCTGACTTTTCAGCAAAGGGGTTTTTATCTTGTTTCAAAAGGCTCTAATTACACCTAGCCGTCTATTCCTTCCCTCAATTCATCAATCAACTTTTTATAATAAAAAAATCCGGCCCGAACATCCTCTGGCCAAGACAATTTCGCATCTCTCGCCTTGCCGGCAAGTCGCTTGATTGACGCTGCCATTTCCTCAATATTACGGGGATCATCAAGCACATTTTGCGCATCCAGAAAATAACTGCTGCCGTTACTTTTTGTGGATAAAGTAGGGACTCCGCAACTCAGCGCTTCCAAAACCGCATTGGAACATGCATCATAAAAGGAAGCCAGTACAAAAACATCACAGCAATTATAAAACTGAGGCATTTCCTCTACTCTCCCCGCAAAATGCACCCGCTCCAGAACTCCCAAATTTTCTGCCAATTTTTTAAATCGAATTGAATTTCGATCCCCGGCAACAAGTAAATGGTAGTTTCCGGGTAGCTCAGGCAACACCTGTATAAGACACCCTACTCCCTTAAGGGCAAAATTGGTTCCGGCAGTTCCTATATATATATTGTCCTTGGGCAAACCCCATTTTTCCCGGGTGGACAATCTTTCGGAAAGGCTAAACGCCCTGAAGGAATCCAGCTCCGGTTTATTATAGATTACCCGGGCCGAAGAAGTATCAAAATCAGGATAGGCTTCCTTCATCCAAACCAGCAGCTTGTGCGAAACAGCCACAAAACACTTTGAGTTGTGCAGCTGGTGCCGCTCAATTATTTTAATCAGTAGATTTGCCGGGGCGATTCTGCGCCGAAACATTTTCCATTTTCTGGCAATACCCCGGGGGTAAGCGCGGGAAGAAAGCCGCCAGAATACCGGCAAAGGACCGCCGCTTAAGCGGAGTATATCCTGCTTCCAAGTCTTCCCCATGCTGATGGCAACATCAAAATTTCCTTTTTTCCGTTCCCGTTCAGCCGCAAAAGCGAACCACAGGATTTTCCCGCTTCTGCAAAGACCCCGGCGCTTTACATTATGCACCATGACTCCAGCCGGAGCCTCGGTTTCCTGGCGGGCACAGATAAAATGCACCTCATACTCCGGAAACTCGGCCAGGTATTCCGCCAGACTCCAGGCAAAACGCTCCACCCCGCCGTATTTGCCGAGGCGGGGGAGGATCAGGGCTATTCGGAAAATACCATTGCTATCGCTTCGCATTTATATCTACCAGCATCAAGCCATACAGCATTTTTAAATCAAATCACAAACAATGCACGCCTCAAACATAAGGAAGTTTCCCTTCCCCTATTGACAAGCCGTCATGATTTTGACAGCTATTTCCTGTATATATAAAC
>CAZTKE010000236.1:0-2567 GCA_964614055.1 uncultured Desulfovibrionales bacterium | reverse complement strand
TCGGCCCTCCCGGCCTTGAAAAAGGTAAGCATCAACAATCTTTTCGCCAGATCCGTGCTTGAAAACCACGTCCGGGGCAGGGTTTTTGTCGACGATATCGCCCGGCCCCGGGCGTTTTACGTCGTCCACCCCTATGGAATGTCCCTGCTCTACGGTGATATGGAAGACGGTTTTTTAAACTCCGGATTGCGGGATTATCTGCTCGGTAAAAACGGCTTGAGGAAAACGGGTGAATTTTTGCAGGTCTTTCCCTCGGACCTGGAAGAAAAAATCGATGCGCTCCTGGGCCGCAACCTGGGAACGGTCGAGGAAAACGGAGAGCCTCCGGATCCTTCCCGGCCCGTGATAAAGCACAAGCGGATCAATTTTAGATTCGTCCCGAAAAAATACGCCCGGGCAAGAAAAGATTTAAATCTTAAGGCCCACGACTTTCAAAGAATCGACGAAAACATGTTCTCCAATATCCGCGGCAGCGTTGTCCCCAAAAAATTCTGGGACGGCGCCTCGGATTTCCGGCAAAAAGGGATTGGCTTCTCCCTGCTAAAAAACGGCCGGATCGCTGCCTCCTCGTTTTCTTCCTTTGTCCATGACAATATGCTCGAACTGGGAATGGAAACCGAACCGGAGTTCCGCAGAAAAGGCTTTGCAAGCATAATCACCGCCAAGCTCATCGACTACTGCCTGGAAAGGAATCTGGAACCGATCTGGGCCTGCAGGGGCGGAAATAAGGCCTCGTATAATCTGGCGGTAAAGCTGGGCTTTGAACCGGTGGCATATCTTCCGTACTATGAACTGGCTGGGTAAAAACCGGGGCATGACGGCCTAAAATTTCCGAACATCCTTTTCAGCATCCAATTTGGACCGGTTGGCGGGAATACTGTTTTCTGTGGTGTTTTCTGGAAATCCACCAGGAGCAGTGCTCAAATATTGCCCATTGATTCAAACTCCAACAATGAATACTCTTCGATTACGCCATTGGCGTGGCGGCCATGACCAACGGTCCAGAAACATAGAACCTCCCGGGATTTTATGGACAAAAAAGAAATACTGAACCTTGTTTCCGGTTTGAATGTCTGGAAGAGGGGAGACCAGAGAGCGCCGCACAAGCCACTGCTTCTTCTGTATGCATTGGGTCGCTGTCTGCGTGATGAAAAAAGACTCATACCTTTCGAGGACGTAGACGAGGACCTGAAAAAACTACTCCTTGAATTCGGGCCGCCAAGAAAAAGCTACCATCCGGAATACCCTTTCTGGAGACTGCAAAACGACGGTTTATGGGAAATTCCCGACGCGGAAGACCTGCATAAGCGCAAACCAAATTGTGACGTCCCCAAATCGGAACTGCTTAAAAACAATGCTCATGGCGGGCTCAAAAAGGATATCCACCAACTTCTGTGCCGGGACCGACAGCTCCTGGCGGAAATGGTCAGTCAAATCTTAAACGCCAATTTTCCCGCCTCCATCCATGAAGATATCCTGCAGGCCGTGGGTATTGATCTTGAGGACACCTACGAACAACCACCGCTCGGGATCCGTCATTCAGACATAGAATCCTCCGGGCATATGAATTCCAATGCGCTGTGTGCGGGTTCAATGTACGCATCGGAGACTCCCTTGTGGCCCTTGAAGCTGCCCACATCAAGTGGCACCAGGCAGGAGGACCGGATTTGGAAAATAACGGCATTGCCCTGTGCTCCCTGCACCACAAGTTGTTTGACAGGGGTGCCTTTACCATCTCCGAAGATATGAAACTCAAGGTCTCTGAGATCGCCCATGGAACCACCGGATTTAAAGAGTGGCTCCTGGACTTCCATGACAAAGTAATCCGCCCGCCACAACGGCAGAGCTACTATCCGGGACCCCATTTTGTTCAGTGGCATGTCCGGGAGGTTTTCTAGGGGTATGCCAGAGAAGGTTAGCCGCCCCTGGAAGGCTAGTAGACCTTTTTGCCTTTAAAGATATTTCGTTTCCTAAGAATCCAACGCCCCAAAAGGAGATATGGCCATGACCGACGCCCTTGTCCAGCAGACCTTAAAGTCCCTTAAAAAGAATAACTTCAAAGCGTTTTTTGCCGAAAGCCCGGAGCGGGGCAGGAAAATAATTCTTGAAGACATCCTGCCGGGTATCGGCCCCGGAGTTGTCTCCTACGGCGACTCCCTGACCCTGCGGGCCACGGGCGTGCTTGAGGATATGCGCGAGAATGCGGACTCGAACCGCTGGGATTTTATGGATACTTTTGAAAAGGGAGTGCCCGGGCAACAACTTTTGGAAAGGCGCCGCCACGCCCTGCTGGCGGATATCTTTTTTGCCGGCACCAATGCCCTTACATACCAGGGACAACTGGTTAACCTGGATATGATCGGCAACAGGGTGGGCGGAATCGTCTGTGGACCGCGGCACGTAATCTTGACCATCGGAACCAACAAGATCGTTGACGGACTGGACCAAGCCATGACCCGGGTGCGGGAAAAGGCGGCCCCGCTGAACGCCAGGCGGATCGGAGCCGAAACTCCCTGCGCTAAGACCGGAAAATGCACGGACTGCGAAAGCCCGGCGCGCATCTGCAA
>CAZTKE010000235.1:0-2574 GCA_964614055.1 uncultured Desulfovibrionales bacterium | reverse complement strand
CACGGGGAGGAATTCCGCAACGG
This sequence comes from uncultured Desulfovibrionales bacterium, assembly GCA_964614055.1. GTDB lineage: Bacteria > Desulfobacterota > Desulfovibrionia > Desulfovibrionales > Desulfonatronovibrionaceae > CAYNNQ01. The sequence continues at coordinate 2,551 of CAZTKE010000235.1, read as the reverse complement.
AGGCTCGGTCAAGCCGTGGGGCAACGCCAAGGCCCTGCGTTATATGCAGGTTGCGGCTCTGGAGAATATCCCGGTGCATTCTTTTGTGTTTACCCCGGGTTCTTATCCCATCGAGGATTATCCGGGCGCGGCCCAGCAAATCGCCAAGAACATCTACGAAATGTCCGGACTACGGGTGCCCATAATCTCCGTGTTTTCCGAGGGAGGTTCCGGCGGGGCCGAGGCCATCGGTCTGGCCGACCGCAGGATAATGCTGTCCCACGGATATTATTCGGTTATTTCCCCGGAGGGGGCGGCTGCAATCGAGGGCAGGCTGAAGCCGGGGAAAAGGGCCGATCCCTCTCTGGTGGAAAATTGTGCCCGGCAGTTAAAGATTACAGCGGATGATAATCGGGCCATGGGTTATGTGGACAAGGTGCTCAGGGAACCGGTTCTGGGTGCCAGACCGGAGCATTTTGATTTTTTTCGCAATCTTCGCCAGGAACTTATCCGGGCCACTGATGACGTTGTTTTGCGGGTCAGGGGTGTCAGGCTGGTCCGCTCCATGGCCCTGCGCAAGCTCAAGAATCCGGATATTTTTGTCCGTTGGACCCTCAGCGCCAAGGCCAAGGACCGCCTTATCTGGCAACGCTATCAGAGATACCGGGCCATGAGCCGCCATGCATATCAGGATTTTACGCCCTGGTGGCAAAAAACTGTCAATTATATAGGGGACAGTGCCTGGACCGTTTACGGATTTGTTCGTTACGATTTCCTGAAGCGGCATCAAAGAAAGATCGCCGAGTTTGCCGAGGAAGTCCATGGTGAGGTCCACGCCCTTTTCAGCCGAGTAGCCGGGAGAACCAAGTCTATTTTGGGCAAAGGAAGGCTGGGGAGGAAAAAAGAGGAAAAACATGAATTGACTTCGCTTTCTTCCTGGGATGCAAGCATGGCCAATAAGGAGAGGTGGGTATATATAAGCCCCCAGGCCAAGCATGACCGGGCTGTAAGCTGTCCCAATGCCGGGGAGCAGAATTGCCTGGATCAGTGGGCCCCGGATCTGTTCGGGGATTTTGCCGGTGTGTGCAGCTATTGCGGCCATCATTTCCCCATGGAGTATGAGTGGTACTTGTATAATGTTTTTGATCGCCGTTCCATTCGGGAGTTCAATCCGCATATTGCTTCCGGAAATCCCCTGGATTTCGAGGGTTTTGATCTCAAGCTGGAGCAGGCCAGGAAAAATGTGGGGCACAAAAGCGCGTGCATGACTTTTGACGCCTCGGTAAAAGGCATTCAGATGGTTGTGGCCATGCTTATGGCCCGCTTCCGGGGAGGAAGTGTGGGCGCGGCCGAAGGGGAAAAGATTATCCAGGCCGCGGAAAGGGCCCGTAAAAGACATCTGCCGTTTTTTTTCTATGTGCACGGAACCGCAGGCATCCGTATCCAGGAAGGCACCAACGGGGTGATTCAGATGCCGCGGTGTACCATGGCCATACGCCGTTATTTGGAAGCGGGAGGCCTTTATCTGGTCCTTTATGACACCAATTCCTACGCCGGACCTCTGGCCAGTTTTTTGGGCTGTTCCCCCTACCAGTTTGCGGTGCGTTCCTCCAATATTGGTTTTGCCGGTCCCGGAGTCATACAGGAGACCACCGGCATGGAGATCCCCCCGGATTACCACCGGGCCTACAGCGCGCTTTCCCGTGGGCATATCCAGGGGATCTGGGATCGCCGGGAGATCCGCAACAATTTGTATCAGGCGTTGCTGACCATGGGCGGGAAGAATATCTATTTTCGCTAAGTAAAGAATACGGCCCAAGTTGGCCGAATCCCGCGCAAGCGGGGTTAATGAACCACTGTTTGCAGACAAGGAGATTGCCTTGCTAGACGTCAGAGGTCTTTTGGACGAAATCCACCGCGAACCGTACAAGGAAATTACGGTGCGGGCCATGCACACCGGATACGTGGATTTCGTGATCAAGGAAACCGGGGTGGCCGTGCAGGGATGGCACGGAAAATGGCAGCATATTCCGGGCACTCTTCTGGCCAAATTGCGCCGGGAACATCTGGATAAGCCGATATATGCCCCGGACAAGGGCGAAATTACCGAGTTTTGTTCGGTTAAAAGCGGGGATTTTGTCCAGGCCGGGACTCCTCTTTTAAAGATAAGGCATTTTCTGACCCGACAGGAAGTTTTGGATATTATCCTCAAAAAAGCCCTGCATCTTTTTTGTGCCCCGGAAAAAGGCAAATACTATTTTATTCCGGCCATAGACAGCAAGATCAAGGCCAAGGGATGCCAGTCGGTAAAATTGCGGGAAGGAGAGGAACTTTTTATCCTTTCCCGGATGAAGAGGGAAACCATGATTTCCTATCAGGGGAAACCGGGACTTATTTATACCGTGTATTTCAGTCCGGATGAGCTGGTTGATGCCGGTCAGCCCCTCATAGGGGTTTGTCCGGAGGAGCAGCTTTCCGAGATTCAAGACGTGGTCAACCGTGTACAGGGGGAATGGGAAGAAAGGAGTTAGGGAATGGGAAGGATTCTTCAGATCAGGGTAATGGCCTATAC
>CAZTKE010000234.1:1464-2586 GCA_964614055.1 uncultured Desulfovibrionales bacterium | reverse complement strand
ATGCGCGAGGTGACCACTTCCGAAGCCACCAGCAGAATACGGGCATCCGGATGCAGGGCGGCCAGGCCGCGGCACATTTCCAGCCCGTAGGTGAATCCGGAACAGGCCGCGTTCACGTCGAAACAGGGGATATTTGCAAGACCCATTTTTTGTTGCAAAAGGCAGGCGGCACTGGGGCAGTAGTAGTCCGGAGTGAAGGTGGCTACTACCAGATGGGTGATTTGTTCCGGGGAAAGCCCGGATTGTTCGAGGGCTCTGCGGCCGGCCTCCGCACCCAGATCGGAACAGGACTCTGTGCTCGCTATCCTGCGTTCCTTGATTCCGGTTCGGGAGGTAATCCAATCATCCGAGGTCTCCACCATCTTTTCCAGGTCAGTATTGGTCAGCCGGGTAGGGGGCAGGAAATAGCCCAAACCGAAAATTTTTATGTCTTTGCTCATGTAAATGAACCTTGGATTGCAGTATGCTAAAGCTTTTCTTGAACCCGGGAACTTAAAACCGGGCCTGTCCGCTTTGGAGGCCGAACCATCCGCGGATATAAAATTATTTGGCTTAAGCCTCTTCCTTGCTGCCGTCGGGCAGGGCCTTTTTGCCCAGGATCTTCAGTTCCTGGTGGGTGGCTATGCCCCGGCCCATATGGTCGTTGGCCTTGTTGGTCACAAAAGTCCCGGCCATGCGCACGGCGTTGCATATGGCCTTGGAATTGGAGGAGCCGTGGCAGACAGTGGCGATCCCTTTCAGGCCCAAAAGCGGGGCTCCGCCGTATTCCGCATAGTCAATCCTGCGGCTGAATTTTTTAAGCGCCCTGCTGCCGATGAGGAAACCAAGCCGGGCCATAAGGCATTTTTTGACCTCGGTTTTGAGCATATGCGTCAAGGAGAGGGCCAATCCCTCCATCAGTTTCAGGGAGATATTGCCCACGAATCCGTCGCAGACAAATATGTCCACATCACCCTTGAACATGTCCCGTCCCTCGACATTGCCCACAAAATTGAGGGAAGACATTCCCAGGAGCTTGGATGCCTCCCGGGTCTGATTGTTGCCTTTGCCCTCTTCCTCCCCGATGGACAAGAGTCCGACGCGGGGATTTTCCACATGCAGGACGTCTTTGGCCAGAACGTC
>CAZTKE010000234.1:0-1364 GCA_964614055.1 uncultured Desulfovibrionales bacterium | reverse complement strand
GGTCGTGGGCCCGGCGCATATTCCTTTTGGATTTGGAAGTCTTTTTCTTGGGAAGAGCCATTTAAATCCACCTCATTTTAATTATGTTTAGGATATTTTTATTTGTTTGAACACGGCCATCCGCGGATCGGTTTTATCCCCGCTGCAGGCACATTCCCCTTCATTCAGGTTTTTCCCGCACTCAGGGCAAATGCCTTTACATTCCGCGGAGCACAGGACCTTGACCGGCAGCGAGAGATTGAACTGTTCCCACATCATGTGCCTTATGTTCAATTCCAGATGGCCGTTTGTCTCCCTGAGCAGTGAGTCAAGGGGGGTATCGGTCATGCCGGGCAGGTCTTCAAACACATGGAAATCACGGTCTACTGTCACCTCAACCGGCTTAAGACACCTTTCACAGGGCAGGCTGAGTGCACCGTTCAGATTCCCGGTAAACAGGACCCCGTCGGATTGGGGGAGCACATGCAGGGAGAGATTCATCTCTTTTTGCAGGGTGTATTCGACTCCGTGCTCCTGCAGGATGTCCGCCCAATCAGCGTTTTCCGCAAACGAAAAGTCCCGGCCGTGGGCCGGGATATCCGACAATATTAGCCAATTTAGCAAGCTTATCACCTCGAGCCACACTTTCTATATGTGACGGCTTTGAATTGTCAAGTTTTTACCCTTGCATTTTTGGATAAACAAGTCTATGAACGTAAATTCTTTGCCGCAAACAGCGGTCGGCCCAAAGCGGCCGGTTCTTAATTAAGAAAATCCGGGGTCCCGGAAGGAAAATTCCGGGGAATATTTTCACCGGTTGTAAGTATTCGGGGACATTGTTCCCTATGTTATCTATCAGGAGGTAATCATGAGCAAGGAATGCGCATTCTGCGGTAAAAAACCTCAAGTGGGCAATAATGTCAGTCACGCCCACAAGAAGACAAAAAGGCGCTTTATGCCCAATCTGCAGCGGGTTCGGGTGGAGCTGCCAAACGGTCAGGTCAGGAAGGTGCCGGTGTGTACCCGCTGTCTCAGATCCGGTGCGGTGAAGAAGCCTACGGCTAATTAGTCCCTGTAAATTCTATCCCACCTGGCGTTTGCCCGGGCAGGGAAATCAAGAATCCGGGCAGAACTCCGGATCAAGGTTTAAAAAAAACCCGCCATTTGGCGGGTTTTTTTTACTGCTGCATAAAGGGCTGCATTCTCTTCCTTATAGAAGTGTACTCCTTAAGCAAGTTTTCTGTCTCCGGATCCTGCTTTTTCATGGCCTCTTCAATATTTTTTTGCAGCTGCTTGCCTTTTTCCTGCAGCTCCTTTTGACTCTCCTTGAAATCATCCAGTTCCTTTTTCAAGTCCGGATTGGATTCTATAGCCTCTTCCCTGAT
>CAZTKE010000233.1:0-2587 GCA_964614055.1 uncultured Desulfovibrionales bacterium | reverse complement strand
GTTTTACCGCAAGGGAGGAAAGCTGGCCTACATCTTTTTGGACAAGGCGGGCAACAGCCTGAATTACATATGCGAAAAATGCCTTATGGGCGTCGTCCGCACCGCGGCCGGATTTTTCGCCGACGCCCCGGCCAGGATCGCCTTGTTTGTAATGGTCAATATATGGCTTATCGCCGGGTTCCGGGGGCGACATCTGGAACTAAAAAAGAAAAAGCTGTATTCGGATGTACTGCAGGGAGCCCTGCCCGTGGGACTGGGCGCGGCCGTGTCCACTGCCTTTATTGTTCTGGTCTTTCTTATCAGCTAGATTAAGAGACAACGGACATAACCGCGGTTCAGTATAATCTTGAAAATCAACAATGGAACAATTCCAATAAATTTCCGGAGGGAAACAGGTAATGGTGGACAAGCGTGAATTGCGCAGAATATCGGTCATTAGCGATTTACCGGAGCACATGCTGGAACTTCTGGGAAAAGTGGGAGAGCTGAAGATATTCAGTGACGGGACCACCCTCTTCAATCAGGGGGAGGTGCTGGATCATTGCTATATGATTTTAAGCGGGACTGTCCTTCTGGAAGCGCACCCGGCAAAGGACATAATCATAACCTTGGACAATTTGGAACCTGGGACCTGTTTTGCCCTCTCCAGCCTTATCCCCGGGAGTGTTAGCCAAAACAGCGCCATCTGCGCGGAAAGCTGCGAACTGCTCACCCTGCCCGCGCAAGAGCTGCACGAACTCTTCAGCGAGAACAACGAGCTGGGATATCTCTTTATGTATCGCATTATGCGGATATTCAAGGAACGCATGGATCACAGGACCCAACTCTTCCTGCGCGCCCTGGAAAACCATCCGGAGTTGCAGGAATTATTCTCTGAATAAAAATTCTTCAGAAAAACAAAAAAAGGCAGCAGGTCAATTTTTTTCTTTTGACCCACTGCCTTTTTTAATAAATTTTGCAGGGAAAACCCGAAGTTTTTATCCTTGGTGCCCCCGCCAGGACTCGAACCTGGGCTAACCGGGATTAGGAATCCCGTGCTCTATCCGCCTGAGCTACGGGGGCGCAAACAGGATTTGTTATTTTCCTTTTCCCCCGGTGTCAAGAAGCAAATTCTGGACTCAGCGGCTGCAAAGCCCGCGCCCACTCTTGATCTTTTTTGCTTATGCGCTCATTGCTCCTGTTTCAAACAGACGCTGACAATTTATGCAGTATTTGGCGTCAGGAAGGACCCGTAATCTGCGGACGTCTATCTCTTCACCGCACAATTCGCAAATCCGGTAAGAAAGACTATTTCTCCAAAGATCTGCGGCAAAAATCCATTATCAGTCTCTTGGATTTAAGCGCTCCGGCCTTGGGATCCCTGGAAAGAAGCTGGGCCCGCAGATAGCCGTGCAGCAAAAAGGAAAGGACCCGGGCCGTATCCCGGACATCCAGGTCGACGAACTGTCCGCTCTCGACCCCGTCCTGAACAGCCTTTTCCAGAGTGGAGCGGATCATTTTGTGCTGCTCGGAAACCAGGGCCTTGCACGGGATATCCTTGTCTTCCAGAAGAAAGGGACACACCCGGGTCAAAACCTGGGCTTCCTGGGGATATTTGCGGATAAAATCCGCGTAAAACTTAAACACGCCCTCGATCATGGCCAAAGGTTCACTCGGCTTGTCCAGATACTCGCCCAGCATCTCCGTGTACAAATCATAAATCCGATGCATGATCTTGACCAAAAGATCGTGTTTGGATTCAAAATGGCGGTAGAGATTGCCCTCGGACAAACCGGCTTCAACAGCGATCTGCGCAGTGGTCGCTCCGCGGTATCCGTGCCGGATGAACACGGCCTGAGCGGCATGGACATAGTTTTCCCTTACTTTCTTGTTTTTTTCCTTGCGCTTGCCCATTTGCACCCCCTTAACTTTACAAATGATTTTTCAATTCTTCTTTATACATATTCACAAACAATGTAATCAATTTCCAGTAAAAAGTGCATTTAAATTCTATAAACGGTTTTTTATTCAAATAAGCGGTTAAACAGATATGTTTTTTTGGTTCGCTTAAACCGATTCTCTTTTAAATCTACCCATTTTTTTAAAAGCATTCAAAAAAAATCAGGCGGAGAAAATCCACATTAAACTTCAAGGCCCCAAAACGATTTGACATAGTAGACATTTATTCCATCCTTGCCCTAAAACAAAAAAACAATCGTGCACCCGTAAAAATTTATAAATTGTTATTTTTTTACTCCCGGAGGATAAATTCTGCCCAGCATCTCCGAATGTTTTTTACGCCCGCAAAAAAACATTACAAGCTTATCCGCCGTAAACCGAGATAAACCCTTTATAAATACTGGCAATATCCCCTTCTTTCATTTGACATTTTTTATGTATTCATTTAATAATATCTTTAGCGTAAACAGGGCTGTAAAATGTAACCAAAAATTAAAACATGCTATTGAGGGCTTATGTCAGGATGTATTTATACGCAAAAAACCATTGAGGACACCATCTCCTTTCACGGGCACTCCTGCCCCGGCCTGGCCATTGGAATCCGGGCGGCTGAACTGGCCGACGCAGAAGTGGGAACGGCTTATGACGA
>CAZTKE010000232.1:0-2588 GCA_964614055.1 uncultured Desulfovibrionales bacterium | reverse complement strand
CCGGGCGTCTCCATGGGCGGGACTTCCTGCGGATCGGGATGTTCGGCCCACAGGGGTGGTTCCGGAATGTCCGGGATAATGTCCGGGTTAATATGTTTCAAATAAGCGGGGGTGTAGGGTTCATTTCTTAGTTCATTATCGCTTTTGTGCCGGGTGAGATCGAATCCCCCGCGCAGGATTTCCGCCCGGGATTCGATATACATATAAACGTCGGTCCTCCCGGAATAATCAAGCCCCGCATCGTCCAGTTCCCAGCAGTCCGCCCTGGTCCCGGGATCCAGGGAAAAATCCCTTTCCATTGTGAATTCGTCGAATTCATCTCCCTCTTTGTTCAGCTTGCGGAACATTTGTCTGTATTTGTTTATGTGCATCAGCTCAAATTCTTTGCCCAATCCGTAGCAACCGCTGCTCATCATGGTCAAAAGCGGAACCGGAAACAGGTACTGGTCCAGATGCAGGGGGACTTCCACTTGCGGCATGGGCATGGCGGAATAGGTTACCCCGCAGGAATTGTCGGTTTTCATTTGTTTCGTATTAATGTTTATTTTGTAGCTGAAGGTTGCTCCTCCGCTTTGCATATTATTGAAGGACAGACCCTCGGCCGGATGCACCTTTATTTTGCTTTCCGGGTCGGGGATAAAATGGTGATAATATACGTCCAGGGTGGTGTCCGGACGGAGGGTATCCATTTCATGTTCCTGGAGATTCGGGGTGTATGCGTAGGATACCCGCCCGCAGTCGCTCTTTTCAAACCATCCGTTTACATATCTTTTTTGCTTGCGCGGGTTTTTGCTTGAAAGTCTCAAGCTTACGTCCTTTGCCTTGCCTATGTAGGATATTCTGGAACCGGTGAAGCCCAGTTCGGGCTGGTTGACCAGGGCTTCTTCCCTTTCCATAAACTGGGCCCGGAAAGTAAGCTCCATTTTTTCCCGGCCGGTTTCGGTTTCCCGGGTCTTTTGGTAGGAGCGTTCTCGTTCGCTTATGATGCTTAAATCCTTTTGGATATCGATTTCCCCGAGGACAAAGACCTCGATTTCCGGGAGGACGCTTACCCGGCGGATGCCTATCTTTTCTTCCTCCGTATAATATAGCGGATGTCCGTCCTCGTCTTCACCCAACAGATCCTCCGGAGTGTCCTCGCATATTCTGCAGACAACCTCGGCCATGCCCTGCGCATCCGGAGAGGCCCGGACCATAAGCTCACGGATTACTCCCTCGGTCCCCAGGGTGGGAATGATATCTTCCTTGCCGTGAGACAGTTGGCCGAAGGATTGCGGATCCAGTTCAAAACCGGTTGCTTCCACTGAGAACATAGGCTCGTCCTTGAAGTCCACCGCCTGGAACGTGACTTCTTTTTCCTCGCCGGGAATGAGCGCTATAACCGGTCCGCCCTTGACTTCTACCGGACAGCGCAGAGTCAATTTCGGGGTGTCCTCTATTTTGATTTTATCCTCGGGGAACATATTGGGATCACCGAAGGCGGAGATGACCCGCAACTCAGGCTCGGCCACGGGGCGGGCGCAGGGTACGCCGACTCCATTGCAGCTTTTGCTCCATCCCTGCATGTCGAATTCCTGCCCGGCATGGGACAAAGTCTCTTTTTCCGAGATTTCTATTTCCTCGGTTTTGCGTACTTGATCGCGCAGGCGCAGCCCGAGGCAATAAAAGGTGGATCTTTCCTCAACAGGGATGTCCCTGACCGCGCCCTTGAGCTTATCCAGATAAACCGTGACATTTTCCGGTGATGTGGCCTCGATTACATGCTTGTCCATAAAGATTTTGGCGCTGTTTATGGGCAGGCTGTCGCTGAGGATGTGGGCCATGGCGTGCAGGTCCAGTTTTACAGCTTCCAATTCCTGGATAAAACCCTCTTTATTCAGATCGACTCCGTGCGAGTTGGAGATAACACTTTCCCCATTGGCAAAGAGCTCCCATGTGATTTCCAGAAAATTTATATCCGAATGATAGTTCCAGGTCGTATGTACCCTAAGGGCGCCGGGAGTGGATATGTATATAAGCGGGGTGTCCGGTATCTGATTCGGCCCCAAGGACACATCCGGGAGGTATAGCCGGGCGAGTTCAATGGGTACTTCCGAACTGTCTCCTTTGAATTCCGTGGTCAGCTGGATGTGTACTCTCGGCTCGCATTCGGCCGGGGAGGGTTCAGGGGAGAAAAAAACAAAAGCCGCGATAACGGCCAAAATCAAAAACAGGCCGGCAGGGATACGCATGACAAAACCCCTTTTTGTCTTTTGCCTATCCCATAATAAAGGCCGGGTAAAGTACCCGGCCTTTATTTGTTTTTTGAGATTCAGAGAAAATCAGTCCGCCATGGCCTCTTCCATGCCCGCGGCCCGGGAGGTGCAGACCATGTTCCGGCCGCTGTTCTTGGCCAGATAAAGGGCCCGGTCCGCGTGCTCGATCAGGTCCGCGGCCGGGAACAGGGAGCCCGGCTCCATGGAGGTGATTCCGATGCTTACGGTGAGCCGGATTATATGCCCCTGGTGTTGGAGCTTTAATCCGGCTATTTTTTTGCGCAGCCTGTGGGCCAGAAACCAGGCCTGGTTTTCCGTGGTTTCCGGAAGGAT
>CAZTKE010000231.1:0-2599 GCA_964614055.1 uncultured Desulfovibrionales bacterium | reverse complement strand
CCAATCACCAGTCCATCGTGGATATATACAGTTTCGGCGCGCAGCCGGTGTGGTCCATTTCCATGGTGGTCCGGGGCTGGCCTTTTCGGGTTCCTTTTCTGGCCCCGTTCATGCGCATGTCCGGGTATCTGGACGCGGACCTGGATCCGGAGACTTTTCTCGTCCGGGCCCGGGAGCTTTTGGACCGGGGGATAAGCCTTCTTTTTTTTCCGGAAGGGACCCGGAAGAAAAAGGGGGTTTTGGGCGGTTTCAAGACCGGGGCCTTTCAGATATCGCAGCGCACCGGTGTCCCGGTGCTCCCGCTGTGCATTACCGGAACCGGGAGGCTGCTTCCCCCGGGGAAGAGGCTTTTCTCCCCGGCCCGGGTGGACATGCATTTTCTGGATCCGGTCCATCCGCGGGACTTTGCCGCGGACAAAAAGCCGGCCCGGGCCATGGCCGGGTATGTGAAAAAGAAGATGCTCTCCTGTCTGGAGGCATCGTAAAAAACAGGAGGTTTTTATGAATCCCAGATTTTGCGCTTGGTTTGTGGCCGTGGTCGCAGTGGTCTTTTTGACCGCCTGCATTGTGGAGGAACCCATTCAGAACGTAAACGACGCCCCCATTCCCACGAAATCCGGAGACCATCTGACCACTTCCGACGTGGCCGACGCCATCCGCAGCGGGTGCATGGACAGGGGATGGCGTCCGGAAAAGGTCGCTCCCGGACACATGGTGGCCACCCTGCTGCACGGGGACATAATGGCCAAGGTGGATATTTACTACGATAACAACAGCTACAGCATAAAATACAAGGACAGCCGCAATCTGCGCCATTCCGGGAACGTCATCCACAAACGCTACAACGGATGGATCCGTTATCTGGATCAGTCCATACTGGATAAGCTGCAGCAGAAAATAGCCCAATAGGCTGTTTGCTAGTCTCCATCAGGGGCGGGATCTTCGGTCCTGCCCTTTTTATATCCTTCCTTAATCTCCCCGGGTATTTCCTTTATGGTCTTGACCGTCTTGCCCGTGGCCTCGCCCACGCCGTGCCCGGCCTTTTTGACCGGGGTGCAGGAAAAAAGGGGCAAAAGCAGCATTCCGATTGCCGCTGCAAGAATGCGGTTTTTGTTTACAATCATGTCTTTTTTCCTTTATTTTTTTGTATCAGTTTCAGCATCCTCGTAAAGTGGACCAAGCCACATCATAAGATGGGAATTTTTTAACCGCTCGTCCGGCACTCAAATCTTTGATTTGAGTGCCGGACCAAGGGAAGATGTTTTCAATTTGCCGGGAAACCCCGGTTAAAAAGGCTTCGCTTTTAACGGGGCAGGCGGCAAATTGAAAGGCGGCCTTGTCCAAAACCGTATCCCGGTTTTGGACAATACTTAAGCTTCGCGTCTTAAACTTCGCGTCCTTAGCGACTTCGCGGTTCAATATGCTCTTGATATCTTTGAAATAAATCTCTGAATAGTTACTGTTTGTTACCAGTCCTGAATCTTGCCCATGGCGTTTTTTGGGAGTTCGGATCCCGAATTTATCTTTTTGGGAATTTCCGCCGCAGTCAAGTGTTTTTTCATCCAGGCCGCAAGTTCCCGGCGCAGTTCCTCCGGGTCCTTCCTCCCTTGCGGGACTATAAACGCCTTCAGTCTAAAGCCTTCCTCCGGGCGCATGAGGCGGACGGCGCACTCCCGGATTTTGGGGTGCTTTAAAAGGATGTTTTCTATTTTTTTCGGATAGACATTGGTTCCGGCCACCTGTACCGCGCTGTCCGTTCTCCCCCCGGGGAGGAATGTGTCCGGGCCAAGCCAGGTGATCGCATCCGGGACCGGATAGGACAGGGTCTTTTTGCTTCCCGGATGCTCTCGGGTTAAATGCCCGGGATTTTCCGGGCCGGGAGCGTTCCAGCAGGAAAGCAGGGTGTACGGCTTGTCCGGGTGGTCCCGGGTGCCGATTCCCCCGGTTTCCGAGGAGCCGTATATCTCGGTTATTTTTTCAAATCCGTTTTCCATGAGCCTGAGGATTGTTTCCCGGGGGCAGGGTGCGGTGGAGGTTACTCCGGATACGCCTCTGGGCACGGTTTTCCCGGTTTCCAGAAGTTTGTCCCAGAAAAGGGGAAATCCGACCACCAGATCGTTTTCCCGCAGATCCTCGATTATTTTCCGGGACGGGAACGGCGGATGGGAAAGAGCCGGGCACCCCAGGGCCTTGGGGAGCATGATCGTGAACAGAAAGCCGTAGATGTGCTGGGGAAAGACAAAGCTGACGATCCTTTCGGTTCCCAGGTACAGCCCTTTCTGGCAGTCGATTTCCTGGGCCAGAAGGGCATGGTCGTGCGCGTTCGGTTTGGGCTCTCCGGTGCTGCCCGAGGTGTGAAAGACGATTTTTTCCCGCCCGGAATTTCTCCGGGCCGCGTGCAAGCTGTCCGCCCACTCTCCCAGTGCGGCTTCTTCAGGGAGAGTACCCCCGAACATTTCTTCCGCCCGGCGGCGCAGACTGGTTGTCTCGGATTCACTCAGGTTAAGTCCCTGCGCTCTGATCCGGGACTCCGGGGGAAGGGGCCCGGGGCGAAAAATAAAGTCCGGGTATTCTCCCCGGGCAATGAGAGCGGCCTTGA
>CAZTKE010000230.1:0-2613 GCA_964614055.1 uncultured Desulfovibrionales bacterium | reverse complement strand
CCCGGCTTCAAAAGGGATATGGGCAGAGGACTGAGCATGATCGACCCGGTCTCGGTCTGCCACCAGGTGTCCATTATCGGGCACTCGGAGCGGCCGATATTCTTGTAGAACCATACCCAGGCCTCCGGATTGATGGGCTCGCCCACGGACCCCAAAAGCCTTAGCGTGGATAGATCGTGCTTTTTCGGATACTGCGTGCCGAAACGCATGAGCATGCGGATGAGTGTGGGGGCGGTGTAGAATATGGTCACCCCGTATTTGGAGACAAGGTCCCACATCCGGTCCGCCTGGGGATACAAGGGGTGCCCCTCGTACATCACCGTGGTCGTGCCCGCCACCAGCGGCCCGTAAACCACATAGCTGTGTCCGGTGATCCATCCGGCGTCCGCCGTGCACCAGAAAATGTCCGTTGGCTTGATGTCAAAAACCCAGTTCAGGGACCGGTGCACCCCGACCATGTATCCGCCGTGGGTATGCAAAATGCCCTTGGGTTTGCCGGTTGTCCCGGAACTGTACAGGAGGAACAACGGATCCTCGGAATCCATGACCTCGGTATGGGCCACCGGGCTTTCCTGGCGAACCAGGGCGTCGTACCAGATATCCCTGGCCTCGACCATTTCCGCCTCCACGCTGGCCCGGTGCACGACAACCATGGTCTCCACGCTCTCACAGCCGCCGACAAGGGCCTCATCCACGATCTTTTTCACGTTGAACACCCGGCCGTTGCGGTAAAACCCGTCCGCGGTGATCACCAGCTTGGCCGAGGCGTCCTCGATGCGATCCCTTAAGGCCCGGGCGGAAAAACCGGCAAAAACCATGCTGTGGATACCGCCCACCTTGGCCACGGCCAGCATGGCCACAATGGTTTCCGGCAGGGGCGGCATATACAGGACCACGCGGTCCCCTTTCTCAATGCCCAGGGCGCGCAGGGCGTTGGCAAAGCGATTCACTTCCCGATACAGCTCGTAATAGGTGTACTTCTTGGTATCCCCGGGTTCGCCCTCCCAGATCAGGGCAAGCTTGTTCTTGTTCGCTGTCTCTATATGCCGGTCCAGGGCGTTATAGGCAATATTGCACTTGGCATTGGTGAACCATTTGTAAAACGGGGCCTCGGACTCATCCAGGACCTTATCCCATTTTTTGAACCAATCCAGCTCCTTTGCCGCGTCCTCCCAGTAATCCAAATAATTTTCCTCGGCCTGTTTCATGGCCTCGGAATATTCCTGCGGATTGACATTTGCCTCGATAACCATTTGCGGCAGGGGACGAAATACTCGTTCTTCCTGCATCAAGGCATCAAGCGAACCTTTCTCTTCCATGGTGTCCTCCTTGGGAAATGCTTTGGCAACCTGCCCTTTAAAACAAAACGCGCAGACCGGGGCAGGGCTGCATACATCGCAAATTCATGAGAATTATTGATTTAATTATCCAGTGTATCTTGGGTATATAGACCAGATGTACCTTCAGCGGGGAATTTTTTATCGACCAAAGGCAGCAAGCATGGGATAAACGGCAAACCCTTGACTTGCCTGTCCAATAAAGACCCTGTGCGAGGGAAGCATCAGGAACAAAAGCCGCCATTTAGAGCCCGAGCAGCTGCTTTAACTGCCCGATCCTCCTGCGGCTGATTGGCAATTCGATCCGTTTTCTGCCGGCGGTGCGGAGCATAAAATTGCTCCCGGGCAGGGAGGCTATCTCCGTGACCATATCCAGATTGACCAGATATTTCCTGTGTACCCGGAAAAAGCGGTGGTCGCGCAGCCGCTCCTCCAGATTCTTCAGTCGATAGGAAGTAAGGAATTTCTCCTGGGAAGTGTGCACATAACTGTAGTCTTCATAGGCCTCTATGAAGATGACCTGGTTATAGGGGATTAAAAGCAGCTTGCCGTCGATATTAATGGCCAGCTTCTCCAGATTTACCCTTTTTTCCAGCTTATAATCCCAAGCCTTGTGCAAGGCCTGCAGGAATTTGTCCTGATCATCCTCGGCCAGAGGCAGATGGACCATTTCCTCGTCCATCTCATCCCCATCTCCGGGGGCGCTGCCCTCCGGGGAGACAATCCGGGCCTGGCGCTTGGTATGCATCAGGCGCTCCACTGTTTTTTCCAGCCTGGACTCGGACAGGGGGCGAAGCAGATAGTCAACAGCCCCGACCTCAAAGGCCTTGAAAGCCATGTCCTCCCGGTCCGCCACATAGACCATGGCCGGGCGGTACCTGCGCTGAGACAGAACCTGGGCCAGCTCAATCCCGTCCATCCCCTGGGGCAAGTCCAGACCCACAAAAAAAACATCGTACTTGATGCGTTCCAAAAGCTCCAGGGCCTCAAACGCGCTCACCGCCTCGCCCAACACCCTGATCTCCTCCACGGAGGCCAACATGTCGCGCAATTCAGCGGTTACTTCCCGGTCGGAATGTATTATCAATGCTTGCAGTGCGGACATAATAATCTATCTTTTTTATCCTGTTCTTGTACACATTGACCACATTACATGCAAACAATCCAGCTACTGGGAATCCCTGATCAATGTCTCCGAACTATTATTGTGTATAATAGCCTGAAAAAAGAGGACTTGACAAGGCATGAAAAAGCGCGAACAGACGATCACTTATCC
>CAZTKE010000229.1:0-2655 GCA_964614055.1 uncultured Desulfovibrionales bacterium | reverse complement strand
TTCAGGGCCTTTTCCATTTCCTCCCAGTTCAGAAGCGGATCACCCATACCCATGAACACGAAATTGGTCAGCCTCTTTTCCGGGTGATGTTTTTTAAGATACTCCCGGGCGGTCAAAACCTGCCCGGCGATCTCTCCGGCCCGCATGTTGCGGACGAATCCCATCTGTCCCGTACTGCAAAAGGTGCAGGCCATGGGGCAGCCCACCTGCGAGGACAAACACTGGGTCATCTTTTCCTGTTCCGGGATTAGGACGGATTCTATCAGGGAGTCATCCTCAAGGCGCAAAAGGAATTTTATGGTCCCGTCCCGGCTGGTCTTTACGGTATGGATCTCCGGGGGCCGGATAAGCCAGTTTTCAGCCAATTTGCCCCGTAAGCTTTTGCTTACATTGGTCATGTCCGTGAATTGGACAGCCCCTTTCTCCCATATCCAGGACCACACCTGCCGGGCCCGGAAAGCGGGTTCCCCGCGATCCGCGAGCCAATCGCCCAGTTCAGTGAAATCCAGGTCCAGCAGGTTTTTTATTGCAGAGTCTCCTTGTTTTTGTAGTTGACCACAAAATCAACCGCTTCCGGCACAGAGGTAACCTTGCCCGCTATCTGGGCCTGAAGGAGGGCGTCGCGCAGGAGACCGACCTCCGGACCGGGCTTTACTCCGGTGAATTCCATTATTTCGTGTCCGTTTAAAAGCGGCTCGAGCATGTCCTCGTCTATGTCCGCCCGCTCCAGCATCTTCAAGTTGTGATTGAACTCCGTGTAGTTTCCGTCCCTGGCCTTGAGATCGGCCCGGACCATTTCGATAAGCCTCGGATATTCCTCCAGGCTTTTGAAACGGCGGATACCCCGGTCCGTGAGCATGAAATGGAAACGCATGTGGTGGCGGACCAGATGGCAGATCAGGTCGATCTCATTGGGGTCAAAGCGCAGGGCCTTTAATATCTTCCGGGTTACTTTGGCTCCGAGTTGATGATGCTGGTAAAAGGTCATCTTGTCCTCGTGCCATTCACCGGAATACAGCTTGCCGATATCGTGGAACAGGCAGGCCATTGTCCCGTACCAGTCATAGGGCAGCTCTTCCGGATAAAAGCGCATTACTTCCAGGGTGTGCTCCCATACGGTTTCCTCACCGTCATCCTGGTTTTTAAGTTGGGATACCCGGCTAAGGGCGGCGAGCTCGGGGATGAGCCCGTGCAGGAGCATGCTCCGGAAAAGGAGCCGGACGAATTCGTGCATGTTCTCCGCTTCCACCTTGCGCCATTCGTCCATTATATCCGTGACCGGCACGTAATCCAAAACCCTTCTGGCGTTGCGGACAATGGCCAGCCAGGAATTGGCCTCTATGGGCAGATGGTAGTTGGACGCAAAGCGCATGGCCCGGATGGCCCGCAGGTAATCGCGTTTAAGGGCCTCATCCGGGAGGTCGACAAACGCGATCTGCCCCTTGTCCGGGTCCTTGAATCCCTCGTAGGCGTCGCTGGTCTGGGGGAGATAAGGACAGGCCTGATCCAGGGAGAGTTCGTCCTTTTGCTCGAGCTCTTTGAGCATGCGCGGGGTCAGCCTGGTAAGCGCGGTCCCGGTGTAGGAACCTTCGCTTACATCAGCCGGATAGAAGTGGAACATGGTCCGTCCCTCGGTCAGGGTGGCCGCGGCCCCCTCCACCCTGGGCCCGCCCACATTGGGAAACAGTTTGGTCAGACCCTCCATATCCATTTCCGTACAGATGTCCACTTCGCTGGGGTTGTCCACGGATATTTTTTCCTGCAGGGGGGCGTTCACCACATAGGCGTCCATCCCGTTGCGCATGATGGTTTTGCAGATGGAAACTGCGTCCTTTATTGGCTGGGGCATGAAGAATCTCCTTGCATCTGCGGCTGCAAAGCGATGCAGCTATGAATGTCTTTTTTTATTGATTTGAGCAGACTTAACCCGAGTCCTCCGGGAGAAGGCTGCATCCCGGATCGGCAAGTCAAAGACGTCCGGGCTTCACGCGTTTTGCAAAACATCCATGCCCGGCCGAAAGCCTTTTGGGGCCAGGGGCTGTAAAACCGGATAAGCCCGAATGATTTTTGCGGGATTTTTTCGGCAAAACGCTGGGCGAATATTAGCCGGATTTTTTTATTTACTCAAGAGTGGGAATGATGGCGCAGGCCGCCGCTCCATTCGGGCCAGGAAGAGATGCCCAGGCTCCGGGCGAGTTCTTCAGTCTCGCGGACAAGGGCAAAGGGCTTTTCCGGGGACAGGAAATTAGCGGTTCCGATCTGTACTGCCCGCGCCCCGACCAGCAAAAATTCCAGGACATCCCTGGCACTGGTTATACCCCCCATGCCGATTACCGGGATGGAAACCGCACAAGCGGTCTGGTGGGTCATTTTCAGGGCCACCGGCTTTATGGCCGGGCCGGATAGGCCCCCGTAGACATTGGCCAGGCGGGGTTGCCTTTTTTCTATATCCACGGCCATTCCCCCCAAGGTGTTTATAAGGGAGAGTATGTCCGCGCCGGCCTTTTCCACGGCCAGGGCAACGGCGGTTATGTCCGCAACATTGGGGCTCAGCTTGACGATCACCGGTTTTTTACCGCTTTCTTCCTTGACCGCTTTTGTTACCTGCGCGGCCATGTCCGGGTCCTGGCCGAATTGCACTCCGCCCTGGCGCAC
>CAZTKE010000228.1:0-2675 GCA_964614055.1 uncultured Desulfovibrionales bacterium | reverse complement strand
CCGTCGGGTATGGAAGTCAAATTGGGCATTGTCCCCGGAATCTGGTGCAGTCTTTTTCCGCTCTGCCCGGCGGCTTGGGGCAGGGCGCTTATAAGCCCCTGCGTATAAGGGTGGCGGGGATTGTCCACAACATCCCGGGTGCTTCCGCTCTCCACTATGCGCCCGGCATACATGACCGCAATCCTCTGCGTGGTCTGGGAAACCACCCCCAGGTCGTGGGTAATCAAAATAAGCCCCATATTATGCTTTTCGCAAAGCTCGGTCAAAAGATCCATGATTTCCGCCTGGATGGTCACGTCCAGGGCGGTTGTGGGCTCGTCGGCAATGATCAGGGCCGGGTCGGTCAAAAGGGATATGGCGATTATGATCCTCTGGCGCATGCCTCCGGAAAATTCATGCGGATACTGCTTGAGCCTCTCCTCCGGGGAGAGAATATGCACCTGCCTCAGCTTGTCCAAGGCTATTTTGGCCGCCTCTTCCCTGGACATTCCCGGACGATGGGCCAGAAGGGTCTCGGTCATCTGGGTGCCGATGGTCAAAACCGGATTCAGGGTCATCATCGGATCCTGAAAGATCATGCTGATCCTGTTTCCGCGAACATGGCGCATCTTTTCCTGCGGATAATCGCTTACCGCCTCCCCTTCGAAAAAGACCTTGCCCTGGGCTATATACCCGGGCTTGCTAATAAGATTAATAATGGAGAACCCGGCCACCGACTTTCCCGCTCCGCTCTCTCCGACCAGGCCGAGCCTTTCCCCGGCCTTGAGATCAAAGCTGATCCCGTTCAGGGCGGTGAGATCCCCGAAGCGCAGGGCAAAGTTGACCACCAGATCCCGGACTTCAAGCAGTTTGCTCATCGATCATCCCTTATACAATTTGGGGTTAAGCACATCCCGCATCCAATCGCCCAAAAGGTTGATCACCAGGATCAAAACCACAAGGAGGATGCCCGGGAACAGGGTGATCCACCACGAACCGCTGAGCATGTATTCAAACCCGATATTGATAAGGGAACCGAGGGACGGCTTGTGCGGAGGCATACCCAACCCCAGAAAGGAAAGGGCGGCCTCGCTCATTATGGCGTTGGCCACCTGAATGGTGGACAAAACAAATATCGGGGAAAGGCAATTGGGCAGTATATGCCGCCACATGATCCGGTTGGGCCGAAAGCCGATGACCCGGGCCGCCTCCACGTATTCCTTTTTCTTTTCCGCCAGGACCGAGGCCCGCACGGTGCGTGCATACTGCGGCCACTGCGCCAGCCCGATGACCACTATCAAAAAGGGTACGGCAATCTCCTCGAACCTGCCCACCCCGATGGCCGCCTGCAAAACGGCGCTGACGAAAATGGCCACCATCAGATAGGAAAAGGACAGCTGCACATCGGCCAGACGCATGAAAAAGGAATCTATCCTGCCCCCGAAATATCCGGCCACCAGACCGATAAGCACTCCCAGAGCGGCCTGCAGAGCGACCGCGGCCAGGCCGATGATAATGGAAACCCGCATGCCGTAGATCATTGTGGACAAGAGATCCCGGCCCTGGTCGTCCGTGCCCAGTATAAACTCCGGGCTCCCGCCCTCATACCACATGGGAGGCATTTCTGAATCCATAACGCTTATCGTGGAGGTGTCGTACGGATCATAGGGTGCGGAAATCGGGGCCAGAAAGGCCACCACCGTCAAAACGAGCAGGATCGCAAAGCTGACCATGGCCACCGGGTCGCGCAGAAAACTGTACAGAAAATACGAATCCCGGAAGGCTCTCCATTTACCTTTAAGCTTCATTCAACCCCCGTTATCCGAACCTGCGGATTGATCCATCCGTAAATTATATCCACCAGGGTGTTGACCACGACCATGACCAGCCCGACAAAAACGAGATAGGCCACCAAAAGCGAGGTATCACTCCTTTCCACCGCCTCCATGAACAAAAATCCCAGCCCCTGCCATTGAAAGACGGTTTCGGTGAGAATGGTAAAGGCGATGGTTATGCCCAGCTGCACCCCGCCCACGGTGATTACCGGCAACAGCGTATTCTTGAAGGCGTGAATCATCCAGATGCGTTTGGGCTTAAGACCCTTGGCCCAGGCGAACTTTATGTACTCCGACTCCAGAACTTCCATCATCTCCGAGCGGATGAGGCGGATGAAAAGGGGTAGCATGATCGAGGACAGGGATACCGCGGGCAGGATAAGGTGCTTGATCCCGTCCCAGGTGACCAGACCGGACTCCCAGCCGTATATATTAACGGTTTCCCCTCGCCCGAACGAGGGCAGCCAGCCCAGTTCAACGGAAAATATGTATACCAAAACAATGGCGGTCAAAAACACGGGGATGGACACCCCGATTATACTCCCGCCCATGACCAGGCGGGAGAACCAGTTTTTGGGATAAATTGCCGCAAAAACACCCAAAGGCACGGAAAGAAAAACGATTATCAGGCTGCTTACAAACACCAGCTCGATCGTGGCCGGGGCCTTTTCCAGGATCACCCGGGTGGCCGGCTTGTGATAGAAATATGACGTGCCCAGATCCCCTTGGGCCGCGTTTTTCAAAAAGCGCCAGTATTGGGTCAGGATCGGGTCCTTCAGGCCCATCTCCTCGCGCAGCTCTTCCCGCTCCGCCTCGGACACGGAAATACCGGTTATCATCCGCACCGGGTCCCCGACATTG
>CAZTKE010000227.1:0-2686 GCA_964614055.1 uncultured Desulfovibrionales bacterium | reverse complement strand
GAGCGGGCCGTGGGCAGCGGACATTCAAAGCGGCCCAGGGCCAGGTTTTTGGCCGCTGGACAGCAATAGGTGAGCGCACAGTGAGTAAGGTGGCTTACCAGACGGTTGTCCGGAAATCTTTGCAGCAGATCCCGGGCACCTTTTTCGATTCCTTTATTGTCTATCCCTGTGAAGACCTGCCTCTTATCCGCATCCACCTTGCGCGCCGTGACCCAGAAACGGCCCCGGGCATATCCGAGGGCTGCATAGGAAAAAAGCGGGAGCTTTTCCGCGCCGGGTTCGGTAGCGTACGCGGCAATCCCGGAAAGGGTGTGCCCGGGACTGACGAATGCGGCTACCGCGGACATGGGCACCTTTTCCATGCCGCCGGTATTCGGATCCAGACCCAGGGCGCTGCGCCCGGGAAGGAGATACAACTCGCTTTCCTCGGGCAAGGGAATCAGATCGTCCGGCCGGGGCGGGGCGATTTCCCGTCCCTGGCGGCAGAGCATCAAAAGTTCGGGCTCGTCGTATATGTTCCCTTTTTCGTCCGCGTAAACTAGACAGGGCTTTATGTTTTTGCTCATTTGCTTTCAGTCCGGGTGGGGAAAATGAAAAAGGCAGGGTAAAGCACCCTGCCTTTTTGAATATCCA
Organism: uncultured Desulfovibrionales bacterium; assembly: GCA_964614055.1. Taxonomy (GTDB): domain Bacteria; phylum Desulfobacterota; class Desulfovibrionia; order Desulfovibrionales; family Desulfonatronovibrionaceae; genus CAYNNQ01. Next base: position 2,053 of record CAZTKE010000227.1, on the reverse strand, counting down.
AAGTTCCGCGAAGGAGGTCGGTTTAACGCTTGGAGTACTGGTACTTGGCCCGGGCGCCGCGTTGGCCGTATTTCTTCCTTTCCACGGCCCTGGCATCCCGCGTCAGATAGCCGGCTTTTTTAAGCGGGGCGCGCAAGTCTTCGTCGTACTGTAAAAGGGCCCGGCTGATGCCGTGTCGAACCGCCTCGGCCTGTCCGGTGAGACCGCCGCCCTGAACATTTATCTTAATATCAAGCTTGCTGTCCGTCTTGGTCAGCTTAAGCGGCTGCTGGACCACCATCTGCAAAGTAGCCCGGGGGAAATAATCGTCAAAAGGCCGGTTGTTGACCAAAATGCGGCCTTCGCCTTCGTATACCCTGGTTCTGGCGACGGCGTTCTTTCTGCGTCCTGTTCCGTAGTAAAAGTCCTGGCTCATTTTTTCCTTTCCCTCATCTTAGATTTGCAGTGGCTGCGGTTGCTGGGCCTCATGCGGGTGCTCTTCTTCGGCATACACTTTCAGTTTCTTGAGCTGTTTAGTTCCCAGCCGGTTTTTGGGGAGCATTCCCTTGACCGCGTGCTTGATGACGTATTCCGGTTTCTTGTCGAGCATGTCCGTAAACGGAGTTTCCTTGATCCCTCCAGGATATCCGCTGTGTCTGTAATATCTTTTCTGCTCTGCCTTGTTTCCGGTCAGTCTGATTTTATTGGCATTGATTACTATAACGAAGTCTCCGGTATCCACATGCCGGGCGTATTCAGGCTTGTCCTTACCGCTTAGCTTGCGCGCGATCGCGGTGGCCATGCGGCCCAGGGTCATGTCTGTCCCGTCCACGACGTACCATTTTTGTTCTACTTCGTTGGGCTTGGGGCTATATGTCTTCATGCTGCCTTCTCCTTGGTGATCGAAAACAGAATTTATTAATTTACGGGCTGGTAAAAGTCAATAGCAAAAACTAGAACTTTCCCTGAGGTTGATCTTGCACCTCTGGTCCTTTTGACTTAAATACGGACCAAGTTGATTTTGTTCGCGAATGTAGCGGGTAGGGATGAACTTAAATCAACTCGGAAACGCTGGAGGGTCAGTGCCTAGTATAAGAAAAGGGATTTTGCAACTCATTTTTTCCGGCTCGTTCATGAAGCGCTGGAACGACAAGATGCGGCCCATGGAACTGGTCGAGGTGGACAAGCAGGCGCATAAAATGATCGCCGCCCTGGTTTTGTTCAATCTGAACAGCTCCGATCTGAGCCGGGGAGAGGCCACGGAGCTGGGCACAAATATCGTTCGCGGGGGGATTTTTGAATACCTGTACCGCCTGGTCATAACCGATATCAAGCCCCCGGTTTTCTATAAGATCAAGGCCAATCCCGCCCATTACGAGCAGCTTACCCGTTGGGTCCTGGAACAGCTTCAGCCCCGGGTGCAGCCCCTGGGCGAGGATTTCTGCCGGGATATGGAGAATTATTTCCTGCAGGCTGAGGAAGATTGTCCGGGAAAGCGGATTTTGCAAGCGGCGCACGTCTACGCCAGCTCCAGGGAGTTTGACCTGATCAAGAACGTGAATCCGGCGGACGGAGAACTCGCGGAGATCGAGGAGACTTTCCGCAGCCAGCTGGACGAATACTCCGATCTCGCGGGTATGCGGGACCTGATTGCCGGCCCGAGCTCAGAGCTGGGCAGGTTTGTCCATGTCTGCGGTCAGCTGCGTTTCCAGAAAAGATGGTCACAGACCCCGCGCATTCCGGAGACTTCAGTTCTGGGGCACATGTTTATTGTTGCCTGCTATGCCTATTTTTTCAGTCTCTGCCTCGGGGCCTGCCCCCGCCGGGCTCAGAACAATTTTTTCGCCGGACTCCTGCACGATGTGCCCGAACTTTTGACCAGGGACATCATTTCCCCGGTAAAGCAATCAGTCATGCGTATAGGGGATCTTATTAAGGAATACGAGAACGCGGAGCTGGAGCGGCGCATATTCCGCCCCCTGCGCGACGGGGGGTATATGCGGCTGGAGCGGCGCATAAAATATCTTCTGGGCATGGAAGTGGGGTCGGAATTCAATTCATCGATTATTCAGGA
>CAZTKE010000226.1:0-2691 GCA_964614055.1 uncultured Desulfovibrionales bacterium | reverse complement strand
TCATCCGAGCTGAAGGGAATGCCCAGTATGGGAGCGTGCGGGATGTGGTCCAGGGGAAGGCCTTTTCCGGTTACTACCTCCGGGGTGGAGGCCTGAAAGTTGAAACCCTGTTCGGACAGTCCGCTTCTGGCCTGGCCGGCGATCATGTTGGTCAGCTCGCCCACGGCGTCCTCGATTTCCTCGTTTATTTCCGTAAAGCTTTCAAAGAGCATGTTGTTCACTATCTTTATAACCGCGCTTTTACTCAGGCTGAGGCCAATGACCCCGTGGGCGTAGCCGTGGATTTCTATAAGCCCGGTTATATCCCCGAAAGCCGTACCCTTGTCGTTCCTGTACGGTTTGCCCGGCCGGGCCTCGAAACCGGCCATGGTGCTCAGGACATTGACCACTGCATCCAGGAGCGGATTTAAAAAATTTACATTGTATACTTGGGAAGTCATAATTCTAAAGGTCGCGTACTCGGCTTAATTACGGCTACATGAAAGCATTTAAGACGGATTCCACACTCTCATCGTGGACAGCGATCAATTTTTTCAGCTTGTCCAAAGACAGGCCCGTTTTTTCCCAGTCTTTGTCCTCCATCCCCGGGAGGACGAATTTGCCCCCCTCCGGTATGGCCGATGCGTTGGCCAGGTTGTCGGCAAGCTGGACAACCGCGGCGCCGCGGGGGTCCTCTCCCCCGTCCGGGGAGTGGTGATGGGCGATAATATCTGTCAGTTGTTCCGGCATTTGCCAGGCCTGAAACAGGCTCTTGCCCACCTGGGTGTGGTTGAACCCGAGTATGGTTTCCTCCGCTTCCACCAGGGGGATCATGCTCGTCCGGGCTTCAAGCAGGGCCTGGGTCGCGGCATAGGGCAGGTTCTTGAAGATTATAAGCCGCCCCGCATCGTGCAAGAGACCGGCGGAAAAGAATTTTTCCGCCGGCAGGCCGGTTTCCGAGGCGATCAGTTTGCTGTAAATGGCGCAGCTTATAGAGTGCTTCCAAAAGGTGCGCATATCGATCAGCTCCGGGGGGATGTCCCGGAAGAAGTTTATGGCCGAGATGCTCAGGGCCAGGGTGGAGAGTTCCTTGACCCCCACCAGGGAAATGGCCCGGCTGATGGAGTCTATCTTGACCGAGAAGCCGTAGAAGGGGCTGTTTACCAGGCGCAGCAGCTTGGCGGAGAGGCCGATATCGTTGGAAACCACCTCGGCTATGTCTTCGGCGGAACTGGAGCCGTCCTCCAGCATTTCCTTGATGCGGAAGTAAATGTCCGGAAAGGAGACCAGGCTGGTTTCATGGTCCACTATATCCCGGGGATTACCGTTTCCCCGGAAAAAAAGATCGCGCATGTGTTCCACGTTCTCGGCCCGCAGTTCTTTAAAGCAGGGCAGTTTCCAGTCCGGGGCGGTGCTTTCCAGGGTCTTTTCCAGGGTAAGCCGGTATATCTCGTTGAAGACCCGGCTTTCCGGGTTTACGTAGACAAAGAAGTTAAAGACATATTCGTCGCAGCGGCGCAACAGATCCTTTTGGTCCGCTTCCGCGCCCATGGACTTTATGAATACTTGTCCGACATCCATTGCCCGGAGGGCGGAAAGGGTGCTTTCCTCCAGGGCATGGCCCTTGGCCAGGAAAACGCTTCCGTCGTAGCCCGGGATGTCCTTGGCCAGAACCATACCCGGGCGCAGATGTTCGGTACATACTTTATGCACGATTGCCCTCCATAACCGACTTTCCCCTCAGGCGACTCATTGTTCCCTTTGATACATTATCCCGCCGGGCTTTGAAAGTGGCCGAAACAGGCGGGAGAATTTGTGCAGGCTTTCCGAGTGTCCTATGATCAAATAACCTTGGGGCACAAGGTTGTCGTAAAACTGGTTTATGACCTGCTGTTTCATGGCGTCGTCAAAATAGATGATCACGTTGCGGCAGAAGATTATGTGCGATCTGGGTATTGTTTTCAGTTCCGAGGCGTTTTTTAGATTCATTACCCGGAAATTTATGGGTTTTTGTATCCTGGGATCTATTTTGTACCCCTCGGGCACCGGGGTGAAATATTTGTCGGTCATCTCCCGGGGAGTGTTGCGCAGGGAATAATCGTTGAATATCCCTTTTTTGGCCTTGGCGATCATGGCCGGAGACAGGTCATTGGCGGTGATGCGGATATTCCATCCGGAAACGGAGGGTCCCAAAAACTCGTGAATGAGTATGGATAGGGTTTAGGCTTCTTCCCCGGAAGAACAGCCGGCGCACCATATATTTAGATCCTTTGCCCCCGCCTTTTTCCGCGCATTCAATACATTGGCCAGGACGAAGGTCCGAAATACGCCGAGCTGTTTTATGTCCCGAAAGAAGCTGGTTTCGTTGGTGGTAATCTTTTCAAACAGATAATCCAGCTCTTCTTTTTTGTCCCTGGTCTTTTTCAGGTAATTGAAGTACTCCCCGAAACTTTTGAGGTTCAGGGTTCTTAAGCGGGCACCGAGCCGGTTTTCCAAAAGATATTTGCGTCTTTCCGGGATATCGATCCCGCTTAAGTTGTATATAAGATTCCTTAAGTTGGTGAATTCAGCACTGGTTAGGGGTGGAGTTTTGCGCAGGCTTAATGATTTTGAGGCAAGAGATGACATTTCGCTATTCGCATTTTAAATATTTATATTTAATAATCAATTCTGATCAAGATTGTCCGATTTTTACAGCCCGGTCAAGATCGG
>CAZTKE010000225.1:0-2691 GCA_964614055.1 uncultured Desulfovibrionales bacterium | reverse complement strand
CCGCAGATCTCGCGGATCTTCACGGATAAGAAAAGAGGTTCTCTCCCGCTGAGGCGAAAGACAAACAGAACTCTTAACCACTAAAAAGTTGGATAGAAACGTGCAAGCGCCTCAGCCGGGGGCAAGACAGGAACCCCTTGGAATGGATGCATGGTAAGCAGATCCTTATCTCCGGTTACTAGGCAATGCGCGTTTCCACTTACTGCTGTTTCCAGAAACTTGTCGTCTTGTGGATCGCGGCACCCCATGGGCCTGTTGACGATGGGGATAAACTCGGCAACTGCGTCCAGCTGAGCGAGGAATTGTCGCCTGACCGAGGAGGAAACATAGCGGTCAAACTTGTCTTTCATTATCCGACCGCGCAATTCAAAATGAGTTTCCTCTGAAAACAATAAAATGGCACGCATATCTCCAAGTGCGTCCAGAAGTGTGGCCGGCGTTCCGGTGGAACAGAGTACAGCGCTGATCAGCACATTACTGTCCAGGACAAAACGCTCAGCTCTCATCACTGAGGAGCTTGTTTAAAATTTCCTCATCCAGGTTTTTAGTTTGGGCCTCATCCCGCATAGTATCAATGGTGGCTGCCAACTGCTCCCAGGCTGACCCGCGCAGCCTCTGAAATTGCTCCTCGGACATAAAAACACCGGCGGAACGCCCTCTCTTGGTTACCCGTACCGGCTCACTCTGGGCCCAATCCAGAAATTGCCCGAACTGATTTTTGGCTTGTTTTGCATTTATTTCTTTCATGTAGCCAAAGTAGACACTTTGGCTACTCTGGTCAAGTAATGTACATCAAAGGACGGGACAAAGAAGGAACCGTAGAGCAAAGGCAGGAGTAAGAGATAAGAGATTTAACCGCGGATCTCGCGGATTTGCGCTGATAAACACTACTTTCGCGGAGAACTTTTCCTCATGTCCTGCAGGAACAGGAGGAAACACCTTCTTCTCTCCACTCTTACTCCGCGTCTCGAGCGAGTCTTCGAGCGGGCGAGAGGCCAAAAAAGAACAGCTCGCGCTGAGGCGCAGAGGCGCTGTGGAAGAAAAGATAAAAATATTATGGAACTGGACTAAGCTGCGGGGAATGTTGTAACTATTGTTCTTGTATTTGCCGGTCAACAAGGGAGATATCCACTCTTTTGCCTAAAACCAACGCTGCCTTATTAATGGTATTCAGAGTCACGTTGGAGGATTCGTCTCTTAACAAACGATCCAAAGAGGATCTGCTTGTGCCCATTCTTTGAGCCAACTCTGATTTTTTTATATTTTCTTTATGCAAGAGCATTTTTATCTGATGGGAGATGGTCTTTTTCAAGGCCATTAGCTGAACTTCCTCATATATTCCATCTTCTTGCAAAAATTGGTCAAAAGTTTGGCCCGTATGCTTTGAGATAGTCATCTAGGATTCCTCCATTTCTCTCTTTCTTTTTTTTGCCAGATCAACATCTTGCCTGGAAGTTTTTTGCGTTTTTTTGATGAAGCCGTGCAACAAGAATAGCTCATCTTTCTGAATAAAGAAAAGTACTCTGGCCATTCTACCGTGGGAGATGCGGCTCCTTACTTCAAACATGCCACCTCCTACGGATTTACATTGGGGAGGCCCTACCGGCCAGTTGTATTCGATATTTGCTATATCCGAGCCGACCTCAATCCTGTCTTTCTTACTCAAGGACAGTAGCCACTCCCTAACAGGCATTGCCCCCCGTGGAAGTCGCATAGAACCTGGCAGTAAGAACTTTTTGCCTTGCCATTGATTAATGTATGTACCATTTATGGAACATTGTCAAGACAATCTATGTTTCGCGTCACAGCGAGGTGCACAACCTAGACATTAAAACATAAAGAAATACGATAACGATAGTCTCGATAAAATCCGCTACTGAGATACTTTCTACACATTCATCCCCTATCAAGAATCAAATATATCGGCATGTGTTCCGGTTCTTGCTAAAAGAAGTTCATCATCTTGTTGCAAGTATATGAGAATCCAGTCCGGTTCGATATGAGCATCCCAGAACGAGAGCCAGTTGCCTTTTAGCGGATGAGCTTGATACCATACAGGCAAAGGATCTTCATTGAGCAAAAGAGTTATCAGCTCCTTCAGCTTATTCATGTCTTTACCGCGCTTTTTCATCCGCTTTACATCTTTCCGGAATTTTGACGATTCGACCGGCGTAAGCATGGACTATATATCCAAATTCTCGAACAGTTCTTCAGCGGACTTTAAACGTTGCCCCTTACCTTTTCCCAGTTCAGACATCGCCTCAAGCGTTTCGCTGTTTGGATACATGAAATGGCTGGGGAGGGTGTGCAAGAGTTCTGCAAGAGTTTGGGCGTGTTTGTACGGGATATTGCGCTTATATCTCTCGAATTCGGAGACATGGCTTTGTGGGATTCCAAGAGCTTTTGCAACCTCGCTCTGAGTAAGGCCGGCCCGCCGGCGCAGCGATTTAAGCATTTTCCCGCCACGTTCCACATCGGGCATGGGATTGCAAAGCGGATCAAGATAAGTGCCGTGCGAAACCTGCCCGCCGAGCTTTTTAACAAGAGCTGTCAATAACTCTAGGTTATCGACTGGAATAGCAATCTGAATGTGGGCCATTTTTTGTGTTTGCATAGTTGTCCTCCTTCTCTTAAGAGATAAAATATCCCATTTTAAACCAATGTCAATGCAAACGTGACTGCAAGACGTAA
>CAZTKE010000224.1:0-2696 GCA_964614055.1 uncultured Desulfovibrionales bacterium | reverse complement strand
ACCCGGTCAGTAACAGACCTGCCGATCCGGCCTCACCTCTCTCGTCACCCCGGACCCCGATCCGGGGTCCAGGGTGCACGGGATAAGGCCAGCCTCCGGTGGTTAAACTTGATCCTCGCTCTGGATTACCCGCCTAAAGCGGGTAATGACGAGTGGGGGCAGCCCACATTATGAGGCGTTTACCGACTTATCCGACAACCCCAAACCCGGTCAGTAACAGACCTGCCGATCCGGCCTCACCTCTCTCGTCACCCCGGACGCCGATCCGGGGTCCAGGGTGCACAGGACTAGGCCTGCCTCCAAAGGGTAAATTTGACCCTCGCTTGGATTACCCGCCTGAAGCGGGTAATGACGAGTGGGGGCAGCCCACATTATGAGGCGTTTACCGACTTATCCGACAACCCCAAACCCGGTCAGTAACAGACCTGCCGATCCGGCCTCACCTCTCTCGTCATTCCTGTCCCGGATCGGAGTCCGGGATGACGGATCAGGGGGCCAGAGTGCTCCATAGAAAACAGCCCCCTGGTTGAATCCTACAACCATCTGATTTTACTTAATACTTAATAACTTAAAACGCCAGCAAAGAATATTTTTTTGCTGGCGCATCTTATCAGCGAAAATCAGCGCGATCAGCGGTTAAATTTTTCTCTTCCGTGCTCCACTGCGGTCTTTCGTGTGTTCCGTGGACTATACTCCTCTCCGGAGAAGCCAGTAACCCCGCACATATGCCCCCTATTTCCGCACCCGCCAAAACAAAAAGGCCCCGCGAATCGCGGGGCCTTTAAGCTGCGGCGTTGGTTTTGTCTAAAGCAATTTAGAAGTCGTACTTGAACCCGACAACTGCCTTATAGGCATTGTCCGTATCATCATCGCCTTCAACATCGTCAGCATAGTCAGCGTCGTACTTGGCATAGCCCAGTTCAGCTATGGCAGCCAGGTTTTCATAAATCATGTACTTGGTGGTGAAATCAGCAGCCAAAAGACTTTCGTCATCGTTCAAAAGTCCATCATTGCCGAAATTAGCTACTTCCTTATCCGAAGTACCCTTAGCATAGATAACACCCACTTCATGAGTCAAATCCTCAACAAAGGAAATGTCCTTCAGGCGGGCACCCACGGTCCACATGCTGACCGGCTGATACAGAGCCAAGTCTACGCCAAAGGCACTGTTGTCAGTGAGCATGGTGTCCACGGCCCAACAACCATCTATGGCCGGGTAAATGCCGTACTCATCGTCCTCAACGTCGTCCTTATCCAGACCGGTGGAATAGCTTCCAAAGATCATGGGAGTCATCATGTCCATCTTGTATTCCACGGCCAAGTCAGCCAACCAACCCTTGATTTCGATGTCGTCTTTGTCGGCATCTTCCACTTCAATATCCATGCGGCCATAATGAACATCAGCCATTACAACCAGCGGATCGAACATGCTCAGTTTCATGGGGATGCCAGCGTACCAAGCACCGGAATCGTCAAACTCATTTACGCCAGCCAGAGGGTCTTCAGCAATAGAATTCATCCATGGCATGGGGTTGGAGATGCCTGCCCAGGGGCCATTATTGGAGTCATTAGACACTGTATTCATTACTGTTCCATTATCCAGAGTAATTGACCCACTAGAACTGGAATTAGTATTGGCCAACACATCTTTGCCGATCCATACATACCCAAAGTAGGGTGCGAACTCCAGGCCATCAAAATTCAAGGGTACGGCCAAAAAGCCGAGATCCAGGTCATCACCGGAATCATCAGTTTCACTTTCATTGACATCATTATCCTGCAAACGACCCCAACCACCGGTCACGCCGACCATGTCGGTTATCGGGGCGTTAAAGGTAAGACCGGCAACATCATCGCTAAACAGCGGGCTGCCGCCAACGAATCCGGGCAGGGTCAGGCCCTGCAGACCGGCCTTGATGTTTACCTCTGTATTGGGGATATTGAAATCCAGGTAGGCATTCTTGACTTCAATGGCTTCCTCGTCACCGGAAACCTCACCGGCACCGTTACCCCAATAAAAATCACCGATTTCCGTCTTCAAAACGCCCTTCAAGTCCTCGTTGGCGATGAACTCAAAGTAAGTCCGGGCACGCTGTTTGACATTAAAATTATCATCAGCTTGGGTCTTGTCAAAACCATTTTGTGACCACCAGTTGCCGCTCACGCGCCAGCTACCGCTCGCTTTCATTTCCACGGCAGAGGCAGTGGCCACGGTGCCCAGCAGAAACAGGGCCATAATGGCCAAAATCGTAAACCGTTTCATAAACCGTTTCCTCCTTCAGGTTTATTTTGGTTAATCCTCTAAAAAAACACCAACACCGCAGGCGCCTTTTATAAAGCGCTGGACCTCTTTTATACACACCGGAATCAAAATGCAACCCCTTTTTGCCCATTTTTTGACAAAAGTTTAATTTTTTTTACCGTACAAAAAGTTGAACATGTTGGTTCGGGGGTTCTGGATAGTCGAAGCCTGGAACCAAACTCCCGGCTGAATCCTGCAACCATCCTATTTTACTTAAAACTTAACACTTAATAACTTGAAACTGCCCGCAAAAACATATTTTTTTGCAGGCGCATCTTATCCGCGAAAATCAGCGCGATCAGCGGTTAAGCTTTTCTTTTCCTTTCCCTTCCCTTCCGTGTGTTCCGTGGGCAACCCTCTTCTCCGGAGAACCGTATCTCGAGGCGTTTGCCGA
>CAZTKE010000223.1:0-2729 GCA_964614055.1 uncultured Desulfovibrionales bacterium | reverse complement strand
TTTTGGATTAATCTGAAAATCCGCTTGAAATTATTTCCCTGGTGTGGGAAAAGCAAACACGCAATCCAGATTCATTAAGTTTATTCCCGAGTTTGTTTATCTGTAAATGCAAGAGATATTCTCCCGGGTGAGAAGAATATAATTCAGACGGCGTGTCCGGATATATGTAATTCGTAAATGCGTTAATGATTTAAAAAAGTAGATTTTTACTTATAAGCATCCACCATTTTAGCGAGGTGAGGTATGAAGATTGGATATCTTTTATTGCTGACCGTGTTTTTTCTGGGCTTTTGCCTGCCCTCCGGGGTAAGGGCCGAGGGGGAGTATGTGGGCACCGAGACCTGCGCTGACTGTCATCAGTACGAATATGACAATTTTGTGGAGTATTCAACGAAGCCGCATTCATGGAAGCACATAATGAAAATGAAGCCCAAACTCACGGACGCGGAGTTTGAGGAGTGTCTGGAGTGCCATACCACGGGCTACGAGCGGGGCGGCTTTGTCTCCCATGAAAAGACCCCGGAGTTGGCTGATGTCGGTTGCGAGACTTGCCACGGACCCGGGAAGGAGCATGTTCAGAGCGGAGGAGATCCCATGCTGATCAAGGCCCGGATATCGGAGGAAGATTGCCGGCGTTGCCACAATGAGGAGCGGGTGAAGGCATTTGATTTCAAGCCGCTTATTTACGGCGGAGTGCATTAAGGAGGGATCATGTTCAGACTTTTCAGCCGAAAGTTGAGTTATAAAACTGCCCTTCTGGTCAGTATTGTCAGTGTTATTGTCTTTGCCGTGATAATTGTGGTGATGGCCATTTTGCAAAAGGATATGATGGCCGAACAGCTGGAAAAGGATATGACCCAGTTTTCTCAAACTTTGTACATCTCCATTGAAAGACCGATGGTGGTGGGTGATGATGAGGGGACCAGGCATGAATTCGAGAGACTGGGCAAGAAATTCCCGAGCGTTTCCATCTACTTGACCGACTACAAAGGGGATATCACCTATAGTACGAACCAGGACGTCGAGCGCAAGGACATACTCAAGGTTTTTGAAAATGATAAGGTAACGAACATGGCCCGGGCCTCTCTGGAAAAAAAGACAGAGGATTGTGTCCTGACCACCATGCAGGAAAACGATGTCTTCGTCCGGACCATGTCCATCGAGAATTCCCCCTCCTGTCATCATTGTCACGGCTCCGCGCACGATATTCTGGGCGAAATGATGGTTGTCCAGGATGTAAGCGGCAGCGTGAGCCGGATGCGGGCCGAGATATACGCCATAGGCGGAATCTGCGTTGCGGCCCTGGTGCTGCTGGTAGTGGCCCTGAACCTGTTTTTCCGGCGGGGGGTAATCGGCCCCATCACCCATCTGTCCGAGGCCAGCGATCAGGTCATGCACGGTGATTTCAGTGCCGACTTCCATGTCAAAAACAACGATGAACTGGGCAGGCTGGCGGATAATCTGTCCAACATGATCGATAAGCTCAAGCAGGAGCTCGGGTTTTCCAAGGGTATCCTGCGCGGTATGCCCTTGCCTTTCTTTGTCTGCGACACCGAGGAAAAGATCACTTCCACCAACAAGGCCATGCTGGATCTTTTGGGCCTGGAAGGCGAGTTCGAGGCGTACAAGGGCTGGCAGGTGAGCGAATTCATCCTTAACCAGGCAGATGTGGAGACTTTTGCTTCCGAGGTGCTCAGAACCGGGGAGCCGGTTTATGGCCAGCAAAAGACCCTTGAGACCCGGGACGGGGATAAAAAGGAAGTGCAGTCCGAGATAGCCCCCTTAAGGGATCTGGACGGCAAGATGCTCGGGGCGTTCGTGGTCATGACCGATCTCACGGACATAAAGGAGCAGCAGAAGAGAATCGAGGCCCAGAACGAGGTCATCGCCAAGGCCGCGGAAGAAGCCAATGAAGTCTCCATGCAGGTTTCCTCGGCAGCCGAGGAGCTTTCCTCGCAGATTGAGGAGGCCACCAAGGGCACTGAGAATCAGCGTTCCATGACCGGTGATGCGGCCACAGCCATGGAGGAGATGAACGCAACCGTTCTGGAAGTGGCCAAAAACGCTTCCGAATCCGCGGAAACTGCGGACGCCACCAAGGACAAGGCCCAGGAGGGCGCCCAGGTGGTGGAGGAGGCCATAAGCCTTATAAATCAGGTCTCCACCCAGGCCAATGATCTGGCCGAGAATATGAAAGGCCTGGAAAGCCAGGCCGAGGGGATCGGGAATATTATTACCACCATCGAGGATATAGCCGACCAGACCAATCTGTTGGCCCTTAACGCGGCCATTGAGGCGGCCCGGGCCGGGGAGGCGGGTCGCGGGTTCGCCGTGGTGGCCGACGAGGTCAGGAAACTGGCGGAAAAGACCATGAGCGCGACCAAGGAAGTGGCCAACTACGTGGGCAGTATCCAGGACAGCGCCCAGAAGAATATGTCCAATACCGAGGAAACGGTCAAGATAATCGAACAGGGCACGGAAAAGAGCAATGCCTCCGGCCAGGTTTTCCAGGAGATTGTGACCATGGTGGAAAAGACTTCGGACCAGGTCCGCAATATCGCCACCGCCTCCGAGCAGCAGTCCTCGGCCAGCGAGGAGATAAACAACTCCACGGATCAGATAAACCGTATAGCCGGGGAGATTGCAGATTCCATGTCCCAGAGTAACGAAGCGGTAAACACGCTGGCCGATCTGGCCTCCAGGCTGAAGAAGATAATCGAGGATATGCA
>CAZTKE010000222.1:1170-2736 GCA_964614055.1 uncultured Desulfovibrionales bacterium | reverse complement strand
CCCACACGGATGACTTTTATTTTCTTTTCCCACAATTCCGGAAGAGCCAGGGAGATTGCGGAGATGGTCTTTTCCCGGCTCCAGGGCGTGTATTCCCCGGCCCTCCACATCCGGGTCAGCTCGGTTTTACCTATTACCAGACAGGGGTATATGCGCAGTGTCTCCGGGGTCAGGCGGCAAACCTGACTTATATCTTTTTTGAACTCTTCCAGGGTATGCCCCGGCAGACCGGGTAGCATCTGCATTCCCAGCCTTAGACCCGCTTTACGCACCGTGGCGCAGGCCTGTTTGGCAACATCGGCATTGTAACCGCGCCTGGACACCTTAAGGGTGCTGTCGGAAAAGGTTTGAATGCCCAACTCAACCATGTCCAGCCCGAGCTCCTTGAGGTGCAGAAGATTCTGCTCAGAAATAAAGTCCGGCCGGGTGGAGCAGCGGATATGCTTCAGGACCCCCTTTTCTTTGTAGCTCCCGGCAAGGCAGAGAAAGCGTTTTTGCCAGGAGGGTGAGAGTGCGGTAAACGTTCCCCCGAAAAAGGCAACGCCGAATCCGGTTTGTCCATTTTTCTCCCTGGACTCAAGATCTGCCTGGAGATGATCCAGGGTCTTGCCCAAAGCACGGCTTCCTTCTCCGGTCTGTTCGTGCTGGGCGCAATAGATGCACCGGCCGGGACATCCGGCAAAAGGGATGAATACAGGGATGAGTCTTTGCCGGGGATAAAAAGGTTCCGGATGGCTGAAACTGGAGATAAACATGGTTTTCCTTTCTGGTTAAGCAAAGAAAAAAACTCGGTACTTGCCAAAAAATAAATGCTCGGGTAACATAATATAAACATTGTGTTTAAATATTAAAGAGGTCTGAATAGATCAGCCCGGGAGATTATAAATTATGGACGATTGCATTTTCTGCAGCCTGGTTCAAGGAAACATCCCCAGCCAAAAGGTTTTCGCCTCGGAAAACCTTTTGGCCTTTCTGGATATAGCTCCGGTTCAGCCCGGACACACTGTTCTTATCCCCAAGGAGCACTACCCATCCCTGGCGGATATACCGGAAAGCCTGGGTGGGGAAATCCTTGCCGCGCAAAAAGAGATTACCTCGGCCATCCTTCAGGGACTTAATGCCGACGGAGTGAATTTGTGCATGAATATTAACGAAGCTGCCGGGCAGCTTGTTTTCCATGCCCATTTTCATTTGATCCCGAGATTCAAGGATGATAGCCTTAAACTCTGGGAGCAGGGCGAATACGAATCCAAAACAGCCATGACCAAAGTGGCGGAGAGCATCCGCACCAAGATAAGAAAGCAAATCTAAAATTGTTGGGAGAGTGAAAATGGGTACATTGACCAAGGCCAAAATCGTTGACGAGATTTACGAATCCTTTGATCTGAACCGGGCGGAGGTAAAGGACATAGTCGAGAATATGATCTCAATCATGAAAAAAGGGATCAAAAACGACTATTCCCTGTTGGTTAGCGGATTCGGCAAATTTGAGGCCTATGACAAAAAGCCCAGAAAAGGCAGGAATCCGCAGACCGAAGAGAGTATTACCCTACCGGGACGGACGGT
>CAZTKE010000222.1:0-1070 GCA_964614055.1 uncultured Desulfovibrionales bacterium | reverse complement strand
TATTTTTTAGAGCCGATCGAATATTCACGGTAGGTACGTTCCCCGGCCCTTGACGGTTCCTGCTTGGTGGGACCGGGCAGCCTGGTTTTGCCGCATCCAGTGAGGCCGGCGACCAGAATAAGGGTTAAAAGCAGCAGAAATATCTGCTTGCAGGGCGTGTTATTGGCTGAATTCGTCGGATAATTTTTTTCAATCATGCACAAGCCGAATAATTTTTAAAAATTAAGAATGACACATATTTTTTAGCCCAAATTCTTTTCCGGGGCAACAAAGAACCTTGGCCGATCAATTTTTGTGCCTATTTGCACTGCGGCTGGTTTGTGGTATGGGTGCCTCGGTGGTGAGAGGAACTCCATGAATACGGGGTCTGGTTTAAAGAAAAACAGGGATGGAGGTGTAAGCTTCGCTGATTGGGACAGAATCGAATTTAAATTTTCGGGTAGGGAATAGCACGAATTTAAATAACTTGTAATGGTTTTTTTTTGTTTTGTTCCAAGAAAGACTAGCATTTTTTAAAATCATGCGCTATTTACTACCTAAATATTTTCGCCGGTAAAGTATTAAGGAAATCAATCCTTAAAAAATGCGGATGGGATCGAACGCTTACATCAAGCGCCGGAGCCGGGGTAGGTTCCGGCAAGAGCAAGCTAACAAACTACAACTGGCAAAGGGGGTTTAGCATGTCTAAAGAAAAAGTTGGCGCAGTCATGGTTGTCGGTGGAGGTATAGCCGGCATCCAGTCCGCTCTGGACATGGCTGACGCAGGCTATTTCGTTTATCTGGTGGAGAAGACGGCTGGGATTGGCGGTGCCATGGCTCAGCTGGACAAGACCTTCCCCACCAATGACTGTGCTATGTGAATTATCTCGCCCAAGTTGGTCGAGTGCGGTCGGCACTTGAACATAGAGCTT
Organism: uncultured Desulfovibrionales bacterium; assembly: GCA_964614055.1. Classification (GTDB taxonomy): domain Bacteria; phylum Desulfobacterota; class Desulfovibrionia; order Desulfovibrionales; family Desulfonatronovibrionaceae; genus CAYNNQ01. The sequence goes on along the minus strand of CAZTKE010000222.1, from coordinate 159 downwards.
CTCACCTTGAGCGAGGTGGAAAAGATTGATGGCGAAGAAGGTAATTTTACCGTAACTGTTCGGGAAAAGCCTCGTTATGTGGACATGGACAAGTGTATTGCCTGCGGGGAATGCGCGGAACGTTGTCCGAAAAAGGTCCCGGATGAATTCAATGAAGGT
>CAZTKE010000221.1:0-2749 GCA_964614055.1 uncultured Desulfovibrionales bacterium | reverse complement strand
GGATTCAGGATATGCAGGATATCCGCGCCCAAAAGCGTTCCCAGACTCCCGGATATATAGGCCACCTGCGGCTCCTGTCCGGCCGGGGCAAAAAACCAGGTAGCCAGCACGGTTATAAGGGGAGGCAGGAGAAAGGGCACGCCGATGCCCACGCCCTGTACCGGTCTGGCCGCCTTGTAAGTAACCAGCCCGACAATCCCCAGGCAGAGCAAAAGACCGGGGCTCAAACCCGTCTGCAGAATAAAATAAACGGACAGAAAAGCAGGGATAAAGGCCCCGCCAAAATTAACGGCTATGATCTGTTCCCCGGGTCTGGTCTGCATCTGGTAACGGGGGATTTTGTAGTGACCGAACATCGGCCCCATCTCCAGATCCACATCCGGACCGGAGTAGGGCTTTTTATATACCGGAATATTGATCATGCTCCCGAAAAGGGACCCCAAAAGAAGCAAAAAGACCTGACCGCCGGTAAGTCCCAGCTTGGCAAAGGCTATGGTTATGGCCCCAATCTGGATAAGGCCGAAGACAAGCAGGACAAGGAAAAAAAAGACAATAAAAATCAAAATAAAGAAAGGCAGGAAAAAAAAGGGATTGGGAGACATAGGCCCTCGTTCTGCGCGTGCCGGGACACTGGGTTTTGGAGCGGGCTTAAAACATAAGGCCAGCCGCACCAAATTTATTTTGGATAAGTCTCAAAAACCGGTCAGCAAAAATTAGGCGGGGAGACGTCTGGTGTCAAATCACGGGTTAAGTGGAAATTCCACTTGTTTTGTCCATTTCTCAGCCGCCGAGATAGGCCTTGCCCACTTCCGGGTTTTCCAAAAGGGCCTGGGCCTCGTCTTCCAGGACAACACGACCAACTTCCATTACATACGCCCTGTGGGCCAGCTTAAGGGCGGCTCTGGCGTTTTGTTCCACCAGAAGGATTGTTACCCCGCTGGCATTGATTTCCCGAATGGTCTCGAAAATGGACTTGACCAGAATCGGGGCCAGACCCAGACTGGGTTCATCCAAAAGCAAGAGATCCGGGCTGGCCATGAGCGCCCTGGCAATGGCCAGCATCTGCTGTTCTCCCCCGGAGAGAGTCCCGGCCAATTGCTTGCGTCTTTCCTTCAGGCGGGGAAAAAGGGAAAATATCCATGCCTGATTCTTGAAGACAATATCCTGGTCCTTGAGGGTAAAGGCCCCCAGATCCAGATTCTCCTGAACGGTCAGTGTACCGAATACCCGGCGTCCCTCCGGGACCTGGGTAACCCCCATCTCCACGATCTTATGCGCTTGCATGCGGCTAAGATCGCGATCCTGAAAATATACCCCGCCCCCGGAAGGCTTCAAAAGCCCGCTTATTGTCATCAAGGTTGTGGACTTCCCGGCCCCGTTGGCCCCCAGAATGGTCACGATCTCGCCCTTTTTTACATTGAGATCTATACCGTGCAGCGCTTCCACGTTCCCGTAATGAACATGCAGACCCTCGACCTTAAGCAGCATAATCAGTCCTCGTCCATTCCCAGATAGGCCTCAATGACCCTGGGGTTTTTCTGCACTTCCTCGGGATTGCCCTGGGCGATAAGCGCACCGTGCTCCAGAACCACGATCTGTTCGCAGATACGCATGACCAGAGACATATCGTGCTCTATAAGCAAAACGGTTATCCCCCGGCCTCTGATCTCCTTTATCAGGCGTACCAGATCCGTGGTTTCCTGGGCATTCATCCCCCCCGCGGGCTCGTCCAGGATTATGAGCCGCGGCTCCGAGGCCAGGGCCCGGGCTATTTCCAGCAGACGCTGATTGCCGTAGGACAGGTTCTTGGCTTTGTTTTCCGCTTGGGCGGCAAGCCCGACAAACTCCAGTTCCTTCAAGGCCCTGTCCAGATTTTCCCGTTCCTCCTTCCTTTGATTCGGGGTGCGGAACATGGAGGCAAACACCCCGGAACGCATGCGGGAGTGGCATCCGGCCAGGACATTCTCGATCACCGGCATGTTCGGAAAAAGCCGGATCGTCTGAAAGGTGCGGGCGATCCCCCGGCTGACTATCCTGTAGGTGGGCATCCCCACCAGGGACTTTCCTTCAAAATTTATCTCGCCCACATCCGGATGGTAATTGCCGGTTATCAGGTTGAACACCGTGGTCTTGCCCGCGCCGTTCGGCCCGATCATGCCCATGACGATTCCCTCGTTAAGCTCAAAGCCCACATCGTTTACCGCCATGAGCCCGCCGAAGGACTTGGAAAGACCGGATACGTGCAGAAGGCTCATCTGGGGGCCTCCTTTTTCTGCCATCTTCCCGGTTTATATTTGCGCGGGATGGGAGCCAGGATGCCGGAGGGACGAAAAATCATCATGGCCACCATTGCCGCTCCGAAAATAAGCATGCGCGCGCTGGCGAACTCCCGGAATACTTCCGGCAGGCCGGCAATGAGGAAAGCCCCCAGTATGACCCCGGGGATACTCCCGGACCCGCCGAGGATGACAATGGTGAAATAAAGCACCGACTCCCAGAAGGTAAACGATTCCGGAGAGATAATGGTCATTTTCGAGGCGTAGATATTGCCCACCATCCCGGCCCAAAACGCGCCCAGGACAAAGGCCACCAGCTTGTAGTGGCTGGTGTTGATCCCGTTTCCCTCGGCTGCCAGCTCGTCTTCCTTTATATAATTGAGCGCCCGGCCGAACCTGGAATCCTCGAGTTTTCGGAACAGATAAACGCTTACTGCCAGAAAAAGCCATATGTAATAGAAAAAATGAGTCGG
>CAZTKE010000220.1:0-2767 GCA_964614055.1 uncultured Desulfovibrionales bacterium | reverse complement strand
CGGCAATGCGGATGCTGCCGTCAGCCATCTGCAAATCGGCCGCTTGCAAGGACAGACCGAAATTTTCCTGTTCGATCAGATTCATCGCACCCACAGGATACTGCCGAAGCACAAATTCGGCCCGGTCTTCCGGATCACTCGGGCTGGTGCGGTCCACGGCTCCCTTAATATCCAGGCTGGCCGATTGTTTAAGACCTGTCCCGGAAAAGGAAAACTCCAGGGGCAGACCCAGTCCGGGCTGATTGGTGGAGAAATTGCGGATATCTCCCCCGACCTCGCTTCCGGCCAGGCGCATGGACACCTCGGCCTTCTTCACCCAGTATTGCGGCACGGTCCGGCCGGTATCAAAGCGAACATCCACTCCCTCGCCGCGTTTCTTTTTCTCTTCCTCGGGGCCGCCCGCGGTCTTTCCGGCCAGATACGGGGACAGGCGCGCGTACCATCCCAGCCCCTTCTCCACCCAGGCCGCGTATTTGGGACCGAAGAACAGAGCTGAAATATTGCCCAGCCCCTTGGGGGAAAGACCGTATTTGTCGGCCAGACGCCGTGCATCCCGGGCCGGAGCATTTTTTAATTTCTGCAGGCGCTCCTGGAAATTTTGCCGGGTTTGGGTAAGCTCCTCCCGGGTGGCGCGGAGCTCTTTTATATCCGCCTGGATATCCTTTCTTATTTCCTGAACCTCCCCGGCCTTGCTGACCACTCCCATGAGGCCGCCGTCACCTCCTCCAAGGTCGTCTATGCGCTTCTGATATTCCGCAAACGTCTTTTCATCCGGGAGATTTTCCAGGCGGTTTTGAAACTCCTCCCGGGCCGCGGCGATATCTTCCTTAAGGGCCTTGGCCTCCTCAACGGTGGCCAGCTTTTCCTTTTCCAATATCTCCTTGGCGTTTTTAACGGACATGGAGGGAAGGGCGCCCAATTTGGAACGCAGTTTTTCCCCGAGTTCGGCCTGCCTTTGCGCTGACTTTTCCCGCCCGGGCAGGGCGCCGGAAGAAGCGCGTTCGGTGTTGAAGGCCATCCCGGTTACAGCCATATCCTCGACCACTTTCCTGCCCATTATAAGCTGAGAGGTATTCAGTTGCATCCTGATCCGCCCGATCTGCACCGCATTGCGCATGGGCCGGTTCGGGTTGGTCACCTGAAGGCCGCCCAATTCAAGACCGAGGGGGAAGAGACTCAGATCCGCAAAGTCCAGATCCACCCTGGCCCCCACCGCTTTGGTTCCGGTGCGCTCCACCGCGTATTCCACGGCATAGTCCACAAAGACGTACCAAATAACCGCCAGCAAAATCACGATTCCCGCAAAAACCGCCAATCCGGGCCATCTTATAAAGCGTGTCATATCGCCTCCCTCCATCCGGAAACCTTTTTATACGCGGAGTACAAACGGCTGCCCTTGATAATTTGCGCGATGCGGGTCTTTTCCAGCCAGGCCATGAAATGTTCGCGATAACGCCGGATAAGCGCGTTGAACAAAAAATACAAGGGAAGAGCCAAAATCAGGGCGGTGACAAATCCGCCCATGACAATGCTGTTGTTGAACCCGGTCAGATGCCAGAATCCGGAGGCGTAAAGCCCGGACCACAGGCCTTCCAGGGCACCGGAGGACAAAACAGCCAAACCCAGTTTATGAAAAAGCGGGTCCAGCAAAAAGGACAAAACGGAAAAGACCAGCCAGCCCAGGATGAATCCGGAGAGATTGACCCGCAGGACCAGGGCGAGCAAAAGGATTAAAAAATGCTGCAGGGTAAGAAAGGGCATAAAGGCGAAAAACATGGCCAGACAAAGCGCGGCGCTTATCTGGCCGGGCGCTGCTTCCGAGTTCAGTACCTTTAAAAGCTTTGCCAGCAGGGTAATCATATGCGGCGCTCCTTTATTTTAATGCAAAAGAACAAAAGCCGGTTTGCTTCAAAATTTCAACACAACACTAACACCGCCGCAAGTCCAAGGCAAAAGATTTTTGATTAAATCTTAAAAAACTGTGGGGAGGCCCCCAAAAAACCGGGTAAAAAGCAGGCGCACGGCGTCAGACATCCTTTGCGGTAGTTCGCACCTAAGTTGCGAACACCTTTTTACAAAGGATCATTTTGAAAGGACAAGGAGCGGGAAACTAACCGTTTATAAAGCCGTGCACGAATTCCATGCTGAAGGATACGGTGCGGCAGGTAAGATCCTCGCACAGATGGGGAGGGTCGTCCCGGTTAAAGCCTCCGGGACGGAGAACGCTGCACAGCAGACTGGAGAAACGGCCCTCAAACTGCGAGGCAAACTGCCTGCAGGACTTCTCAATTTCCTTGTCCGGGATACCGGCCTGTCTCCCGACTATGCCCAGAAACATGAGCGGGCCTTCCACCAGCCCGCATTGGGCCCTGTAGCCCCCGGCTCCGTGCATGCCCGCGGCCGCGTCCAGGACCTGGTCGGAAAGCTGCACCCCGAACCTTTCCCCTAAAAGCAAAAGACTGGTGGTGGCACAATTTACTTCCCGGTCCCAGTAGCAGGAATGCACCCGCTTGCGAATAAAATCTTGTGTATCCAAATCCGTCCCCTCTATTTTCCCAGAAGAACCTGAACCGCCCGGCGCTCAAATCGACAATTTGAGTGCCGGGCGGTTTTCAATCAAAAAGACGCTTAAACCGAATGAAACAAAAAGTCTTTTCCCGCTGACCGGAAAAAACGATTAAGATTTCCCGTCTGAACCAAACCGGGAAATCCCGGCTCCGCCCCTTATGCCGGAGGGGCCATTGTGCCGCCGATAAGAGCAAACAAA
>CAZTKE010000219.1:0-2779 GCA_964614055.1 uncultured Desulfovibrionales bacterium | reverse complement strand
CCAGGTGCATCTATTGCTGGCCCAGAATGTCTGCCTGGATATGCAGGAGATGACCTTCTGTTTGAAAAGGCTTATAACGGATGAAAAACTAAGACGGGAAATGGGCAGGCAAGGGCGGGAGAAAAGCAAAAAATACGACTGGTCCGGGGTAATCGGGCAATATATCCGGCTATGGGATGAGCTGTGGCAAGCAGAGGGGCAGCAGGAAAAGGTCCGCGAGCGGGATGATCGCCCTTTGGGGATTGATTATTCCCGGATCTTTTCCGCATATCCGTCGCATGCATTGACCGGGGAGGAAAAATTGGTCTGGAGTGAACTCGGGCAGTCGGTGTACAGGCAAAGGGATTTCCCGGTCGTATATGCCGGGATGGAAGAGTTGCTCCCGGCGGAAAACCTTAGGCTGCTTCTGTTCCTGGCCCGGAATCCGACCCGGTTGGATTCTCTTTGCTCCAGACTTAAGGCGGCTGCTTGTGTTTCCGCAGAAAAGGCGCGATATTTCGTGGTATGGGCCCTTAAGCAGGGCTATTTGCAAATCCGGGAATGAACTCGGGCTCTCCGAAATAGCGGATGAAATCCACATCCAGCCTCGAGGCCCCTTTATCTTTTCTGCTTTTTGTCCACGTGTGCGTACCGGGAATAGAAGGTTGATAATCGGGTTTATGCGCTTATTTTTTTCAGGAGATTTCTGGCGTTTTTCATCTCCGGATCGAGTTTCAGGGCCATTTTCACGTATCTTTCCGCTTCCGGGATCTTTTTCATTTTGAAGTGGGTAAGGGCGATTTGATAGGATACGTTGGAATAATTGTCCAAAAGCTCCGGCTGCAGGTCAACCGCCTTTTCATAATTTTGCAGAGCCCGGTAGTAATGCTCGCCCTGCAGGTAGGCCGTGCCGATATTGTAGTATAGGCCGCCGTCCATGGGGGCTATTTTCAGGGCCTGCTGATAATACTCAATGGCTTTCTGCCATTTGCCCTGTTGCCGGAGGTTGATGCCCATCTCATTGAACATCCACAGATCTTCCTTGCTCAGCATGTCTCCTTTGGAGTCGATGGCCCGGGCTATGAATTCCGTGGCCATCTCCGGCCTTTTGTCCCTGGTGCTGCGGGCGATATCCATGAGCACGGCGGAAAGCATGTCCGCTGCCTGCTTTTGCACCTGGCGCACGGCCTGATCAAAAAATTTTTGGGCCTCGTCGTCTTCGTCCTGTTCCAGGTAGGTCTCGCCGATCTTGATCTTGCGCTTGTGGTTCAGCGGGGATAGATTGTCCAGTTTTTTCAAAAATTTCAGTTTGTTGTCCGTGTCTTGTTCGGCCTCGTACAGTTCCACCAGTTTGTGCAGGGGCTTTAGGTACATTTTGTTTTGATTTGCCGCCCGGATGTAAAAATCCTCGGCTGCGGCGATATCGTTTTTCCGGAAGCTGATATCCCCCTTGAGCATCAGGCCGGCGGCGCTTTCCGGCTTTTCTTCCAGGACCTTGTCCGCCATTTCATCCGCCTTTTCCAGATCTCCCTTTTCCAGAAATTCCTTACATTTTTCTATTTTCTGGGATAAATTGGTGTTGGGTTTGACCGTGAGGGCCACCTTCTGGATGATGGCATTGACCGAGGCCGGTTTGACTATGACATTGTCCGCGCCCATCTCGTACATATGGACGATAGAATCCCGGGAAACCTCATTGGTCAGGCAGATCAGTTTGCATTTTTCCTGGAACGTCTCTTTTAAAGAGGAAAATTCCAGGACATTGTTCTTGTCCTCTGTCTTGGCCTCGATAAAAAAGATGATCGTTTTGAATCGCTTGATATTTTTCTCCGCCTCCGCCACCGCCGTGGTAAGGCCGTGGTGAATAAAAAGGTATCCCTGTTCCTGTCCCAGATATTTGAAGCAGGTCTTAATTGTTCTCTGGATGGTCACGTCCGGGGTGATCAGAAACATGCACCCCCCCATGTTGAGGAAAAAATGGCGGAAGATCTGGTCGTATATATTGCTATTTTCTTTATTCATGGGCTAAGTCGCTTAAGGGATTAAAAGAAATCAATTGTCCGTAATTTAATTATTGTGCTCAATCGGCGGGTTTTAGTCAACCGCTTCCGAATCGGGGAAGCGGGGCGGCAAATCCATAAAGAGGCATTGAAATCTTGTGAAAAATAGGTAAGAAGACAGGCAGCAGTATTTTAGGAGGGGGAGGCAGCCTTTGATTCTCAGGACCCCGGGGACGGTTTCGTGGTCTTGAATGGCTGAGTGATTTTTTATGAACAGGGCAATAGGCAGTTTGTTTTTAAATTATTTCCCGGAGACTTATATCCGGGGTGTTTTGAGGTGGCCGGTGACATCAGGCAGGCCATATGCGTGGATGATCCGCAGGGCGGGTGTTTTCACGGCTTTTGCGGCGCTTTTTTTTGTTTTTCCTTTCCCCCGCTGCTTTGGCCGGGCAGAAGGAGGATATTGTTCTGGGCATGTCCGGGGCCTTCAGCGGAGCCACCCGGAGCCTGGGGATCGAGCTCTACCGCGGGGCCGAAGCCTATTTTTCCAAGATAAACGAGCAGGGCGGCATACACGGGCGGAAAATAAGGATTGTGGCCTATGACGACGGGTACAACCCCGGGCCGGCGGTGCAAAATACCATAAAGCTCATCCGGGACAACGATGTATTCGCCCTTTTCAATTATGTAGGCACTCCCACCACCACCCGGATACTTCCCCTCCTGGCCAAATTCTCTTCCCGGGATATTTATCTTTTCTGTCCCTTCACCGGAGCCAATCCCATGCGTCAGCCCCCGTA
>CAZTKE010000218.1:0-2789 GCA_964614055.1 uncultured Desulfovibrionales bacterium | reverse complement strand
TATGAGCATCTTTTCGGACATATTAAAACTCCTGGGTAAATCGCTTAAAATCCGGGTCAAGCCGCCATGGGCAATTCGACAACAAAGATGCTTCCCTGCGGGTCATTGGCCTTTACCCGGACATAACCGTGGTGATCGGAAATAATGGATTTGACTATGGTCAGCCCCAGTCCGGTGCCGATCTTCTTGCGGGAATAATAGGGCTCGAACACGCGGGAGCGCTCCTCTGAACTCAGCCCGGGGCCATTGTCCATTATTTCCACGCTCACCTTTTGCACCGGCCGGTCATGATACACCCGGACATGTATTTCCCCCTTGGTTCCGGTCCGGGCCAGTTCCTCGGCCGCGTTCAGAAACAAATTCACAAAGGCCCGTTTCAATGCCTCGCGGTCAAAATTGAATCCGGGGACAGTGCTCTTGAATTCAAGTTTCCAGTCAATATCGCTGTGGCTCTGTTTGAACTCCTCCACCAGCTCTTCCAAAAGCGGGGCCAGATAATCAAACCGCGGCTTTAATTCCGGGAGTTTGGCAAACATAGAGAATTCGGCGACCATTTCCTGCAGATGCTCCACCTGGCGAACAATCAATTGCGTGCATTGGCCAAAAACCGGGTCCTCGGTCATGCCCCCGAATTTTCTCTGCAGGCGCTGCGCGGAGAGCTTGATCGGGGTGAGCGGATTTTTTATCTCATGGGCTATACGCCGGGCCACTTCCCTCCAGGCCGCAAGCCTCTGCATCTTCTCCAGTTCGGTTATGTCCTCAAAAACCGCCACTATTCCGCCGTCTCCGCCGTATTCCGGCTGCAGGACAAGGGCATTTACCAGCAGCTTGACCATCTTCCCCCCCACTTCCACATCCACCTGTTTCTGCCACCTGCTGCCGGGGACCTTGCTCAGCTGATCATACATCTCGCTTATCATCTGGGCATATTCGGAGCGGACCAGATCATTGGGAGCGGCACCCACAATGCGCTGGGCCTCAATGCCCAAAATATATTCCGCCGCCTTGTTCACCGTGGAGATGCGCCCCTTGGGATCCAGGGAAATAACCCCGGCGGTTATATTGTCCAAAACCGCCTGCATGTATTCTCCCCGGGCCTCCAGCTCTCGATTCTGGGCGGCCAGCTTGTCGTTGGCCCGGGTAAGGCTGGCCTGCATTTCCTGCAGGTCCCCGGCCATGGAATTAAAGGAGCGAACCAGAAGACCGAGCTCGTCATCGGACTGATCCTCCAGACGGACATCCAGATCTCCGCGGGCGATCCTCTGCGTGCCCGCGGCCAGTGCCTGAACCGGGGCGGATATCTCCTTGGCCACCTTGAATCCGAACCAGATCGATCCCAGGATAATAAGCAGGGTCATGATCCCCAAAATGGTGTACAGGGCAACTTTCAAGGGATACTTGAGGGATTTGAGCTGCCTGTACTCCTCCACCCCGCGGACAATTCCGTCCAGCTTGGCCAAAACGTCCTGTCTCAGGGTGGAGCCCAGGATCAAATATCCGCTCTTGCCCTCGTCCACCGGCTTGACCCCCAGGACCAGATCACCTTTTTTGCTGGGCCACAGCCCGGTCCAGTATTCCGGATCCTTTTGCATTTCCTTCCAGGGGACCTCCTCGCGCATCTGGGGCCAATTATTTTCCCATTCCGCGGATTCATGCCAGTTCTGTTCATTCATCCCCGGACTGACCACGCCCAAAAGACTCAGATCATATTCTTCCCGCTTTTGGGCCAAAAGTTCATCCATGCCCGTCCCGCCCCACAAAAACTCCTTCTCCCGGATCTGGTTCAGGATGATCCCGGCCTTGTTCTCCAGGTCCTGCTTGGCGGTATTGTAAAAGGCCTGGCCCACTTCCAGGGCCTGCTGCATGGAACTCTCCACCTGGGACTTGAACCAGTAGTCAACCGAGGTCTGGACAAAACGGACGGCAACCAGAAACATGAGCAAGGTGGGAACAATGGACAAAAGCATGAATATGAACACCAGCCTGGATCGCAGCCTGGACCCGAGTACCTTGCGTTTGCGCTCCACAACCAGCTTGAACACGTTGCGCAGAACAAGCAAAAGGACCACAAGCAAAAGGATGATGTTCAAATTGAAAAGGCCCAGGAACAGGTAGGAGTTTACCCCGAAATATTTCAGCTCTACCCAGGAAAGCCCGGCGATAACCCCGACCCCGATAAGGGCCAGGAATATCTCCCTTTGCCTCTTTTTCCTCTCTCTGGTTTCCTCTTCCGCGACTCTGATCGATGTATCACTCATATTCGGCTTTTTATCCCGGAAAACAAAAATCAATAGTCAAATTGCATCTCGCAATAAACCGGCTCCACCATGTCCCAGGACCAGAAAAACAAGGTATTCCTGATCCAGTCCGGAATTCCCTCCACTTTCAATTCCGCCTCCAGGGTAACGGAATATTTTTCTCCCCCGGATATCTCCCCCCAGGGGCAAAGGGGAATGCGGATACGATTTAAGCGGCTCAAAAACACATCTCCCTGCTCGCTTTGCAACACCTTGTTCCCCTGCGGACATTCCAGGACATACCTGCCCTTGAGCATATCCTTGTACAAGACACAGGTGTAGGTGCCTTCCCCGATGCGCTCGTCCCATATAAAACTGCGAATGCGGTGCAGATCCGCCCTGCAAAAAAGCTCCATGGTTTCGCCTTCGTCCAGGGCCTTGATTATCTCCGCGGGATGCGTGAAATGCAGACCAAAGCTGATCTCCGCTGTGGCGTTATTGTTGCCCAGGACAAAACCCTGCAGCTCCATGCCGTTATCCCCGGCCCGGGCA
>CAZTKE010000217.1:0-2798 GCA_964614055.1 uncultured Desulfovibrionales bacterium | reverse complement strand
CTTACCCAGAGACAGTCGGAACTAATTGCATCCTGGCTTGCTCTGGGATTTATACACGGAGTAATGAATACGGATAATTTTTCGGCTGTGGGTATTACCATTGACTACGGCCCTTGTGCATTTATGGATGATTTTTCCTATAATAAAGTATTCAGCTCAATTGACCAGGGCGGCAGATATTCGTACGAAAATCAAATCCCAATCGCCCTTTGGAATATCTATCGCCTTGCGGAATGCTTTGTCCCGCTTATGGACAGTGACGAAAAAAGGGCGGTTGATATGCTGACCGGGGCTCTCCGGGATAGTCCGGATTATTTTAAAGCGGCGCGGGAGCGGAAAATGGCGGCCAAATTGGGTGTGACAGCCGCTGACAATTCAACAGAAGAGACCAAGTCTCGCAGTTCCGCAAATGCCGATGAAGTATCCGCCGCATCCGAAGTTGCAACACTTTTTCTGGACTATCTGGAAAAGGAGCAGCTGGATTTTACCTTGGCTTTCAGGTACCTGCCTGAACTCTACAACGGGCAAACGGATTTTTACCCGGTAAGCCCTGATTTGGAGCATTTCATTTCCAGGTGGAAAGATCTTTCTTTTGACATTGATAGTTTAAACAGCGTTAATCCCCTCTACATCCCGAGAAATCACCAGGTTGAACGGGCCATAGAGTCATCTTACGCTGGTGACGACAGTGTATTTTTTGAGATGCTTGAAGTAGGTAAAGATCCATGGACTAAAAATAAAGACCTTCACCAGTACGCCGGACCGCCGGAGGCGCACGAGGTGGTTACGCGCACCTTCTGCGGCACCTGAGAGTCCGGCGGAATTACTTCATTTGATAATCACCATCCGGCGGCCGAGGGGCAGTGTTATGAGCGAGAGCCCAATATTTGAGTTATTTTGACCCGAGCAGCTTTTTCTGGACCACTTTGGACAAAACAAAGGTAAGGGAAAAAATAAGTATAAAAAAAATCGGGCCGAGGACAAGGGAGCCGAGGAGCCATTCCCACAGGCGGTAAAAGCCCTCCCGGCCCAGGGTCTGCAGGGAGACCTCGGTCAAAAATTCCCCGTGGCGCATAAAGTAGCCGGCCTCGATGCACAGGGCGGGGACGAAAGGGGGCATGCACAGCTGATTGGTGGCCAGGGCGGCGATTTTGTTCAGGCGAAAGAATCCGGTCAAGAACATAACGCTTATATAGTGCAGCCCGAATATGGGCAGGGCCCCGATCAAGACCCCGAGTCCGCCGGATACGGATAATTTGAGCGGGGTGTTCTCCTTTTCCAGAAGCAGCCGCAGGGATTTAAGCGGATGCAGCGGGCTTATGTTCTGTTTTTTGTCCGTGGTGTACTGCCGGTGCGGCAGGGGCAGTATCGCCCGCGTGGTCAGCCGGGTGTTTAGAATGGATATGCGCAGGTTATCCTTGAATTTATCAAAATGCGATACGCGCTTGTCCGGATGGGGATAATGCACGCTTATCCTTGCCTCGCGAACGTCGAACCCGGCCCAGAGCGCCCGGACCAAAATTTCCACTTCAAAGGCGTAGCCGTTTTCCCTTGTTTTCAGGGTATTTAAGACACCTGCCGGATAGACCCTGAAGCCGCTTTGTACGTCATGCAGCTTTTTCCCGGTCTGCACCCGCAGCCAGAAATTGGAAAACGCACGGCCGAATCTGGAGGCCCCGGGGACGTTTTCTTCCGGAAATCGTCTTACCCCGACCACTAGGGCCGAAGGGTCCTGTTCCACCTCCGGGATGAGTTTTAAAATCTCTTTTGGCTCGTGCTGTCCGTCCGCATCCACGGTGGCGATATGGGTTTTGCCCTTTTCCCGGGCATACTCGGCCGCGGTGAGGATCGCCCGGCCCTTGCCCCTGTTCCGGGCATGCCGGATCACCCGCACATCCAGATCGGCAAGCAACGGGGCGACCTCTCGGCTGCTGCCGTCGTCCACGACCAGGACTTCAAATCCGGTTTCAAGGGCGGCTTCGGCCACGGAGCGGATGGTTTCCGGGTGGTTGTACACCGGAATGACCATGAGCATCGCGTCTTTTAAAAGCGGATCAATTTGTCCCATAAAAGGCCCTTGTAGCCGAAGTTGCGCATGACATGCATCCTGTCCATGCCCTGCGACGGCGGAAATATGCGGTCGCTGCGACCGGCGAATCCCTTTTCCAGTTCCCGGTTCATTTCCTTGGGATCTACGCGGGGGGAGAAATAGAATCTCGGCCTCAAAAGCGAATCCTCGGGAGCGAGGAAGCCTTCGCGCACGGATTGTTCATAGAGCGGGGTGTTCTTTAAGATTCTTATTCCGGAAAAAGGGAACACCACGCATTTATCCAGCCGGTTCAGGTTGTCGATTCCTTCCCTTACCGTGTCCATATCCTCCCCCGGTCCGCCGAAGATGACGAAGTGGGCGCAGGGTATTTTAAGCCCGGTGCATTTTTCCTGAAAGGAAAAGACCGTGTCCATGTCAAACGGCTTGTTCAGGCCTTTCAGGGTGGTATCCGAGGAGGCGTCCGTCCCGAGCTCTATGCATTGCAGCCCGGCCCGGCATAAAAGTTTTAGATCCTCGGATCTGGTCGCGGTGGGGTGAAAAAAGGCCGACCATTTGATTTTTACGCCTTGGCGCAGGATTTCCTCGGCCAGCTCCAGGTAATGCCCCCCGGGGTCGTTGAATACCGAATCCACGAAAAAGAATTGTTCCGGCCGGTAAAGCCTGTTTAGACCGGCCATTTCCTCGACCACTTCCCCTACTTCCCTTTTTCTGGGACTTCCGGGCTCCAGGTAAGGGTATGGACAATAAG
>CAZTKE010000216.1:0-2802 GCA_964614055.1 uncultured Desulfovibrionales bacterium | reverse complement strand
CCCACTGGCTCACTCAAGACCTGCGAGTCAAGGGATTTATCCAGTTCGGAGAGCTGGCTGCGGACCTCGAACACGTGCTCCTCATTGGTGACCACGAATATTCTCTCCGCGGGCAAAATATCCAGAACCCTTTTCACACTTTGCTGCAAAAGGGTAACGTCCCCGTTCAGCTTCAGGAGCTGTTTGGGGAAAAGAGTCCTGGACATGGGCCAGAGCCTGGTCCCGGACCCTCCGGCCAGGACAATTGCGTACGCCCCGTCTGTGGGTTCCATACTTTTACTCCGTTTTTTCAAATCTTGAACGGCATATTCACTTGAGGTTCATTTTTTCCCCGACCAAACGAACGGAGAAACAAAAACCCGGTAAGCGGACAATGTTTTGTCTTTCTCGGAAAGGATAGGCTCGGACAAGGGCCAATCTATCCCCAGGTCCGGATCAAAGCAATAAATACCCCGCTCATGCTCCGGGCTGTAAAAACCGCTTACCTTGTACATGAACTCGGTATTGTCCTCCAGGACCTGATAGCCGTGGGCAAAACCTTCCGGGATGAAAACCTGTCGGAAATTGTCCGCGGAAAGAACGATCCCGAACCACCTCCCGGCCGTAGGGGACCCGGCCCGCAGATCCACAACCACGTCGTATACAGACCCACGGGTGACCCGGACCAGCTTGGCCTGGGCAAGCGGGGGAATCTGCAGATGCAGGCCGCGCAAAACCCCTTTACGCCTGGACAAGGCATGGTTATCCTGAACAAACTCCGGGTTTATACCGGCCTCTTCAAAACTGCGGCGGTTGTAGAACTCGGTAAAAAACCCCCGCTCATCCTGAAATACCCGCGGGGTGATCACTACGAGGCCGGGGAAATCGGTTTTTTCGATATGCATAATTCCTCCGTCAAATAACTTTCAGCCGGAAAAAGGGCAAGCCCGGGACAAAGCCCTGACCCTAAAACTGCAAAACACCGCAAATGCTTAAGCGTATCCACAAAACCCTGGACAAGCTCCGGGCAAAGAACAGTCTGCGCCTTATTCCGTCCGATGTGGACCACGGGGCGGATTTGTGGCTCTCTTGCGGCCCGGACAAGTGCCTGAACCTGGCTTCGAACAACTACCTGGGTTTGGCCGGAAGACCGGAATTATCCCGGGCGGCTATCGAGGCGATCCAAGAGTTTGGTACTTCCAGCGGCGCCTCCAGGCTCGTAAGCGGACAATACCGTTTATATACCGAACTGGAAAAAGAAACCGCCCGGCTAAAGGACCAGGAATCGGCACTGGTGCTCGGCTCCGGATACGCGGCCAACCTGTGCATCTTGACCGCCCTGGCCGGGCGGAAGACAGCCGTGTTCTCGGACAGACTGAATCACGCCAGCATTGTGGACGGCTGCATTCTGTCCAGGTGCAGGCACGTCCGCTACCGGCATCTGGACGTGGAGCACCTCTCTCATCAACTCAACAAATACAAAGATCATGCCGAAAAGATCATTATCACCGACACGGTCTTCAGCATGGACGGAGATTTGGCCCCGCTTGAGGATATCGTCCGCCTCTGCCGGGAGCATGGCGCTCTCCTGGTCGTGGACGAGGCCCACGCCACCGGGATTTTCGGCCGGGGCCGGGGCCTGGCCGCGGAGATGGGCCTCTCTTCCGAAGTGGACGTGCACATGGGCACCTTCAGCAAGGCCCTGGGCTCGCACGGCGGATATATCGCCGGGAAAAAGGATCTCATCCGCCTTATAACCACCACCGGCCGGGCGTTTATTTATTCCACCGCCCTGCCCCCGGCTGTTATCGGGGCCGGTTTGGCCGCAGTGGAGCACGTCCTTGCACATCCGGAGGAAGGGGAAAAACTTTTGCAAATTAGCCGGGAAATGGCCGGATTCCTGAGAGAACAGGGATTTGCTTCCGGTTCCGGGGACTCCCAGATCATTCCGGTTATAATCGGAGCGAACCGGGAAACCCTGGATGCATCCGGCTTCCTCCGGGAAAAAGGACTTTTCGTCCCGGCCATCCGTCCACCCACGGTCCCGGAAAACACGGCCAGGCTGCGACTGTCCCTGCGCGCGGATATGACCGCAAACGAGCTGGACATGCTTAAAAACGCCTTTTTGCAACTGGGCAAGGAGCGCAGATAAATTGCTTGAAAACACGCTTTTTATCTCCGGCTGGGCCGGGCCGCGTGCATTGTTTCCGGGGTTGAACGCGGGATGCGCTTTTATCGCCCCCTTTCTGCCCCACGCGGAAGAAGATATAGTCCTCCAACTAAGGGAAAAATTTTCCCGCGTAATCGCCTGGTCCACCGGAGCGCATATCGTTCTCAAGCACCCCGAGCTGTGGCCGGACAGGGAAATTGTCCTTTTGGCCCCGTTTCTTCATCTCCCGAACTCGGTCCCCACATGGGCGCTAGAGGACATGCAAAAAGGAATGCGCGAAAGGCCCGAAAAGATAATAAACGATTTCTGGACCAAATGCGGGATAAAAAAAACGTCCATAATAAATATGGACTTTGAAAGTCTCGCGAAAGGACTTGAGTTTTTGCGCCAATCCAAAACCGGACTCCCCCAAAAGCCGCCCCCAAATATGACCCTGGTCCGGGCAAGCCGCGACCGCATTGTCAATTTCAAAAAGGAAAGGACACACTGGCCCGAGGCCTGGGTAAACCGCTTCCATGTCGCCCAGTCCGGCCATTTCTTCCCGGAAACGGAAATCACGAGGTGGATGGGTGCGGGATAGGATAAGCAAAAACTTTGACAAAAGCGCCCGCACCTACCGGGACCGGGCCGGACTGCAAAAAAACATCGCCGCC
>CAZTKE010000215.1:0-2819 GCA_964614055.1 uncultured Desulfovibrionales bacterium | reverse complement strand
GTTTTTGCCCGTTTCCTGTCCGGCACGGATGTATATTTGAAAGTCGAACTGGGGCAGGGACCGGGAGAATATGAGCTGAAGGCCTCGGATCTTTCCCATGAATACGTGAGCATAAACGCGGAATACAGGACCTGATTTGTATATGAGCGGGGAAAATGCGGACTGGAAAAGGCTGGCGGATTTCTTTTTCGAAGTGGGCATGCTCAAGAAAACGCCCCGGACCGGGTATCAATTTTTGGGCAGCGGCAAGGAAAACGTGGCCGAGCATTCCTTTAGGACCGCTGTCATTGGACTGGTCCTGGCCGACCTGAACGGGGGGGATAAGTATAAAATCCTTGTCATGTGCCTGTTTCATGATATGCACGAAACCAGGACCGGGGACTTCAACTATGTAAACCGCCTGTACAATACCGCGGACCAGACGCGGGCCCTTGAGGATGCGCTTAAAGGCGTCGGCATTGAAGAAGAGATAAAAAAGTTTTTTTTCGAGCTGGAAGAGGCTGAGTCCCTGGAATCCAAACTGGCCCAGGATGCGGATCAGCTGGATTTTATCCTGGAGTTGAAAGAACAACTGGAAAGCGGAAATCCGGCCGCAGCCAAATGGCTGGACTGTGCGGTGGAGAGGCTGCGCACCGAAAGCGGCCGAAGGCTGGCCCGGCAGATCCTGGATACCCATCCCTCGGAGTGGTGGTTCTCCCTGGCCGACCACTCCTGGTGGACCAGGGGGAACGGCAAGGAGTGAGGCCGGCTGAAGTATTGGGCTCTGCCAATAGGATCAGGCGAATAAATCCATATTAAACGCCGAACCCCCATTTTTTTGCGGCCGGGATAAGACCCAAGAGGACCTATGCGCAAAGAAGCCCGTAAACAGATAAAGAGCGAAAACCCGCGTCTTTTGCTTTTCGGGTTTTTGGGCTCCATTTTGGTCCATTTTTTCATGCTTTCCCTGGCCGCTGCCTGTTGGATGCCGGATAACGATCCTGCAAGCCCCCGGATGCACAATCCGGCCGAAGATCATCTCTTTTTGGAACTGACCAAGATGAACAAACTGCGCCGTGAGGTTATCCGGGAAAGGGGCGCGAACAAGAACCCGCGTATCCCGGAGCTGGCCGCCCGGGCGGCGCTGAGCGACGGAAATTCCCGGACCTCCCCGCACCGCGTCTGTGTTGACGATCCTAAGCTGCAGGCCAGGCTCAAGGCATACAAAACCGGGGTCCTGGAGATATGGGAGGGCATGAATCCTTCGGCTCCGGGATATGCAATAGTGGTTTTCAAGACCGACAGCAGGGGTAAGCTTGCCGATTACTATATCCGGGACATGTCCGGGGGCACGGACTTTCGGATATTTCTCCTGGATTTTCTGAAAAAAGTGCAAAAGACCAAGCTGATTGACTCCGGGGTAGCTGCAGCGGACTGGTTTGAATGCGAGTTCCGGGTCCGGGCCAGTATGGCGGCGGAAAAATGAGCAGCCCGGACCGGCTAAAGCGGCTGGCACCTGTCCTTATCACTCTGAGCATAACCTTTCTTGTTTTCTGGGCCTATTTTTTAAATCCCGAATTTTTGCACGTCCTGGAGCTTAAGACGTATGATCTGCGCCTAAAGGCCAGGGGACGGCTCCCGGTCTCCGGAAAAGCTGCTGTGGTTGCCGTGGACGAAAAAAGCCTGGAAGAAATCGGTCGCTGGCCGTGGTCCAGGTCGGTTATGGCCGAGTTGATCCGGGGTATAGATGCCTGTGCTCCCCGGGCCGTGGGTTTGGACATCAGTTTTTTTGACCCCCAGAAGACGCAGGCCCGGCAGGAGCTGGCCCTTCTGGCCCGGAATGCGAAAAAACTGGGCCTTTTGCCCAACCCCGAACTGGTGACCTACCTAAAAAACAGGCTTGAAGCGGCCAGTCCGGATTTGGATCTGGCCCGGGCCCTGGCCGGATCCGATGTCCCGCATGTACTGGGGTATTATTTTAATCTCGATCCGGGAACAGAATCCGGGGAAAATACCCTGAAAAACGCGGCCGCATATCCGGTGCAAAAGGTGATCGGCCGGGACCGGGCAGTCACTCCCACCGTGCCTGTGGGATACAAGGCCAGGACCAATATCCCGCTTTTGTCCCGGGCCGCGCATGCCCAGGCCTTTTTCAACGTGATTCCGGATGTGGACGGGACCATACGCCGCTATAATCTGGTCCTGGAACACGACGGGAAATACTATGCCCCGCTGGCCGCGGCTGTGGCCGGGTTTTCCGATACAACACAGGTGGCCTCCATAGAGATGTCCTCGGCCGGGATAATGGGGGTAAATGTTGGGGAATATCACGTGCCCGCGGACGAGCAGGGCAGAATGCTTGTTGATTTTCGCGGTCCGGCCGGGACCATTCCCACTGTTCCGGCCTGGAAGGTGCTGAAGAAAGATTTTTCCCCGGACAGTCTAAAGGGCAGGTATGTGCTTGTAGGGGTGAGCGCCCCGGGGGTTTTTGATCTGCGGGTCACTCCGGTGGGCGTGGCCTATCCCGGGCTGGAAATCCAGGCCACTGTGCTGGATCAGATCCTGAACGGCGATTATATAGCTCGGCCCAACTGGGCCCCGCTTTTTGATCTCGCGGCTGTGTCCTGCATGGGGCTATTGGCCCTGCTTTTCTTGTGGCGCCTGAACCCGGTGTTGTCCCTGGCCGGATTTGTCGCCGCCGGGACCGGATACGTCCTGGGCAACTACGGTCTGTTTGCCTCCGGGCGGTACTGGCTGAGTCTGGTCTATCCCCTGCTTGCCCTTATATGCAATTATCTGGCCCTTACCGTGTACAGGTTCATGTTTGCTGACCGGCAGAA
>CAZTKE010000214.1:0-2821 GCA_964614055.1 uncultured Desulfovibrionales bacterium | reverse complement strand
GACAAAATCCGGGAACTGGCTGAGCTTTATCAGGTAAGCGAACGGGAACTTGATCAAACCGCCCGGGCGTATCAGCCCCGCCCCGAATTCTTGAGTGATCTGGCCAAGAAAAGGCTGGGCATCTCCGCCAGGCTCATAGGGCAGATCGTGGCCCGGGCAATGAGCGAAGATGCCCGGAAAAAGAGCGAAGAGAATCTGCGCATTACTTTCGAGTCCATCGGGGACGCGGTTATCGCTGCGGATATACAGGGCCGGATCACGCGCATGAATTCCGTGGCCGAGCACCTGACCGGATGGGATTTTTCCCGGGCCCGGGGTAGACATTTTTCCGAGATTTTCAGGGTAGTAAACTCCCATTCCCGGGAAACGGGTACGGACCCGGTGCAAAAAGTGTTTGAGACCGGGAATGTCCAGGGGCTGGCCAATCATACGGTCCTCATCGCCAGGGACGGCCGGGAGTATCAGATCGCGGATTCGGCTTCCCCGATCCGAAATGATCAGGGCGAGATCACCGGAGTGGTTGTGGCCTTTAGGGACGTGACCGAGGAATATTTTGCCGGGCGGACAACCCGGCTCCGCCTGGATCTGATCGAATATTCCCCGGCCCATTCCCTGAACGAGCTTATGCGCAAGGCCCTGGACGAAGTCTGCGCCCTGATGGACAGCCCCATAGGCTTTTTCCATTTCGTGCACGAGGACCAAAAGACGCTTTCCCTGCAGCAGTGGTCGACCCGGACTCTGCAGGAGTTTTGCCGGGCCGGGGGCAAGGGCAGGCACTATCCGGTGGATCAGGCCGGGGTGTGGGTGGACTGCATCCGGGAGAAAAAACCGATAATCCACAATGACTACAGTTCCTTGAAGCACAAAAAAGGTCTGCCCCGGGGACACGCCCCGGTAACCCGGCAAATGGTGGTCCCGGTGTTCCGGGAAGGCAGGATAGAGGCCATTCTCGGGGTGGGAAACAAGGCCGGGTATTACACGGAAAAGGAAAAGGAAAGACTTTATTACCTGGCGGACGTGATCTGGGACATCATCAGGCAGAAAAAGGCGGACGAGGAAATACGCCTGAACGAGTCCCGCCTGAACGCCCTGGTTAAGCTGGGCAAAATGATATCCAGCCCCACGGCCGAGCTTACCGATTTCGCCCTGGAAGAGGCGGTGCGCCTGACTGGAAGCGATATCGGATATCTGGCCTTTCTTAGCGCCAGCGAGAGCAAGATCACCATGCACAGCTGGTCCAGAAAGGCAATGCGGAAATGCGGGGTTGGAGACAAGCCTCTTGTTTATCCCCTGGAGAAGACCGGGTTGTGGGGGGAGGCGGTGCGCCGGAGAGAGCCGGTCATTTCCAACGATTACCGGACCGATCCGCAGAGAAGAGGATGTCCCGAGGGTCATGTACCCATCATAAGGCATATGAACGTACCCATTTTCGACGGGGACAAAATAGTCCTGGTGGCCGGGGTGGCCAACAAGGAAAGCGAGTATAACGCCGCCGACATCCGGCAGTTGACCCTGCTCATGGAAGGAATGTGGGGCATAATCCGGCGCAAGCGCTCGGAAAAGGCCCTTTTGCGGGCCAAGGAAAAGGCCGAGGTGGCCAACAAGTCCAAATCCGAGTTTCTGGCCAATATGAGCCACGAGATAAGGACCCCTTTAAACGGAATTTTGGGCATGCTTCAGCTTGTGCGGGACACGCCCCTGGATGAGGAGCAAAGGGAATATATAGACCTGGCCGTCAAATCCACGGACCGACTGAATCGACTCTTGAGCGATATTCTGGATCTGAGCCGGATAGAGGCGGATAAGCTGGAGATCAGGCAAAGGGAGTTTGAATTACGGGAGGTAATGCACTCCATCCGGGATATATTCACCCAGGTGTGCAACAAGAACAAAAATACCTTGAGCGTTGATATCCAGGATTCCGTCCCGCAAAGACTGATAGGGGACGATACCCGCCTGACCCAGATCCTGTTCAACCTGGCCGGCAACGCCTGCAAATATACCTCCGGGGGACGGGTGCAGGTGCAGGTCTGGAGATTGTCCGAGATCGCACCCGGGCAGTGCCGGATGCTTTTTTCGGTCCGGGATACCGGTCAGGGCATCCCGGATGAGCAATTAAGCCGGGTCCTGGAGACCTTCAGTCAGGCCAATGATTCCGGTTCAGCTTACACCCGGGAATTTGAAGGGGCCGGTCTGGGCCTTGCCCTGGTGAAAAGGATTGTCCGCCTCATGCACGGGACCATGGCCATAGACAGCCGGGAGGGTACTGGGACTACAGTATATGTGAGCCTCTCCCTTGCCGTGCCGGAGGAATTGCCCCGGGAGGCGGAGAAAACCGCCGCATCCGGAGCCGAGCAGCCTCTGGCCGGAAAACGGGTCCTTCTTGCGGATGATGATTCAGCCACGCAGATGGTGATCAATAAATTCCTGAAGAATTCCGGGTGTACGGTAAAAACTGCCCAAAACGGCCGGGAGGCCCTTTTAGAGCTGGATAGCGGCGGATTTGACTGCGTTTTGATGGATATCCAGATGCCGGTTATGGACGGGGTAGAGGCCACGAAAAAAATAAGGGAAATGGAGCGGGACGCTATGCGGGAAGGAGATTCGGGACAGGGTGTTTCCCAATCGCCGCATGCCAGCATTCCAGTATCCCAGAATGCCGGCATCCCCATAATCGCCCTGACCGCCTATGCCATGGCCGGGGACCGGGAAAAATTCCTGGCCGCGGGGATGGACGATTATATTTCCAAGCCGGTGGACGGTGGTGAATTGATCCGGGTCCTGGAGAAAAACATGAGCTGAAACCGGGGCCTGGGAAGAT
>CAZTKE010000213.1:0-2827 GCA_964614055.1 uncultured Desulfovibrionales bacterium | reverse complement strand
TATCCACCATTCGTCATTACCCGTTCCTGTTCGGGGCCAGGAATGACGGACCGGGTAATCCAGTATCTTGATTCAGCAAAAATATAAAATGTTTTGCACAAATTCTTGAGACGAACCCCTTTTATTAAAGGGGATACGGCTTCGCCGCCTAGCTGCAAAGGGTGGTCCGGGAAGAAGCCGGGGAATATTCGTTGATTATGGATTTAAGTATTCGGCGTATCTGTTCACCATCTTTTTCCGCCGCACTTTTTTCCAGTTCTTGCAGGGCTTCGGTCATTTTGTGACTGAAATCTCCGTTCCAGATCGTGGACTGGTTTTCCGGCTTGAGAACCATGATTTTTTCGTGACCCGCCTGGACTATGCCT
The DNA here is from genome assembly GCA_964614055.1 of uncultured Desulfovibrionales bacterium. Taxonomy (GTDB): domain Bacteria; phylum Desulfobacterota; class Desulfovibrionia; order Desulfovibrionales; family Desulfonatronovibrionaceae; genus CAYNNQ01. Next base: position 2,462 of record CAZTKE010000213.1, on the reverse strand, counting down.
TCCCCCCTGGTTATCAGCTCTTCGTAAAGCTTTTCCCCGGGTCTAAGCCCCACGACCTTGATTGCAATATCTTCATCCGGGACTTTGCCCATCAGACGGATGAGATCCCGGGCCATGTCCATGATTTTGACCGGAGTTCCCATATCCAGGATGAAAATTTCTCCTCCCTCCCCCAGAGCGCCCGCCTGAAGGATTAGTTGCGAGGCCTCCTCAATGGTCATGAAAAAACGGGTCACTTCCTCGTGGGTAACAGTCAGTGGTCCGCCGCGTTTGATCTGACGTTCAAAAAGCGGAATAACCGACCCGGAGGAGCCCACCACATTCCCGAAACGTACAGCCATGAAAGCGGTTCGGCCCTGATTTCCGTTCATGTAGTGCATGATAATCTCGGTCATGCGCTTGCTGGCACCCATGACATTTGTGGGGCGTACCGCCTTGTCCGTGGAAACAACCACGAACTTGTGTACATTGTGTCTGGCCGCTGTCTCCATAAGCACTCGGCTGCCGATTATATTGTTGGTAACCGCTTGCCAGGGATTTTCCTCCAGAAGGGGGACATGCTTGTATGCCGCTGCGTGAAAGACCACATCCGGGGCGTGGGCTTTAAAAATCCTTTCCATTAAATCCTTGTCCTGGATCTGCCCCAGAACAGAGACAAAATTTTGTATACCCATCTCCTGCAAAAGCTCCATCTGCAGGCCGTACATATTGGCCTCGCAGGAATCGACCAGGACCAATTTTCCCGGATCGAAGCGAGCGATCTGGCGGCAGAGTTCGGAGCCGATCGATCCCCCGGCCCCGCTTACCAGGATTGTTTTTCCTCTTAAATAATGTTCAATACCGGCCTTATCCAGATTGACCTGCTCCCGGCCCAAAAGATCCTGATAGTTGACTTCCCGCAGATCACGGACGCTGACCTTGTCCTCGACTATTTCCCCCAGTCCGGGCAGGGTCTTGAACGTTAGGCCGGTTTCCTTGCATTGCTCCACGATCCGACGCATTTGCCGCCCGGTTGCAGAAGGCAGGGCGATAAAAATTTCCTGCACCGCATAACGGCTGACTATGCCCGGCATATCGTTTACTGGACCCAGAACCGGCACTCCGTGCAGAGCCCTGTTTTTCTTTCCCGGATCATCATCCGCGAACCCGACCACGTTATAGGCCAAAACAGGGTTTTCGATTATCTCCCGTAAAAGTTTTTCCCCGGCATCCCCGGCTCCGATTATAAGGACGTTGGTCAAGTTGCTCCTGCGGCGGGCATAGACCTTGAGCGGAAGTATGTTGCCCACGCGGTAGTTTTCCATGTATCGAAAAAATGTGCGGATGCTTATCCGGTACCCGCCGGTAAGAAAAAAAGTGAATATGCAGTCGATGATAAATATTGACCTGGGGAATCCCTGGAAGGAATGGATAAAAGAAACATAGGCCACCAGGATAAGGGAGGACACTATTGAAGCCTGAAAAAGGCGCCAGGAATCGCGGAGGTCGGTGTATCTCCACATACCCCGATGCAGTCCGAATCCGAAAAGGACCGCCAGCTTTATGGCGAGTGCAATGGGCAGGATGGATTTCAGTGCGGCAAGATGGGACGGGGGCAGGGAAAAATCAAACCGGATTAGATAGGACGAGATAAGGGACAGGGCGATTAAAACCGCATCCGCTACAAACACCAGATAAAATTTTGGGTTCTTTAACTGAGTGTACATATCTGGCTTATTCCTGGTCGGTAAAGTACATTTTTTAATTCCGGTTTGCGTTTTTCAGTGAGTGATACAAGTCCAATGTGTTATAGTCGTGGGACAGGAATATTTGGGCACTTCGGCGGTGCGAATGGATAAAGAAATATTTCGCCCGGGCTGAAGTAGGCCTAAAGTCGGATCGTCTGAGTTTCATATATGAATAGGTGCTACTGCGCAAGGGGTGGATAAGCTTTATGATTTCTCAAGGCGGGAAAAACGTAAAAAAGATGTTCTTCTCCGCCGCCCGCACCTCAATAGTTTTGGTTTGGCTTCCTATGTTGACATTTTTTTGCCATCCGCCTATGAAAAATACTGTTCAAATTTGAACGTCATGGATGGTATGCTCCAGCAAAAAACAATGTACAAAAATAGGAATATGTCCGCTTTCTGCACATCACAAAAGGCTCGGCAGCGGAACTGCGAACGCAACTGTAAATCGCCGGAGAAGCCGGTTTATTGGACAAGAAAACCGTCAGTGGACTTGTTGCAGAGCTGAAACACATATCCGCCATGCTCCATAAAGCTGCATCAACCATCAAACAACGCATTAGCCCTTAACCACATAACCACATAAAACATAAAAACATAACCACTTGCTCCTATCCAAAATTAAAACCGCCTTTCAACACAAGGGCTTCAAAAAATACTTCTTCAACACCGGCTGGCTCATGGCGGACAAGGTCCTGCGGCTTGTCGTGGGGCTGTTTGTCGGGGTGTATGTGG
>CAZTKE010000212.1:0-2847 GCA_964614055.1 uncultured Desulfovibrionales bacterium | reverse complement strand
GATGATCGCCGACTATTACCGTCTACGCGGCTGGGACGAAAAAGGCCGGCCCGGATCATAATAAAGACATGCATTTTCCCCTTGTTTTCAAAACGTTAGGTTAAAGCATACTTGGTGGGAATAAAAAAATATCTCCTGCCCGGACCAACTTGCACCTCTTGCCTCCAACCCAAGATATGAGTAATATATTGATAGGAAAATCGCAAAAACGGAGAAGAGGTATATGCAAGCCATAAAAACACGCCTAAAAGAAATCGAATCACACCTTTCCCCGGATTCACTGCTCTTATGGCTGGAGTTTGGTGATTTTTTGCGCCAGAGAGAGTCCCAGCAAAACACCCCCCGAGAACAAAACCTTCTCGACCTAGCCGGCGGTTTGGAACACTCAAGCATCTTTAGCGGTGATCCTGTGGAGATCCAAGAAAAATTGCGCGATGAGTGGAATTAAATTCCTCCTGGACACCAATTTCATCCTAGGGCTTCTAAAACGGGATCAGCGGGTTATGGAAATGATAGCCGACCGGAATATCTCTTCGGATTGTTGCGGGCTGAGCGCCATAACCAGAATGGAACTTCTTGGTTTTCCCGACATCACGCCCCAGGAAGAACAACTTATCAAAGAGCGCTTGACTGAGCTTCGATATGTACCTCTCACTAGGGAAATTGAAAATATAGTGATTACATTGCGCCGCGTTCGGAGAATCAAGCTCCCGGATGCAATCATCGCTGGCACAGCCTATTTTCTTGGTGCTGATTTACTTACCCTTGATCGCCAATTACTGTCGGCCGCATCCAATCTGGACGAAATTTTGAGTTGATAAGTTCGCCCTTTTATTTTCTGTCCCCCTGGTCCGGTCTCTATGTACCTGAAAAAACACCCCACAAGATCAGCCCGATCCTGGCCCTTTTTCCTATGATATTGACACCCAAATGTACAAATCCCAAACATTAACAGCATAATACTACTATGCTCGCTGGATGATCGAATAAAAACAAGGGAGGTATAATGCCCGGACAGAATCTGGATGAATTGACCAATGCCCAGCTAAAGGAGCTTGTCCGCTCACTCCTTTGGCAGTTGCGCCTGACAGACGCCTTCTGGTTCATCTTTACCGAGAACCGCTTCGAACTGGCCGCTGCCGAAGACCTAAACGCCGAAGTCTGGGCCAAGGTGGGCAAGCTCGCGGCCCGGGACATAAAAAAGCGCTTCAACATTCAAAAAACAGGCTTTGACGGCTTTTTGCAGGCCTTTGACCTCTTCGCCTGGACCATGATGGTCGACTACCGCCTGGAGCGCTCTGCCGGGGAATTGATTTTAAGCGTTCCTTCCTGTCCAGCCCAGGAGGGGCGCAAAAAGCACGGCTTGGGCGAATACAAATGCAAGGCCATGCACCACGGCGAATTCTCTGCCTTTGCCCGGGAGATCGATCCCCGGATAAGCGTGGAATGCATCTTTGCCCCGCCGGATCACCATCCCCGGGACATGTACTGCAAATGGAGATTCACCATCACTGCGGAAGAGGACGGTACTTAAAAGCTTCTGCCGGTTCATCCGGGCGGGGGAGGGCCTGCCGCTTGCCCTCTAACCCCGGTCCTCCGCCCCGCCGCAAATCAAGGTGTAAAATTCGGTGGGTGACAGGACTTTTATATTGAAGGGATTGGTCTGAAAAAAACTGAAATGGGAAAGATTGCCGGTAATGATACATTCAGCATTGCCGGACACGGCCGCCTGCACAAAAGGCAGATCGTCCGCATCCGGGGCGAGATATGCGAACTCCGGGACTGAATCGGGAAGGATGTGCAACCCGGAACGCCCAATATAGCCCAGAAGGTCCTTTCTTTCCCTTGCGGAAATTATCGCGGCGAATTTCGGTCGGGACAAGACTTCGGTATATTCCGTTAGAATGCGGTCGTCGTAGACGCACTTCAGACGTCCGATATAGAGCAGGTCAACCACCCTAGCCGGAGGGGAATACGTTTTAAGCAGACCGGAGATCAGGACATTACTGTCAATGACCACCCGCATCAGGAGCCTTTTCTCTGCTTTCTAACCTGTTCAATCTCCCGGTCGATATCCTCGGGCTTTAATTTATCCAGTCCCGCGTCCCGGGATTTGCCCCGCACTGAAGAAAGAGCCATCTGGGCCTTGAGCCGATCCGCAAGTTCCAGCACTTCCTCCAGTTTCTCCGGTTCCTCCACCGGCAAAAGCACGGCATAAGGCCTGCCGCGGCTGGTCATGACCACATTCTGTCCTGCCAGCTCCTTGCGGACTTTCCCCGGCTCGTTCCTGAATTCCCTGTCGCTTATTATCTTCATATACTACCCCTTTATATCTCAATTTCTGGCTACAAAATACAACCGCTTTTGTCGCCGGTCAAGACAAAATATGATTTTGCCTTGCTCCCCAGCCTGGTAACCGGAAGAAAAACTCGCATGTCCGTCCTGGTAGTTATTGATATGCGAATTTATTGAACCTTTGCCCATGGTGCATAACAACGTGTTGAAAAAGTCCTTATTAAGCAGGCTGTTCAAAAATCCCAAGCGTCAGTCCGGCACCCACTTGAGTGAATATATCTCGGCATGCTTTATTACTAGTCAACTCAAGTGGGTGCCGGATAAAGAGCAAAAAAAGTTTAAGGTCGCAGCGTATTTAGACATACGTTAGAGTTTGAACTTTTTGTAGCTTTGCCTCCATTGGGAGATTTAGGGCAGCCTAATAAGATTAATCGATATCCCCAAAAAAAAGGGGATTAGGCCGTACTTAAAAACGACCTAACCCCCTAAAAATTTTCTGGTGCCCGGGGCCGGACTTGAACCGGCACGAAGCAAAGCTTCAAGGGATTTTAA
>CAZTKE010000211.1:0-2856 GCA_964614055.1 uncultured Desulfovibrionales bacterium | reverse complement strand
AGTTTCCTTTGATTCAAAAAAAAGACCCGCCTTTTTCGGCGGGTCTTTTTTTTGCCGGTTGCCTAAAAAACGGACATTTTAGGGGTTTTAGACATTGATTCGAAACTTGAATTTATATATAGAGACGTTTCAACTAGAATAAGGCAATATTTTCATGAGCACATAAGCACTTGCTTCTTATGTCCATGCCTTGCCCGCATTCAGCAACCGAAAATTTTTGTACCAAGGAGGAACGTATGGGGAAAAGAACTATCCAAATGGTGGTTCTGGGGGCCCTGGCCCTGGTTTTTGTCGCCTCGTCCGCTTTTGCCGGGACCATCAAGATCGGTCTCATGTGTCCGCTGACCGGATCCTGGGCCAGTGAGGGCCAGGACATGGAGAAGATAGTCAAGCTCTTGGCCGAAAATATTAATGATAAAGGCGGGCTGTTGGGCGAGGAAGTGGAGATTCTTGTCGAGGACGACGGAGGGGACCCGCGCACTGCCGCTTTGGCCGCCCAGCGGCTGTCCACGCGGGATATTGTCGCGGTCGTCGGCACCTATGGTTCCTCGGTTACCGAGGCCACTCAAAATATTTACGATGAGTTCGATGTTATCCAGCTGGCCAATGGATCTACTGCCATCCGTCTGACCCAGAAAGGCCTGGATAAGTTTTTCCGCACCTGCCCCAGGGATGACGAGCAGGGCAAAGTGGCGGTAAAGACCATTGGGAATATGGGTTTTGATCGCGTGGCCATTCTGCACGACAACACTACCTATGCCAAGGGACTGGCGGACGAGGCCAAAAAGCTTCTTTCCAAACAAGGCACGGCCAATGTGGTCTTTTTTGATGCCCTGACTCCTGGTGAACGGGACTACAGCGCCATTTTGACCAAAATGAAGGCGGCCAAGCCGGATGCGGTCTTTTTTACCGGCTACTATCCGGAGGCGGGAATGCTCCTTAGGCAGAAGAAGGAAATGAATTGGGATGTCCCGTTTATAGGCGGGGACGCGACCAACAACCCGGATCTGGTCAAGATAGCGGGCAAGGATGCAGCCGAGGACTTCTTTTTCCTGAGCCCGCCCGTGCCCCAGGATCTGCAAACACAGCAGGCCGAGGAGTTTCTGGCTGATTACAGGGAAAAGTACGACTCCGTGCCCGGTTCAGTGTGGGCGGTTCTCTCCGGGGACTGCTTTCTGGCCGTTACCACGGCCATTAAAGAGACCGGGTCCACTGATCCGGATGTGGTGGCCGAATATCTGCACAACGATTTAAAGGACATGCCCGGCCTGACCGGCAAGATATCCTTTGACGACAAGGGAGACCGTGCCGGGGATCTCTACCGTCTGTATCGGGTGAATTCGCAAGGGGATTTTGTCCTGCAGTCCAATTAGTTAGAAACGTCCCGGGGTGGTAAAACCATCCCGGGGCGTTAATTGTGTCCGGGGTTTTGCTTTCCTTAAATTTCCAGGACAAAGAGAAAAAAATGGAACTGTTTTTTCAGCAACTGACCAACGGTCTGGCCATAGGCGGGATATACGCGCTCATAGCTCTTGGATACACCATGGTTTACGGAGTGCTCAAGCTTATTAATTTTGCCCACGGTGACCTGTTTACCATAGGTGCCTATCTCGGGCTGACACTGCTAACCGCCCTGGGTCTCACGGACAAGCTCGGTCTGGGTGTAGGCATTCTGGTCCTGGCGGTCATGGTCATGGGGCTTGTGGCCGTGGTCGGGGTGGTCCTGGAAAGGGTGGCCTATAAACCGCTCCGGAACGCGGACCGTTTGGCGGCTGTTGTTTCCGCCCTGGGGGCCTCGATTTTTTTCCAGAATGCGGTCATGCTTATCTACGGGGCCAAATTCCGCGTTTATCCACACAATATTCTGCCCAAAATGGCCGTAAACATCCTCGGCCTGGAAATCCCTCTAATTCGGATAATTATTCTGGCCGCCTCCATTGTTCTGATGATTGCCCTGTATCTCTTTGTCCAGAAAACCAAGACTGGCACGGCCATCCGGGCCTCGGCCATTGATCAGGGCGCGGCCAAGCTCATGGGCGTAAACGTGAACCGGGTCATAAGCATCGTATTTATTATCGGTCCGGCCCTGGGTGGCGTGGCCGGGGTAATGGTCGGAATGTACTACGGCCAGATCAATTTCACCATGGGCTGGATGTATGGGCTGAAGGCGTTTATTGCCGCTATTCTGGGGGGAATAGGGAATATCCCCGGAGCCATGATCGGTGGGCTTCTACTCGGGGTGATCGAGGCTATGGGAGCGGCCTATATCTCCATTGCCTGGAAGGATGCCATTGCCTTCTTTGTCCTTATCCTCATCCTGATTGTCCGTCCGACCGGACTGTTGGGCGAACGGGTTGCGGAAAAGGTGTGAGCCGATGAACAAGAGCTATGTCATATACGCCGTCTTTGCCGCGGCAATGGCTGTTTGCCCCACTTTTTTGAACCTGTACTGGGTGGATGTCTTAAACAACATCGGTTTGTATGCGGTTCTGGGCCTTAGCCTTAATTTCATTCTGGGGCACACCGGCCTTTTTCACATGGGGCATGCCGCTTTTTTCGCTGTCGGGGCATACGCCACGGCCATTCTAAACACCACCCTGGGCATTCCGGTCCTGTGGCTGATCCCGGTGAGCGGGGTCGCGGCCGCGATCTTTGCCGCGGTTGTCGCCCGGCCCATTATCCATCTGCGCGGGGACTACCTTTTGATTGTCACCATCGGGATCGTGGAGATCGTGCGCATCGCTTTGGTGAACAATCTTTTCGGTCTAACCGGCGGGGCCAACGGGATTTTCGGCATCAGTCGGCCTGATTTTTTCGGGTTCACCATTCGCCGACCGACTCATTTTTTCTATTACA
>CAZTKE010000210.1:0-2857 GCA_964614055.1 uncultured Desulfovibrionales bacterium | reverse complement strand
TAAACGGACTGGATTTCGAGCGGGCGGCCAAGATAGCCGGGAGCCGTTTTGTCCTTTACCGCGGCTGGGCCGCTAGGCTGGAAAGGGCGCTTACAAGCTTCATGCTGGATGTGCAGACCCTGGAGCACGGGTACACGGAAGTCATCCCCCCGTTTATCGCCAACCGGGACAGCCTTACCGCAACCGGGCAGCTACCCAAGTTCGAGGAGGATCTTTTCCGGCTCGAGGGCTGGGAATATTACCTGATACCCACGGCCGAGGTCCCGGTGATCAACATCCACAGAAACGAGGTCTTAAGCGCAAAGGACCTGCCGGTAAAATATACGGCGCACACCCCGTGTTTTAGGTCCGAGGCCGGGTCCTACGGCAAGGACACCCGGGGCATAATCCGCCAGCACCAGTTCAACAAGGTGGAGATGGTCCGCTTTACCACCCCGGAGAATTCCTATGCCGAGCTGGAGGAAATGACAGCGCAGGCGGAAGAGATACTCAAAAGGCTTGAGCTGCCCTATCGGGTGGTCACCCTGTGCGGCGGGGACATCGGTTTTTCCGCGGCCAAGACCTATGATATCGAGGTCTGGCTCCCGGGGCAGGAAAAATACCGGGAAATATCCTCCTGCTCCAATTGCGAGGATTTCCAGGCCAGGCGGGCGGGTATCCGCTTTCAGCCGGAAGGCGGGGGCAAAAAGCGCCTGGTGCATATCCTGAACGGCTCCGGACTGGCCGTGGGGCGGACCATGGTGGCCATCCTGGAGAATTGTCAGCAAAAGGACGGGAGCGTGGTCATCCCCGAGGCCCTGCGGCCGTATATGGGCGGAGTGGAAAAGATAAGCGCCTGAGGCTTTGCCGGCCTTTAAATGCCAGAGGGCAGTAAATTTCGGCAGGCTTATCCGGCGGAATATAAAAAGGCTTATGGCAACCCGGAACAATGACCTTATTCCGACACTCAAATTAACGATTTGAGTGCCGGAATGGATATGAAAATAGCAGCCTACGCTTCCTTGCCCCGGCCGGATTTAAAACAACAGCAGGGTCTGATAGACCCCGACCGCGATCAAAAAGGCCACAGCGGTGTTAAAGACCATGCTGAAGCCGGCCCATCCCCATGATCCGGCTTCCTTGGCGATGACCACCACGGATACGAAGCACGGGGCGTAAAGCAGGATGAATAAAATGGCGCTGACCGCTTTTTTGGCGTCCCAATTCGGATCGGCGGCGATCTTTTTGGCCAGGGAGGGCTGACCCTCTTCCGCGGTCTGGCCCAGGGAATAGGCCGTGCCCAGGGTGGAGATGATGACCTCCTTGGCCGCGAATCCGCCGATAAGCGAGATATTCAACTTCCAGTCGAATCCGGCCAGTTCGGTAACCGGCTCCAGCGCAGTTCCCATTCTTCCGGCCACAGAGTGTTTTAGTTTGGTCTGACCCAGTTCCTTTTCTATCTTCTGGATCCTGTCCTCGGCTCGGTCCGGGGAAACAGCTCCGGTATCTTTTCGGGTCTGTACCTGGGCGATCCTTTTCTCAAACGGCTGCACATCTTCCTGGGGCAGTCGGGGAAAGGTCATGGCCGCCCACAAAAGTATGGATATGGCCAGGATCACTGTCCCCGCCTTTTTTATATACTCCCAGGCCCTCTCCCAGGTATGGATGAGGATGCCGCTGCTTGTGGGCAGGCGGTACGGGGGCAGCTCCATGACAAACGGGGTGGACGGGCCGCGGATGACCGTCCAGCGCAGGATGCGCGAGACCAAAAGGGCGAAAAACCACCCGGCCAGGCTGATCAGGAAGAGCACCGAGGCCTGGTGCCTGGGAAAGAATACCCCGGCCAGAAGCAGGAAAACCGGGAGCTTGGCTCCGCAGGTCATAAACGGGGCGGTGAGCATGGTGGCCAGCTTTTCCTTCGGGCTTCTAAGGGTGCGGGTGGACATGATCCCCGGAACCGCGCATCCTCCGGCGATGCCGCCGGAGATGATAAAGGGCATGACCGAGCAGCCGTGCAGGCCGAAGATGCGGAATACCCGGTCCAGCATGTACGCCACCCGGGCCATGTATCCGCTGTCCTCCAGAAAGGAAATGCACAAAAACATAACCGCGATAAGGGGGACGAATCCGAGCACCCCGCCCACTCCGTCTATGATCCCGGAAATGACCAGGGACTGCAAAAGTCCGTCCGGAAGTATGGCGGCCAGATTTATCTTCAGCCAGTCAAAAAAGGTTTCCAGCCAGCCCATGGGGGCCTCGCCCAGCCAGAAAGTGGCTTTGTACACCCCGTAAAGGATCAGAACCATTACTGCCGGTCCCAGGAATTTGTGGGTCAGGAAACGGTCCAGACGGTCCGAGAATTCCAGCCTTTCCTGGTGCGTATCCCGGGACATGACGTCCTTTAGAAGTGAAGATATGTAGCCGTAGCGGTAGTCCGCGATTATGGCTTCCGGGTAGGTATTCAGGGTCTTTTGGCAGTGATCGGCCACCTTGGCCGCCTCTTCCTCCAGCTCCAGGGCCAGTTCCCTGTTCTGGGACAGACCCTTGGCCCGGACCTCCTCATCCCCTTCCAGATACTTGAGCGCTACCCAGCGCGGGGGAAAGGTGGAAGTGAAAAACTCCCGGCCTTCCATCCTCTGGACCATGCGCTGTATAGCCGGATCCAGGTCCGGTCCGTAGGAGATATTCAGGGGCTCCCGGCTGACGCTTTCTCCGGAAGCCACGGAGAGAATCTTCTGTTTTAGAAGATTGCGGCCCAGCCCCTGCCTGGCCACTGTCTCCACCACCGGACCGCCCAGCCTGCGGGCCAGAAGTTCGGTGTTAATGGTCTGTCCCTTGGCCCGGACCTCGTCCATCATGTTCAGGGCCAGGATCAAGG
>CAZTKE010000209.1:0-2880 GCA_964614055.1 uncultured Desulfovibrionales bacterium | reverse complement strand
GGGGTAAACAACGTAGGTCACGCCCACCCCAAAATAGTACAGGCCATACAGGACCAGGCGGAAAAATTCACCCACACCTGTTTTCACATCTTTATGTATGAGTCCTACGTGGAGCTGGCCGAGCGCCTGAACGAACTCGCCCCCGGGGACTTTGACAAAATGAGTTTTTTTCTCAGCTCCGGGGCGGAGGCGGTGGAAAACGCGGTCAAGATCGCCCGCTACAACTCGGAGAGAAGCGGAATAATCTGTTTTCAGAACGGCTTTCACGGCCGCACCCTTTTGACCATGTCCATGACCAGTAAAATCAAGCCGTACAAATTCGGATTCGGCCCCTTTGCCCCGGAAGTGTACCGCATGCCTTTCGCCTATTGCTACCGTTGCCCGTTCGGGCTTAAACACCCTTCCTGTAACGTGGCCTGCGCCGATTATTTGGAGGAATTTTTTATCTCCTACGCCGCCCCGGAGCACACCGCGGCCATTGTCGCCGAGCCGGTACAGGGCGAGGGCGGATTCATAACCCCGCCCCCGGAATATTTCCCCCGGCTGAAAAAAATCGCGGACAAATACGGCATAAAACTCATAATCGACGAGGTACAATCCGGGTTCGGCCGGACCGGAAAGCTCTTTGCCATTGACCACTGGGACGTGGCCCCGGATCTGATTACCACGGCCAAATCCCTGGCAGCCGGGCTTCCCCTGGCCGCGGTAACCGGACGGGCCGAGCTCTTGAACGCTCCGCATGTCGGCGGCCTGGGCGGGACTTACGGCGGCAACCCGGTCGCCTGCCGGGCCGCTCTTGCGGTTCTGGATATCCTGCAAAACGACGGGCTTTTGAAGCGGGGGCAAGAACTTGGAGAGAAACTGGGCAAAAAACTGCTTAAGCTCCAGGATGAATTCGAGATAATCGGCGAGGTCCGGGGCAAGGGGGCCATGCTGGGCATGGAACTGGTAAAGGACCGGGAAAAGAAGACCCCGGCCACCGAGGAGACCAAAAAACTCATCTCCTGGTGCCATGAAAACGGCCTTATCCTTCTGGCCTGCGGCAATTTCGGCAATGTCCTGCGCACCCTGATGCCGCTTACGATCTCGGACGAGGATTTGGACCGCGGCCTGAATATCCTGCGCGACGGGCTTTTGCATATAACCGAAAACAGCGCATAAGGAGCCGGCATGCACGGATTCTACGGCCGGGCCCTTAAAATAGACGCCACGGCCCGCAGTTTCGAGATCATCTCCCTGTCCGAGGACCTGCTCCTTCATACCCTGGGAGGCAAGGGCCTGGGCACCGGGCTGCTTTTGCAGGAAAATCCGGTCGGAGCCGATCCCTTGGGCCCGGAAAACCGGCTGATAATCGCTACCGGCCCGGCCTGCAACTCCCGGGTCTGGGGAGGCTCGCGCTACGGCGTATACACCAAGTCCCCCCTGACCGGTCTGTACGCGGAATCCTATGCCGGGGGCAAAACCCCGGAGGCCATAGACAGCACCGGATTCGACGCAATCATAATAACCGGCCGGGCGGATTCCCTGCTGACCGTTGCCGTTCACCCCAACGGATGCGAATTTCATGCGGCGGATGATCTGCGGGGTCTTCCCGCCCGGGAAACCGAGGACGGGGCGCTTCAAAAATGCCACTCCGGGAAAAAAGAGGGCAAATGCGGGGCCATGGTCATCGGACCGGCCGGGGAAAACCAGGTCGCCTGCGCGGTCATAAAAAACGATTACTGGCGAAGCGCCGGGCGCTGCGGAATGGGAGCGGTCATGGGCGCCAAGAACATAAAGGCGCTCGTCTTCTCCGGGGACCGCAAAAGGGAACCCTACGATCCAAAGGGTCTTTCCGCCTTTTTCCGGGAATTCGGCACGGAAGGCAAAGAGCACCCCGGGACCAAGGCCTACAAGGGCTATGGAACGACCATGATGGTGGCCATGCTGAATACGGCCGGGGCCTTCCCCGCCCGGTACTGGAGCCAGGGCACCTGCGAGCACTGGGAGAACTTGAGCGGGGAAACCTATCACGCCCGACAAAAAGTCCGGGCCCGGGCCTGCCCCAAGTGTTTCATGGCCTGCACCCGGGAGGCGGAAATCATGCACGGCCGGCACAAGGGCCTCAAACTGGAAGGGCCGGAATACGAGACCATCTTCGCTTTCGGCGGGTTGTGCATGATCGAGGACATGGAGGAAGTGGCGTTTCTAAACGTCCTCTGCGACCAGTTGGGAGTGGATACCATCACCGCCGGGAATCTTTGCGCCCTGGCAATCGAGGCCGGGCTCCAGGGCCGGGCCGAGACCGGGGTGGAGTACAACGATCCGGACGGGTGCGCCGCGCTCATCAAGGATATGGCCGCAAGAGAAGGGATCGGGGCGCTTCTGGCCCGGGGAATCCGGGAGACCGCCCGGGCCTGGGGCATGGAGGACCAGGCCGTGCACGTCAAGGGCCTGGAGCCGCCCGGATACGACCCCCGGGTTTTGAAGGGCATGGGGCTCACCTATGCCACCACCGCCCGCGGGGCCTGCCATCTGCGGACCACCTTCTACAAACCGGAACTCTCGGGCATGATCCCTCCGGAGCAAATCGAGGGCAAGGCGGAGATGCTGATCGATTTCGAAAACCGCCTGGCCCTTTTCGACGCCCTTATCCTCTGCCGCTTTTACCGGGACATGTACAACTGGGATGTCCTGGAAGAACTCATTTTCCTTTTAACCGGCATCAAGGCGGACAAGGAAAAATTGCAGCACATGGGCGCGCACATCGTGGACATGACCCGGCGTTTCAACCTGCGCGAGGGCATGGACCCGGACGAGGACCGCCTGCCGCAAAAATTGACCCGGCAAGCCCTTCCCTCCGGGCACAAGCTGGAAGAAAAAGAAATCAAGGAGATGATC
>CAZTKE010000208.1:0-2904 GCA_964614055.1 uncultured Desulfovibrionales bacterium | reverse complement strand
AGGAGACCTGTTTTAAGAGTATATAGGCCTTGTTTATCTCCTGGAACCGGGAGACCGCGTCCGGCTTATCCGGGTTCAGGTCCGGATGGAACTTGAAGGCCAGCCTGCGGTAGGCCTTCTTGACCTGTTTAAGGTCGGCCTCCGGAGGCAGCTCCAGGATTTTTTGCGCCTTTTCTATTTCCATTGGTCAATATCCTTGATCAGCAGGGCGTTTGCCGCTCCGGTTGCCCGGGCGCCGCTTAAACCGTTTCTTTCCAGATAGGCTATTCCCTCCCGGACAAAGTCTTCATGCGCGGCATCCGGCTTGATTCCCGGACAATAATCTTTGGCCAGCTCGAAGCTCATTTCGTCCAAAAGGTTGCCCCGGAAAAACGGCCAGGCCCGGCAAACATCCGGCTTGACCGGATGTATGCCGCAGCCTTCCCCTTCGTGAAAAAAGATGCAGCAATCGTTTTCCCTGGTTTTTATGCACCTCTTCCCGTTCCTGAATTCCGTATACGAATCCAGGAATTTATCTAAAGACAGACTGAGAAAATCAGCTATCCTTTTTTGCTCCGGATCGGAGATGACGATGCCGCCCTGTCCCTGGCAGCAGTTCCCGCACATCTGGCACTCGAATATTCTTTCGGACATCTCTTGGGTTTTCTCTTTACAACTGGCTTTGTCTCATCCGCTGCCTGCGGCAAAGACTGTTTTACAGCCGATATTTCCTTGACCTTTAATCGTTTTTTTCTGATGCTTTGCCCCGGTTTTTACCCCTGTAAATAAAGAGCGATTATGAAACAATACACTAAAAGCGAACCGAAGCAAGACAGGTTGGATACTAGCCGGGCCCTTGAACTTTGGCAAGAGAGCGATCTTTTCCGTCTGGGAAAGAAGGCCCATGCCTTGCGCATGGAAATGCATCCGGACCAGGATGTTACCTATGTAGTGGACCGGAATATCAATTATACCAATATCTGTATCTCCGGATGCAAGTTCTGTGCGTTTTTTCGGCCTCCCGGGGATTCCGAAGGCTATGTACTCAGCTTTGACCAATTGGACCGAAAAATTCAGGAAACCGAGGACCTGGGAGGGTATCAGATATTGTTGCAGGGCGGGATGAACCCGGATCTGGATCTGGATTTTTACTTGGAGCTTTTGCGTTTTATCAAAAGCAGGCATCCAGATGTCTGGGTACACGGTTTTTCCCCCCCGGAAATTTACTATTTCGCCCAAAGCAGCCAAAAAGACTACGCCCGGATAATACAGGAACTGGTGGAAGCCGGACTGGATTCCATTCCCGGCGGCGGGGCGGAAATCCTGGTGGACCGGGTCCGCTCCCGGGTCTCCCCCAATAAATGCTCGGCCGGGGAGTGGTTGCAAGTCATGCGCCAGGCCCATCTTTTGGGCCTTAAAACCACCGCGACCATGATGTTCGGCCACGTGGAGACTTTTGAGGAACGCATCGAGCACCTGCAGGCGGTAAGGGATCTGCAGGACGAGACCGGAGGGTTCACCGCGTTTATCCCCTGGACCTTTCAGCCGCACGGAACCCGTTTGCCGTGCCGGGAAACCTCCTCTGTAGAGTACCTGCGGTTTTTGGCCCTGTCCCGCCTTTTTCTGGACAATGTCCCCAATATACAGGCCTCCTGGGTGACCCAGGGGCCGATGATCGGGCAACTGGCCCTTTTTTGGGGGGCCAATGATTTCGGCTCGACCATGATCGAGGAGAACGTGGTCTCCGCGGCCGGGGTGCGCTTCAAGCTCCCGGAGGAAAAGCTGCGGGAGCTTATCACCGGCGCAGGCTTTGTCCCCCGCAGAAGGACCATGGAATACGGACACCTGGAATAGCCGGCCGCCCTGAATCTCCCAATGCAGGCAAAGCTGCAAAAAATATAAAAAATCCACACGCTGTGTCGAAGATTCCTTAATTAAGGACCTTTTCAACACCCTGATAGGGTTGATCGGTTTTTGTCTTAAATGGAGAGGATATGTTTGAGCCCCTGGAAATTTTGCCCCGTGAAGAAAGTCTTAAGCGCATAGAGCGTCTGCGCGGGAATATGGAGGAGTTCGCCCCGGAAGCGGGCGGCGCCCTGGTATTCACCCGCATGAATATTTATTATTTCACCGGGAGCTGGGTGAATGGGGTGCTGTACATTCCCATGCAGGGTGAGCCGGTCATGATGGTGCGGCGCGGACTTGAGCGGGCCAGTCTGGAATCCGGGTTGAAAAATATTGTATCTTTTCGTTCCTTTCGGGATCTGCCGGGCATACTTGGCGATTTTGGTCTTGGACTGCCCCCCGCGGTTGCCGCGGAAAAGGCGGGACTGCCCTGGTCCTTGGCCGAGTCCCTGCAAAAAAGAGTAAACACGGTAAAATACGTTTCCGGGGATATGGCCCTGGCCGCGACCAGAGCGGTAAAAACGGACTGGGAACTCAAGAAATTGGTTTTGGCCGGTAAGCGGCATCATGAGGTTTTGCACCGGGTGATGCCCGCCCGGATTCGGCCCGGGATGAGCGAACGGGAGATCGCGGTTGAGCTCTGGAACGCATGCTTTGAGCTGGGGCACAACGGACACATGCGCATGCAGAATTTCGGAGAGGAGATATTTCTGGGCCATGTCTCGGCCGGGGACAGCGCCAATTACCCCAGCACCTTCAACGGACCGGTCGGGGTGCGCGGTCAGCACCCGGCGGAGCTGCACATGGGCTACGGCGGGAAAATATGGTCGGACGACGAACCCCTGGTGATAGACATAGGTTTTTGCCTGGAAGGTTACCACACGGACAAAACCCAGGTTTATTTTCCCCCGGGATGGCGGGTCCCTTCCGAATTCAGCCGGGCCCAGGAGTGTTGCCGGGATATCCAGCAGGCCCTGGCCGGGATGCTCAGGCCGGGGGAGACACCGGCCCGCCTGTACG
>CAZTKE010000207.1:0-2907 GCA_964614055.1 uncultured Desulfovibrionales bacterium | reverse complement strand
GAATTCCCCCGCCTGCACCCGGGCCGCCTTGCCGGTTACTTTGGCCCACAGGGAAAATATCCGCGGGGACTGCAAGAGGTTTTTTTGGGTAAGTTTGCTTCTAACCTGGGAAAAACTCTGACCCGGGGCGATTCTAACGAGCACTTCCCGGCCGTTGCTCCCCTGCATCCCGGTCATGGAGTGCTTTACATATCCGGCCCCGGCCAGAATCCCGGCCAGGAAGAGAAAAAAGGCGGCTATAAAAATAACTGTCCGTTTGCGCATTGTCCCGGAGCTATTCCATGCTTTGCGACTCGTCAAGAAATCTCTGCAGGATTACCGCGGCTGCGTGGTGGTCCACTGTGTCCCGGGAAGATGTTTTTTTGCCCGTTTCCTGGAGAAGATCCTCGGCCTCGGAGGTGGAAAAAGCCTCGTTAATGTTTAAAACGGGTCGGGTGGTCCTGCGCCTCAGGCTTTCCAGGAAGTTAAGGGCCTGTTTGGTGCTGGTGGTGGTTTGCCCGTCCAATCCGTAAGGGATGCCCAATACAATCGCCTGCACATGGTTTTCCGTGATTGTCTGCAAAAGCTCGGCAAACAGTTCCTCGCGGGTGGTGCGAACAATGGTGCGCAAGGGAAAGGCCAGCTTCCCGCCGGGATCGCTCAAGGCCAGGCCGACCCGTTTTATGCCGAAATCAATTCCCAGATAGCGCATCTAAATTCGCGTCCATTCTCGTGATTCGTGGGCTTATCCATCTATTTCTTCCCGTTCAGCATCCGAGCCAGGTCTTTTTTCCAAGCCTTGCCCCCGATCAGGTTGGCCAAAAATTCCACGGAGTGCATTACGTTGTGCCTGTCCTTTAGTTGAATCAGGCTACGTTTTATTCCGATCTTGCACGAGGGACAGCCCACGAGAATCGGCCTGTCCTCGGGATAGGCGGCCATCTCCGAGTGCAGCCTTTCCTTTTTCCGTTTGCGGATCACGTTGTATATCTCCGGGGAGCTCAAGGCGCCCAGACCGCTTTCCCCGCAGCACCCCGGGGACAATTGGATCTTCGTTCCCAGCCTGTCCTCCAGTTTGGCCGCGTAGATTTCCCCGGACGCGGCCGGGTTCACGCCCGCCCATTCCGAGTGGCAGGCCGCGTGATACACGAGCGGCCGGGCGTCGTAATCCCGCATTTCCGGGAGCCGGGGCAGGAGATACTGCAAGACATCCATATGCTGCAGCTTTCCCGGCGAGGTCTGCAGGTCGTAGTTGGCGATCCCCTCCCGGCAGGTGCCGCAGGCGGTCAGGACCGTATCCGGCCTGAAGCCTTCCTCCCAGGAGGAATTTATAAGATACTGCAAAGTGTTTTTGTTTTCTTTTTGGATGCGCCCAAAGGCGTGCATGGCTCCGGCGGAAAGCAGGGGATAGCCGCAGCACATATGCACCGGCGGCAGTATCACGCAGGTCTCGGTCCTTAGAAGCAAATACAGGGTGGCCAGCCCGATGTCCCGGAAGAAGAGACTTCCCCCGCATCCCGGGAAGTAAAGAACGGTCCTCTGGGTATCCTTTTCCGGAACGAGGATGTTTTTGCCGCTTGAGGGCAGGGCGTCATACAGGTTGCGCACCCCGGTCTGCGGACCCGGAGAGCGCCACAAAGGATTGTCTATGCGGGCTCGCCAGGATTCGGGCACGAATCTGGTGATCTGGTTCTGGACCATCTGTCCGGCCCCGGCGGCCCGGGCCGCTTTAGGCACCAGCCTGCGCGGATTGCGGCTCAGATAGTCCAGGACTTTGGTCTTTACCGGATGGCCTCCGGCGTTTCTTTCCTCCAGAAAGGCCCGCATGCGCAGGGCAACCGCGGCATTGTCTATTTTCACCGGGCAGACCTGTTTGCATTTGCCGCAGGCGGTGCAATGTTCCATGTAATCCCGCAGGGTGTTCAAGAGCTTTATATCCGGCTCGCCGAAAATAAGCTGACTGTAGTAGATGGCCTCGATCAGGGCTCCGAGAACCAGGTTTTTGTTTCGGGGATGAAATAAAAAACCCTCCCGGGGGATGAACATGGGGCAGACCTGTTTGCATTTCCCGCAGCGGGTGCAGGTCTGTATGTCCTGAAGGAGTTCGGTGAGTCTTTCCTTGTCCTTTATTCCGGTGCGCCGGATATCCTCGATGAGCTGGTTAAAGGAAAACGTGTACGAGGTTACCGGGAGCTTTTTCTGGGTCAGTTTGGTCGGATTGAATACGTTTTCCGGATCAACCTTGTCCTTGTATGTTTTCAGGGCCTTGATCTTGGCCTCGTCCAGGTAGCTGATCTTGGTGATCCCGATCCCGTGTTCTCCGGTGATCTGTCCCCCGAGCTGAAGGACCCGGGCGAACACTTTCTCCGCGGCCTCCTCGGCCTGGTGCATCATTTCCGGGTCATTGGAGTTCACGGGCAGGTTTACGTGGCAGTTGCCGTCCCCGGCATGCATGTGGTTGGCCACGATTATCCTGGTTTTGCGCATCTTCTCCAAAATGGCGGAAAGTTCCTCGTCCAGGTCCGGATAGCGGTACTTGAGGTCCAAAAAGAAGAACTCGGTCTGCAGTTCGAGTTCCTGCTCGGATATTTCATCCCTGGAGACTTCTTCCTGGAGGATGGATCTGGTTACACCCATTTCCATGTCAATGAATTCGTCCCCGACATCCACGTCCTCCAGGTCCAGGACCTCGTTCAAGGCTGATCGATAGGCCCGGGCCAGATAGTACAGGTTCAGTTCCTCGATAAAGTCGGAAAATTCCGGGATGACTTTCAGGGGGATGACCACATCCTCGTTTATCTTGAATCCGCTGGTGCGCTTGGCTATGGCCGAGAGCTTGTGCCTGTCCTCCCAGAAGAGCTCGGCTTCCTTTTCGTCCCTGGCCACGAATATGTCCACCTGATCGTAGGGGGTGGCGATGTCCACGAT
>CAZTKE010000206.1:0-2952 GCA_964614055.1 uncultured Desulfovibrionales bacterium | reverse complement strand
GGCCAGTCCCGGTTCCACCAGGCAATTTTCCTTAATTTCCAGGGACTGGGGATTGATGTACTCCAGAAAAGAGACACCTTTTTTTTCCTCCCCGGTGGGATTGGGGTGCCTGAACAGGCGATCGTACAGACGTACTTCCGCCGGCAGACAATGCTCGGCGGAAACCCAATGCAGGGTTCCCTTTACCTTGCGTCCGTCCGGGGATTGGCCTCCCCTGCTCTGCGGATCATAAGTGCAGCGCAGCTCAACCACCTCTCCGGAATCGTCCTTGACCGCCTCCCGGCAGGTTATGAAATAGGCGTAGCGCAGCCGGACCTCCCGGCCCGGGGCCAGGCGGAAGAACTTGCGCGGCGGATCTTCCCGGAAATCCTCGCGCTCCACATATATCTCCCGGCAGAAATCCACCTTCCTGCTGCCCATCTCCGGATCTTCCGGATTGTTTATTGCTTGCAATTCTTCTTTCTCCCCTTCAGGGTAATTGGTAATGACCACCTTCAAGGGGTCCAAAACTCCCATCACCCGGGGGGCGCTTTTATTCAGGTTCTCCCGGACGCAATGCTCCAAAAGGGCCATGTCCACGATATTATCGCTTTTGGCCACCCCGATGCGTTCGCAGAAATCGCGTACCGCCTCCGGAGGTATCCCCCTTCTCTTGAGCCCGGAAATGGTGGGCATTCGCGGATCGTCCCAGCCCTCCACGTATCCTTCTTCCACCAGGCGGGACAGCTTGCGCTTGCTGGTGATCGTATAATTCAGATTCAGGCGGGCGAATTCGATCTGCTGCGGATGGCAGGGCACATCCAGCTGATCCAGTATCCAGTCGTAGAGCGGACGGTGATCCTGAAATTCCAGGGAACACAAGGAATGAGTAATTCCTTCCAGGGCGTCGGAAATGCAATGGGTGAAATCATAGGTGGGATATATGCACCACTTGTCTCCCGTGCGGTGGTGAGAGGCGTGCAGGATGCGGTAAATTACCGGATCGCGCATGTTCATGTTCGGGGAGGCCATGTCGATTTTGGCCCGCAAAACATGCTCCCCGTCCCTGTATTTGCCCCGGCGCATGTCCCGGAAGAGTTCCAGATTCTCCTCCACGCTCCTTTCCCTGTACGGACTGTTTCGGCCAGCTTCCGTGAGCGTGCCCCGATACTCGCGGATCTCTTCCGGAGACAGGCTGCACACATAGGCCTTGCCCTGCTCTATAAGGGAAAGGGCATAGTCGTGCAATTTCGGGAAATAATCCGAGGCGAAGCAGGCTTCCCCTTCCCATTCAAATCCCAGCCAGCGGACATCGTCCTTTATGGACCGCACGTATTCCGGATTTTCCTTCAAGGGATTGGTATCGTCAAAACGCAGATTGCATTTGCCGCCGTAGTCCCGGGCAATTCCGAAATTGAGACAGATGGCCTTGGCGTGGCCTATGTGCAGATAACCGTTCGGTTCCGGGGGAAAACGGGTAACCACCCGGGTGTGCTTTCCGCTTTTTAAATCCGCGTCTATGATTTCCCGGATAAAATTGGAGTTTGCTTTTTCCTGCATCAAATACCTCTAAGTTTTTTCTTTTTACAATTGGGAATCGGAATTGAACGCTTCCTGCAGCCTGTATCGCAAGTGGGTAAAGCGGCGTCCGGAACTGCTGTTTTTCAGGCCGATTCCCATGGCCTTGTTCGTCCCGATCATGACCGCCAGCCTGCGGGCCCGGGTAAGTCCGGTATAAATGAGATTGCGCTGCAAAAGCATGAAATGCTGGGTGACCACGGGCATGATAACCGCCGGATATTCGCTGCCCTGGGACTTGTGCACGCTGACCGCGTAAGCCAGGGTTATTTCATCCAGTTCATCGAATTCATAAATGACTTCCCGGCCGTCGTAGTCGATCATAAGCTCCGAATCATCGAAATCCATATCCGTTATCCAGCCCAGATCCCCGTTGTATACATCCTTGTCATAGTTGTTCCTGGTCTGCAGGATCCTGTCCCCGACCCGAAACAGTCTTTCCCCGCGCTTTAGTTCCTTTCCGCTCGGATTGAGCCTTTCCTGGAGCTCTGTATTCAGCTTGGCCGTGCCCACTTCTCCCTTGTGCATGGGAGTCAAAACCTGCACGTCCCGGACCGGGTCCAGACCGTAGGCCTGGGGAATACGCTCGCAGACCATCTTCAGGATCAAGTCTCTGGTCTTATCCAAATCATCCCGGGTAACCCAGAAAAAATCCGCCTGAGGCGCTTCCTTGTCGCTGCCCACCGGGAATTTGCCCTCGTTTATGCGATGGGCGTTGACCACTATCATGCTTTCCCGGGCCTGGCGGAAAATCTCGGTTAGTCTTCTGGCCGGAATGGTTTCGCTTTTCAAAATATCCTGGAGCACGTTTCCCGGGCCCACGGAAGGAAGCTGATTCACGTCGCCTATAAGGACGATCCGGCTGGTGACCGGCAGGGCCTGAAGCAGACTCAGGCACAAAGGACAATCCAGCATGGACACCTCGTCCACTATGAGTACGTCCGTCTTCAACTTGTTCGCTTCGTCATGCTCGAATCCGTTTCCCGGAGCGTATTTGAGGAGCCTGTGAATCGTGCTCGCCTCCCAGTCGGTGGCCTCGGACAGTCTTTTGGCCGCCCTGCCCGTGGGCGCGGCCAGCTTGATTTTCAGGCCGAAACGGGCCAGGGTGTGCACGATGAATCTGGTGATGGTGGTTTTTCCGGTACCCGGGCCGCCGGTAATAACGCAGACCTTGTTCAGGCAGGCGGCCAGAACGGCGTCCTTTTGCTGCCGGCTCAGGGCGAGCATCTCCTTTTTCTCGATTTCCGGCATTATTTTAAGGATCTTTTCCTCGGAAACAGCCGCCGGATGGGACTGCATAAAATAAAGCCGGGAGGCTATCTCCTTTTCCACCCGAAAGAAATAGGCCAGATAAACCGCCTCCAGGATGCCCTGCTCCGGCAGGTTACAGATGTG
>CAZTKE010000205.1:0-2964 GCA_964614055.1 uncultured Desulfovibrionales bacterium | reverse complement strand
CCCGGGGGGAAAAAATAGGCCCCGGGAATCCCTGCTTTATCGTGGCTGAAATCGGAAACAACCACCAGGGCAAATTCGACCTGGCCCGGGAAATGGTCCTGGCTGCTGCCGAGGCCGGAGTAAACGGGGTTAAATTCCAGAAAAGGGATGTGCAGGAGCTGCTTACCGCCGAGGGCAGAAACGCCTCCTACCACGGCCCGAACAGCTTCGGTTCCACTTACGGAGAGCACAGAGAGGCCCTGGAACTGGGCAGAGAGGAAATGGCCGAGCTCAAAGAGCTGGCCCACCGCCTGGGGCTTGTTTTTTTCGCCTCGGCCTGGGACGAGAAAAGCGCTCGGCTGATGCAGGAAATCGGATGGGACATGGCCAAGATATGCTCCGCCGACCTGGTGAATATCCCCCTGTTACGTCAGGTGGGCGGCATGCATGTCCCGGTGGTTTTATCCACCGGCATGTCCGAGTTCTCGGAAATAGACCGGGCGGTAAATGAACTGAAAAAATTCCACCGGGAAATAATCCTTCTGCACTGCAACAGTTCCTATCCCTGTTCGCCGGAGGAGATCGGGTTGCCGGTAATGGACCTGCTCCGGGAGAGATACGGGCTGCCGGTCGGCTATTCCGGACACGAGACAGGTCTGGCCCCCACCCTGGCCGCGGTGGCCCGGGGGGCGTGCATTGTAGAGCGGCATTTCACCCTGAACAAACACCTTCCCGGGACCGATCATCAGGTGTCTCTGGAACCGGAGGAATTGCGCGAACTCTCGGCCATGATCCGGGAAATCGAGGACTCCCTGCGAATTACAAATAAAAGGATATCCGAAAAAGAAGCGGCAGCGGCCCGGAAACTGAGAAAGAGCATTGTGGCCGCCCGGGATATTGAAAAGGGCCGAATCCTTACTCAAACGGATTTGACCGTAAAAAGTCCCGGTACGGGAATAAGCCCGCTTAAATGGGACGAGGTTGCGGGAAAGAAAACCACGGCCCCAATCTCCCGGGATCAGCAAATAGACTTCGACCTTATCCATTAGCTGCTTTCAAAGGGCCGAAGCGGCCCTCGAGCCGCAGAGCAAAGGCAGGAGCAAGAAAAGAGAAAGAATTTAACCGCAGATCATGCGGATCTCCGCTGATAAGCATAACTTCCCCGCGCCCCGCGCGGAGAACTTTTCCTCATGTTCCGCAGGAACAGGAGGAAAAACCGCCTTCTCTCCACTCTTCCTCCGTGTCGCGAGTGAGTCCTCGAACAGCCTGTCCGGCCACTCAGGAAACTGAGTGCCGGAGGCGTAAGGCAAAAACATCTTATGAGTTGCCCCAACCGGGGATCTAATAGCTTTGAGTCTCTTCCCGTGCACGTACCTTAAACCGAGAAAAAAACCCAAAAAATCCCTCGCCGTGACGCCAAGTAAAAACGATCCATGCGCATTCTGATGATGGCCATAAACGACCCGGCGGGCATGGGTATCGCCCTGACCAAGGGAATAAATAAACACACCGGGCACACCTGCCGCCTTGTGACCCGGGAGATCCGCTACAATTTCATGTTTGAAAAGGACCTGCACCTGCCCTGGTTGGACGCATCCGGTCTGGAAGAAGTCTCCGAACTGCTCAATGAAAGCGATATATTTCATTTCCACATGACCGCGGACGAAAACACCGGCTTTGGACCTTTTGTACCCGCGGAGCATATGCAGGGCAAGGCCGTAATACATCACCATCACGGTCACCCGGATTTTCGCGGCGCCCCGGAAAAATTTAGAAAAAAATACGCGGAGAAAAACCGCAAAAACCTTCTGGTCAGCACCCCGGATCTTTTGAAGCTCTTGCCCGAAGCCAGATGGCAACCCAATTTGGTCCCGGAGAATGATCAGCTTTACACCCCGTCGGACAAGAAACCGGATTCCCCAGTTCGATTGGTTCACTCCCCGACTCGCACGGAACTCAAGGACACCGACTTGTATCAAGGATATGTAAATAAACTCATCCGGGAAATTCCGGGAAATATAGAATCGGACTTAATCCGCAATACCCCGCACAGGGACTGCCTGCGCATAAAACGAAAAGACCATATCCTTTTTGATCATCTGCAGGGCTATTTCGGGGTGAGTAGCCTGGAGGGCCTGGCCCAGGGGGTTTGCACAATAGCCGGGCTGGATAAATGGAACCGGGAACATATCCGAGAATTTGCGGGAATTGATAAACTGCCCTGGTTTATCTCCTCCCCTAAGTCCCTGAAAAACGATCTGACAACGCTCATCCGGGACAAGGAACTGCGCGAAGAGTTGGGACGATACTCCCGGACATTCATGGAAAAATACTGGCCGGAGGAAAAGGCGGTCCGGCACTTGGTGGATTTTTATCAGAATCTGAAGTAAAATAAAGTTTATATGTTTAATTTCGCAAACATATAAGGATTGCACCCGAAATGGCTGAAAAATTTACTAATGAAGCCCTGGACGTGCTTTATAATCTGGCAAAATATTATGTGTGGTGGAAAACTCCGGAAGATGCGCTAAAGCACCCGGAAATAATAATCTCCCAGGTAATGAATATTGGAGATTACTCTGATGTCCAAAAACTAGACCATACAGTCAGCAAGGAACATATGCGTCAAGTACTTCTTCAGGCCTACGCCGGGCAATTCGACAAAAAATCATGGCATTACTGGCATTACCGGCTCGGGTTGGCCGCTCCGGGCAATGTCCCTCCCCTGCCGCAAAGAAATTTGACATGATAAAGTTGCAACCCCATTGTGAAATTTTACCTCCGTCCCAAAGGAGCATATGGCCCGAACTAAAGGCACTAAAAAATATGGGATTCGTACTTTATGTCGCTTCAGAGAAGGATTTGCTGGCTCACAAGCTCAAATTGATCATCCAACGTCCCCTGGCCAAAGATTATATGGATATAGCCTTTCTTCTAAGGGCCGGGAATGATCTTGCCCAAGGCTTGGCCGCCGCCCGAAAGATG
>CAZTKE010000204.1:0-2966 GCA_964614055.1 uncultured Desulfovibrionales bacterium | reverse complement strand
CTCCTGCATAAACTAACTTTATTTTATCCAGAGTTTTATTTGTATTTTCTTTAATAGTTAAAAGATCAGCCAGTACCTGAGTCGGATGATAGTCATCTGTTAATCCATTCCAGACCGGTACTCCAGAGTGAATTGCCAGTAGTTCTACATCTTTTTGTTTGAAACCTCTAAACTCTATTCCATCATAAAATCTTCCCAGCACTTTAGCTGTGTCTTCAACGGTCTCTTTTTTTCCCAGCTGACTGTTGGTAAGGTTAGTTACATTTGCACCCTCATCATAAGCTGCTACCTCAAAAGCACATCTAGTTCTGGTTGAAGATTTTTCGAATAATAGGACAATGTTTTTACCTTGAAGCAGTTGACCTTTAGCACCCGTTCTTTTTTTCTGTTTTAAATCTGCTGCCAGGTCAAGTAAATAATTTATTTCAGCTGCACTAAAGTCTTTTAAACTTAAAAATGATCTACCTCGTAAATTTACTCCCATTATTATTAACTCCTTTCGTTTTTAAAGTTCTTCTCTAATTAAGGGCATACTCATACATCTTGGTCCACCACGGCCGCGTGACAATTCGGAACTGGGGATCAGATGGAGCTTAACTCCGTTTTCTTCTAAAATTTTATTTGTTACATGATTGCGAGAATATACCACTACTTCTCCGGGGGCTATTGCCAGGGTATTAGAACCATCACTCCACTGTTCTCTTCCTGCATCAACTTCATCTCCTTCGGCACATTTGATTAGCGTTATTTGATCAAGTTCTAGATATTTTTTGAGAATGTTTTCTAAAGTATCTTCTTCTTCATCAATTTTTAGGCCATCTTCCTGACCTTTAGTAATTGAAAATACTTTTAACTCACCTTCAATCTGAGCATGGATAGTAAATTTATCATAGTCCACCATGGTAAATACAGTGTCCAGATGCATAAAAGCTCTTTTATCTGGAATTTTGAAGGCTAATATTCTTTCGAATGTTTCCTGCTCATCATAGAGAAGCTTTTTGGCCACTTCTTCAATAGCTGCAGCATCTGTTCGATGCGAAATTCCCATTGCCAGTACTTTGTCATTTAAGATTAATTCATCTCCCCCTTCTATAGAACAGCTGGTATTATCTTTATCAAACCAGAAGGGTATATCACAATCTTTATAATCGGGGTGATATTTAAAGATATATTCCGAAAAAATAGTTTCCCGGTTTCTGACATCTGTCCGCATATGATTTAAAGAAACTCCTCTACCAATAGTAGCAAATGGATCTCTGGTAAAATATAGATTGGGCATGGGATCTAAAATAAAGGGATAATCACTATCTACCATGTCATTTAAAGAGCAGTTAGCTATTTTAGGTACTTCTCTCTTGCGAACACCGGCCATCATAGTATTGATCAGCTCAGTATTATTCATCGAGAGGAAATAGTCTTTAACAGCTAATCTTTCTCCAGGACTAAAAACTCCTCCTTCATCTAAAAACTGTTCTATAAATTGCCTTCTGAGATCAGCATCTTTTATAATCTCTGCAATCTGGTCTTCCAGATACACAACCTCTACTCCGTTGTCTTCAAGTAGTCCGGCAAAAGCATCATGCTCTTTTTGAGCTACCTCTAAATATGGAATGTCATCAAATAATAATCTATCTAAAATATCTGGTGTTAAATTTTCTACCTCTCTTCCCACCCGATGTAAGAGAACTTTTTTTAAAGGAGCTATTTCGGATCGGACATTTAATGGATTCATTTTATTTTTCTCCTTTCATTTAATAAATTAATTCTGGAAATAAATAATTTCAATTAGCTTTAATAGCAGTTTTAAACAAAAAATAGGGCCGGGAAAATTAAATTTCCCGGCCCACGGCCCCAGGTGAAACTTATGAGATTTTTTCGATTTTAATCAGGAATTTTTCTTGATGTCCATTTACAATTGCCTGCTTATGTTTAAAAAGCTGATACAGTTTGTCTCCAGGTTGATATTCTGCCAGACTCTCCTGTTTGCTTTTTGAATTTTTATTCACAAGAAATCCCTCCCGGAAAACCATAATGTCTAAATAAATGTACTGTTAACAAGATTCTGTCTTTTGAAGTTAAAAGTCAATTCCACAAATTTACATCTAACTATTGTTGTGATATAATTAATAAATAATTATAAACAGATCAGTCCCCACTGAAATCTGTTACCCTGATTTTATAATTCTAATCCCTCCTTTGCTTTTTTAGAAGAACCCAGGGATAGTTCTGTCTTTTTTTATTCCGGAGTGTTGTTTTCTTATATCACATTTCTATTTCATTATAGTGGTGTATAAGAACTTTGTCAAGTGTTTTATGTTACTTTTTTTATTTAATTTGATTATTCAATAAAAATGGAGGTGTTTCTCTATGGCTTTTGGTAAAAACTTAAAAAAAGCTCGAAAAAACAAAGGCTTCACACAAAATGATTTGGCGGAAATTGTGGGGGTTAAACGTTCAACTATTGCGGGGTATGAAAGTAAAAACCAGGAACCTTCATACAAAATATTAAAGAAAATTTCTAATGCTTTAGACTGCAGCATTGATTCTTTACTTGCTCATGATTATGATAACTACAAAATTAGTGAAAGCAAAATTTCTAAAGAAATATTAAATAATAATGAACTTAAATCTTTTTTTAATGAAATAAAAGGAATGGATGAAGAGAATATTAATTTTTATAGAAGATTAATTAAATTTATTGAAACAGAAAAATAATTATTATAGTTATATTTCATAACATTTTATGTGTTAATATAGAATTTTAGTTTGTCCTCCTTATAAATAATGGGGTTAACAATATTATAAAAAATACAAAACTCCTACTAACTTCTGAGAAAAAAGTAGTAGGAGAGTAATTGTTTAACTAATATTAGCTTTGAAAAATATATCAAATAATTTGCATCTGAATATAATAAATATTCTAATCTCCATTCTCAATTAGACCTTCCCGTTTAATTACCTGCAGA
>CAZTKE010000203.1:0-2980 GCA_964614055.1 uncultured Desulfovibrionales bacterium | reverse complement strand
GGATTGGCCGGTCACCATCGCGTGGATTGGGTGGTCACTTTCCGTGGAATACACAGATAGTCGTTGTCCCTGTCCTTAATAGGCAGACCCTGCAACGCGGTCCGGGAAATTATATGGTATACGGTCGGCATATCACTGCGAACAAACCTGGCTATTCGTGGCATTTCAACCTCCTTTAAATGACCGTTCCTGTGTGCTGACCCCAAAACTATCCAAAATCGGCGCTTTCGTCAATTTTTAGCCTGTCCCCTTATTCCTACTGGATGAACTTGCAACAGGCCTATGATTTAAAAATAGCCAGACAAGATAAGTGGTCCGGAATTAAGACAACAATGCAGCCTATTTGCGTGCATGGATAATACAGGTCAGCTGTATTAATCCGTATTAGTTCCGACTAGATCTAAAACCCATACAGCGAAGCCCTACTGATTAAGAACCAAGCCTCTTCATGGAATAAACTCCATCAACTCCGCCCAGACGGGTAAATCGCCTTTCATCCTTGGATCCAAGCAAATGCTTGAACTGGTCGAAAGTATCCCGGACAAAGGATTTGCCCCCGATGACACCGGAGTCTATGAAGTACCGGCTGCGATGCCGGAACATATCCGCCCGGGTGAGTTCAAAATCCTTTTTGCGCTCTTTTTCGGCCACTTTTTCGTCCATGGACTTGCCTTTTCCGGTGTCCACGGCCCCGGTTTCGTAAACAAAGCGGCGGTATTTACGGACTATTTCCGTCGGATCGAACTCGTTCCACTCCCGCATCCCGAAATCCACACTCAATAGATCATTCTTGTTCCCGGTCTGGACATGATACCCGAGCGAACACCACCGGTAGTCCTCCGGGCGCTTCACGATCCCGGCCCGGACGGGATTCAAGTCTACATAGGCCAAAAGATTAACCAGACTCTTTCCGTCCTGAACAATCATGCTCTTGAAACGGCCGTCCCAGAAAAAACCGCGCCGATCGTATTTTTTATTGAAATACCGGGTAAAACCCTGCTTGATGTCCTTTACAAACGCCCCCAGATCGGTAAGACGCTTTCTATAATCCGCCAACCGCACTTCACCCAGGTTAAGGGTGCTCCCATAATATTTTTCCAGCCGCTTTTTAATCTCCTCGTCCCCGGCCTCTGATTCCGGATACATGCGGACCACCAGATGGAAATGATTACCCATGAGCGCAAAACCGAGCACGTCCACGAAGTAAAGCTTGCTCAACTTATTTATCAGATTCAGCAGATAGTCGTTGTCTCGGTCCTGAATGGGCAATCCCTGCAAGGCGGTCCGGGAAATTATATGGTATACGGTCGGCATATCGCTGCGAACAAACCTGGCTATCCGTGGCATTTCAACCTCCTTTGAATGACCGTTCCTGTGTGCTGACCCCAAAACTATCCAAAATCCGCGCTGTCGTCAATTTTTAGCCTGTCCCCTTATGCTGTCTTTACTAGCGAATGTATTGTTTCAATCCACGCCCCCGCGTGGGGGGCGACGGATACGCTGTGGCGTAAATGGGACCAGATCTGCGGTTTCAATCCACGCCCCCGCGTGGGGGGCGACTCAAGAAGCGACCGCCGAGCGCGGCCGGGACTTGGTTTCAATCCACGCCCCCGCGTGGGGGGCGACCATCCTTTCGGGTGGAAATGGGCAATACAGACGCGTTTCAATCCACGCCCCCGCGTGGGGGGCGACAAGATTGCCGAACTATGGAACTCTAAACAAGTTGAGTTTCAATCCACGCCCCCGCGTGGGGGGCGACCCACCCGGATACCCAGCGGGAACTAGGGACCTATGTTTCAATCCACGCCCCCGCGTGGGGGGCGACTCCTCGATAACAACCGGGTCACCGGCGGTGGTAGTTTCAATCCACGCCCCCGCGTGGGGGGCGACCATGATCCGTTGTAGTTTCGGCTAAAAATTGCTGGTTTCAATCCACGCCCCCGCGTGGGGGGCGACAACTATCCGCCAATCACTGCGAGGACTGGAATATGTTTCAATCCACGCCCCCGCGTGGGGGGCGACTGATCTCCCGGCCATGGCCCTGTTGCCCGGCATTGGTTTCAATCCACGCCCCCGCGTGGGGGGCGACTCCAGATCCAGCCAGGACGTGACACATCAGATAAGTTTCAATCCACGCCCCCGCGTGGGGGGCGACTATGACTGGTCATAAAAAAATCCCATCTCCGAAAAGTTTCAATCCACGCCCCCGCGTGGGGGGCGACGCTAGTGCAAATCTCGTGCCAAGTTCCCAGGCCAGTTTCAATCCACGCCCCCGCGTGGGGGGCGACCTCGCCTATACGCGGTGGATCTTGTATCCGTATAGTTTCAATCCACGCCCCCGCGTGGGGGGCGACATTTGGCAATCCGGTAGCAGTACCGGACCGACCCGGTTTCAATCCACGCCCCCGCGTGGGGGGCGACGTCTGCCGAGCCGTCATTGCCAGTGACACTGAGCTTGTTTCAATCCACGCCCCCGCGTGGGGGGCGACCCGACTAAATTGTAAATATTTGCTAGCTAGGTGGCGTTTCAATCCACGCCCCCGCGTGGGGGGCGACATTAATAGTGCGCATGGAGCGCACAAAACAAGGAGTTTCAATCCACGCCCCCGCGTGGGGGGCGACACATAAGCTTTCAAAACTACTTTATCAGGACTAAGGGTTTCAATCCACGCCCCCGCGTGGGGGGCGACCACGACAATGAAATATGATAAAAGCGCACATTTGAGTGTTTCAATCCACGCCCCCGCGTGGGGGGCGACCCAAGCCCGCGATCCTTCGACCCTTACCTCGCCTGGTTTCAATCCACGCCCCCGCGTGGGGGGCGACCTAGTGCAAATCTCGTGCCAAGTTCCCAGGCCAGTTTCAATCCACGCCCCCGCGTGGGGGGCGACGACCCATGACGAGGTGGTCTGTGTCGATCGGCCAGTTTCAATCCACGCCCCCGCGTGGGGGGCGACATGGAGCGCACAAGACACAAGGA
>CAZTKE010000202.1:0-2999 GCA_964614055.1 uncultured Desulfovibrionales bacterium | reverse complement strand
TATCCGGGAGTCTGGGAACGCTTTTGGGCGCGGATATCCTGCATATCCTGAATCCGGGAACCATGAAGAAAATCCGGGCTCCGGTCTTGTCCGTGGGTGGGGCGGGCACATTCGACGGTATTTTTCTGGCCGGCATTCTGGCTGTTTTGCTGGCCTGAGGAGGATGAATGCACATCTTTTCTTTGAACGCGGAAAAAACACTCTTAGCGGGGCAGGAGATCTGGTTCGGCCCGCAGGGACAAGAGGGTTGGGAACTTTTGTATTCCGGGGATGCTGATATCCGGCTGGGTTCTCTTTTGACCTGGGAAGGCGGAAAGGCCCGGGTTACGGACAAAAAATGGACATCCGGTGGAATGCCGGAAGGAGTGGCCCTTAAGCTCTCCGCCTTAAAGAGTTGCACTTTTGCTGCGGAAAACAGTGCGGATGTTAAAAAGGATGGTTACTCCCTGGCCTGGATCACTCTCAGCGACAAGGGGGCCAAAGGGCAAAGAGAAGACCGTAGCGGCCCCCTTATCTGGGAGATGGCCG
Source organism: uncultured Desulfovibrionales bacterium (assembly GCA_964614055.1). GTDB lineage: Bacteria > Desulfobacterota > Desulfovibrionia > Desulfovibrionales > Desulfonatronovibrionaceae > CAYNNQ01. The sequence continues at coordinate 2,471 of CAZTKE010000202.1, read as the reverse complement.
AGCAGGCCTTGCCCTTGTCCCTGGTCCGGGGGTTCGTCCTTCCGGACGAGCCGGGGCTTATCAAGGCGCTTCTTACCCATTTGTGCCTTTTTCTGGGAGTGGATGTGGTCCTTACCACCGGGGGCACCGGATTGTCCCCCCGCGATTTTACTCCGGAAGCGACCGCCGCGGTGATGGACAAACGCCTGGCGGGCATGGAGCGGGAGATGAGCCGGGTCTCCAGCGAAAAGACTCCGCACGGCATGATTTCCCGGGCGGTTGCCGGGACCATCGCAGAGAGTCTGGTCGTAAATCTGCCCGGCAGTCCCAAGGCGGTGCGGGAAAATCTGGAGGTGGTCCTGCCCGCCATTGCCCACGCCCTGGGCAAGCTGCAAGGAGACAGCTCAGACTGTGGCTTACTTTGATTCCCCCCGTCACGCTTATTCCACGCCCGGTCTGGACAGGCAGGTAGCCAAGGTCAGCCTGTTTCGGCTGGTCTTGTTTTTCCTTCTGCTCATCCCCCTGGCCCTGGTCTGGACCGAGAACGTTCGGTTGCAGGGCTATTTTGTCTACGGCCGGGCCTGGCTTTTTACCCTCCTGCTCTTGGCCGGATTCGGCACCAGCATTTTTTATCTGGCCACGCGCAAGAAATGGCACAGACTGCGCCTTTTCTTCCTCTTTCAGCTCATAACCGATCTTTCCCTGACCGCTTTTCTGGTCTTTATAACCGGCGGGATCAAGAGCAATTTCGTCTTTCTTTTTCTGGGAATTGTTTTTTTGTACGGTCGCATTCTGGGCTCGAAAGTTGCCTCTTTTGCCGGTCTGGGCATATTTGTTTTTCTTTTGGCCGTGGCCTGGACCCAGCACGAATTTCCCTGGCTCTGGGCCGGCCGAGGTCTTTCCGGGAGCGAAGCAGTATATATCCTTTTTCTGCAGACCGTGGGAATCGTTTTGACCGTTTTTTTGGTGCGCATGGGCAAGGGCAGGGAAGAGCATCTGGTCCTTCGCCTGCTGCAGCATGAAGTGGCCCTGGAGGAGTCGGAGAGACTCAAAAAACAGGTCTTTGATTGGATGGAATCCGGACTGGTGGTCATTGATTCCGGGGGCCGCATCTCGGCTGTAAACCGCAAGGCCCTGCAGTCCGAGGCCGGCCTTAGCCGGGATGATGTGCTCCGGAGGCCTTTGCAGGAGATATTTCCGGAACTGGCCGATTTATGGGAATCGGAAAAAAAGGATGATTTTTTGCGGGAGATGCAATTCCGGGATGGCCGCGTCTTTGCGGTCCGCGTATCCCGTTTGCCGGCCCAGGAAGGGCACCTTATCATCTTTTCCGATGTTACCGAGATACGCAATCTGCAAAAACAGGTCTTTCAGATGGAAAAGCTGGCCACAACCGGGGAGCTGGCTGCCGGACTGGCCCATGAGATGAAAAATCCCCTGGCCGGGATCAAGGCCTCTTTGCAGCTCATAGGACAAAACAAGGTGGATTCCAGAGCAGTGGAGCGTTTGCATAACGTAATTGAACGGGATATAGAACGTTTGGATAATCTATTGCGGGATTTTCTGGTCTTTGCCCGTCCCAAGGGTTCAAGAAAGAGTATGGTGGAGCTGGGGGATGTTGTCCGGCAGAGTTTGAGCATCCTTTGCGGGCAGTATCCCCGGGTGAAAACAGTCGTGGACCCCTCGATTCAGGGCGTAAGATGGGAGTGGGACCTGGACCAGCTGCAGCAGGCGGTTTTGAATCTCCTGCTTAATGCGGCCCAGGCGGCCATGTCCACGGATTACCCGGAAATACGTATAAAAATGGTCCAGGCAGACGGCCGGCAGTCTCTTCTTATCCAGGACAATGGTCCGGGACTTCCCCGGGAAATGCAGGACAGGATATATGACCCGTTTTTCACCACCAAACCGCAGGGAAGCGGTCTGGGCCTGTCCATAGCCCAGCGCCTGGCAGGCCAGAACAATTCCAGAATCGTTCTCGAATCCGGGGAGTCCGGAGGGACAAAGGCCTGGATCACGTACTCTCCGGAGCATATAAAAGAGGGATAAAATGGAACAGTTCATAGCTGATTTGCATCTGCATTCCCGGTTTTCCAGGGCCACCAGCAAGAAATTGTCCCCGTCGCTTCTGGCTGCCTGGGGCACGCTAAAGGGAGTGGATATCCTGGCCACCTCGGATTTTACCCACCCGCAGTGGCTGGAAATGCTCGAAGATGAGCTGGAGCCCTGTTCCAACGGGCTTTTCAAACTGCGCGGTGATCCCGATTTGAGTCCCCTGGTTCCGGGAGTGGATTTTACCCTGAAATCCCGGGTCCGCTTCATGCTCGGAACGGAGATCAGTTCCATCTACAAGAGCGGGGGCAAGGTGCGCAAGGTACACAATCTGGTGTACATGCCGGGAATGGACCAGGCCCGGGAATTTAACCGCAGGCTGGGCGAGGTGGGCAATCTGGAGTCCGATGGCCGTCCTATTCTGGGACTGGACTCGCGGG
>CAZTKE010000201.1:0-3005 GCA_964614055.1 uncultured Desulfovibrionales bacterium | reverse complement strand
CCCCTTGGCCCGCCCGGAATCGCACCAATTCCGGGCGGGCCTTTTTATTTAAAAAATCCGGCTCTCCGACACAGCATGTGGATTTTTTATATTTTCTCCGCATGATATTTTTACATGCTTTTAACGAGAGGCTCGCGCGTTTTCTCGGTCCCGCCAAAAGGGGGAAATCCGGCACTCAAATCGAGGATTTGAGTGCCGGAAAGGGGCAAGCATCCCCCTTTGGCGGGGCCTAGAAAACACCGGACCGGAAGTTTGGCAGCAAAAAAGTTCAGACGGAGAAAATCCGCATCAAACGTTGAGGACCCAAAAATCCTAACTGCTGCAGGCGCAGAAGCGCGGCCAATTCATGATTTCGGCCGCTCCGGCAACCGTGGTTCCGTAGAAAATCACAGCCTTGCCGTTTAAAAAGTCCCCTATGGTGTCGTTCACCAGGGTGGTACCGGTGACCAGCAGCAGATCCGCCCACTCAATGGCCTGGTTGCTGGTTTCCGGCCCTTCCACGATAACGTTGTTCTTCGCCCGCCCGATATTGTCCGGGTCCAAATCCACAATGCGGTATTCGAAATCCTCCTGCAGCCTTTCCACCATTTTCGGCTGATACCCGATTTGGGTTATTTTCGGCCGACCGTATTCATTGCGCAAGAACCCGGCCAGATGATCGGCGCAGATGGCGGGCTCGCTGTCCCGGCAGTGAATGGTCCCGGAAACCCGGCCCAGGTGGTTCATAACCGCGTTCATGGCGGACACGAACACCGCACGCCGGAAATTGTTGTTTAGATCCATCTCCAGGATCTCCCCCAACCGCCCGGAAAAATCCCCGAAGCGATCGGTAAACGCCTGGCCCCGGCCCTGTCCGAAACCGGCCTGCATGAGTCTTTCCTTTCCCTTCTGAAGCGGGAAATCATCTCCTTCCGGATTCCCGATGGCCTCCTCCGTTGTCAGCACCCGGGCCTTTATATCCACCTGCTCCCGTAAAAGAGAATTCTCGGAGCAGATGCGGTAAAACCGCTTGCAAAGCTCATCATATACCGAAGGCATAATAAATTCTCCTTAATAAATATTGCTCAACCCTCAACATCGGAACTCCTGGCCGAATATTTTCCTCCGCGCTCATAGAACACCACCCCGACCCGCCTGATATGTTCAAGCAATTTGGCGTGGGAAATCTCGTTTAGCACGGTCACATCCACCCCATAAGGCAGGTTGAGATCGTCCAGCTCCCAGAGGATCTTATCCCTTTCTTTTGCGGAAATGCCCTCTCCTTGAAGATTTAGATCGATATCCGAGCCGGGCTTGTGCGACCCCTTGGCCCGGGAGCCGTAAAGCACGGCCCGCTCCACGCAAGGATACTTGGCCAGAACCCGCTGAATCCTTTCAATGACTTCTTCGTCCAGCCCGAAACGCATCATTTCTCCCCGGACTGTGCAAGGATTGCATTGAATCGGTCGGCCATCTTTTGAAACTCCGGGAAATAGTCGTTTAAAATTCGTCCGGCTATCTCCCGGGCGAGGTCAAGGTTGTACGTGTGCGAGGAACGGTTCCGGTCCAGAATCATGGTCATCCAGATGTCCCCGTTCTCGATCAAACCGTTTTTGAAAGCGGAACGGACCGCGCCCTTGGAGCCGATGATGCCGCTTACTCCCTGGTGCTCCATATAGTCCTTGGGCACGTTCCAGGCCAGCTCATGCGTGAACTCAAGCCCCTGAAAGATAAATTTTTCCTGTACTTAAATCACCCGGCATGAGCTTGCAAGGTTGTTTATGGCGGTTCCTTGACGTTTGATATGGATTTCCTCCGCCTGTGAACCTGTATGCTTATCCTGTTAAAGGACGGTGGGACTTCCGGCGAACGAAAACAGGAAATGGATAAAAAAATGCCTCCGGTGAGTACTGCACCGAAGGCTATATAAAAAAGGCTTTTTGCGTTTGCAAAAGGCCGCCTTTGAAAAGTTTGGCGTCCCCAGGGGGATTTGAACCCCCGTTACCGGCGTGAGAGGCCGGCGTCCTGGGCCACTAGACGATGGGGACGCTTGGTGGTGGGCCGTGCAGGGGTCGAACCTGCGACTCTCTGCTTAAAAGGCAGATACTCTACCAGCTGAGTTAACGGCCCGTGGCGAAGTGAAATTTTCTATTTGTTGGTCAGCAGCTTGTCAAGGATTTTCTAAGGATAAATATCCTCTGCCTTGTCCGAGATGCTAACCGCCCGGGCTTATCAGGAGACCTTGGACCCGGGGGGCATATCCCCGGATGGGGTCAAAAGCTCCATTTTGCCCTTGTCCTTGACCGCCAGGATCATCCCCTGGGACTCGACTCCGCGCAGCTTCCTGGGCTTCAGATTGGCCACGACCACCACCTGACGCCCGGCAAGGTCCGCGGCGGAAAAATGCTCGGCCATTCCGGCCACCACCTGCCTGGGCTCGTCTGCGCCTATATCCACAAGGACCCGCAAAAGCTTGTCCGCGCCCTCCACGGCGTGGACTTCCTTTATTTTCCCTATGCGCATGTCCAGCTTCTGGAAGTCCTCGAACTCTATTTCATTTTTTTCCTGAGCGGGTTTCTTGTTCGCGGGCTTTTTATTTTTGGCCTCGGCCTCGGGTTCCGGACCGTCCAGGACCAATTCCCGGCGGGGAAAAAGATTGGATTTGGCCGCAACTTTGCCGCCCGGTTCCAAACCGCCCCATTCCCGGGTCTCCCTGTCAATGTCCACAGTACTTAAAAAGAGTTCGGCCCCCACCTGCCCGAGCATTTCCTCCGCGGCGCCGGGCATCACCGGCCACAGATGCAAAGCGATCTTGCGCATGCCCTCCAAAAGGACGTACATGACCGTCCCCAGGCGCTCGGTATTTCCTTCCTTGTTTAAAACCCAGGGGGCGCTTTGATCCACATACTTATTCAGATAACGGACAAACTCCCACAGGCTCTCCAGGGCCCGGGAGAATCGAAAGTCGGCAAACAGGGCCTGATAGCTTTTCAAGGCCTCGAAACCGGCCTGAATCAGGTCTTCAT
>CAZTKE010000200.1:0-3011 GCA_964614055.1 uncultured Desulfovibrionales bacterium | reverse complement strand
TTTGGCATCCAAAAAGTTTAGGCGGAGAAAATCCATGTCAAACGTCGAGGACCCTTCAATAACAGGGCCGGAAATCAAACCACCCTGTTCCGTTTGCTTCCCCGGACAAAGGCGGACAGGTTTTCCCCGATCTCGTGCATGAGTCTCTGCCTGGATTCACGGCTCGCCCAGCAGATATGCGGGGTTATGAAGCAGTTGGGTGCGGTGAAGAGAGGATTTTCCGCCTGCGGGGGCTCCCCATCCAGAACATCCAGACCGGCCCCGGCAATCCATCCCTCGCGCAAGGCGCGGTCAAGGGCGTTTTCATCCACAAGCTGTCCCCGGGCGGTATTTATCAAAAAAGCGGTCTTTTTCATGTTTGAAAGCCACTTTTCATCCACCATTTTCCCGGTCCGCTCGGTCAGCGGACAATGCAGGGAAATGACGTCGCTTTCCCGGATCAGCTCCTCCCGGGAACAGAAACGGATGCCGGGCTCATCATCCTTGGGTATGGTCCGGGTACAGACCAGGACATGCATGCCCAGGGAAAGGGCGATCCCGGCGGTGCGCCGCCCGGTATCCCCGTATCCGAAAATACCCATTTTCTTGTCAAACAGTTCGGTGACCGGATGTTCAAGATAGCTGAAATCCTCCCGGGCCGCCCACTTTCCGTCCCGCACGCCTTGCGCGTGCAACCCGACCCGGTTGGTCAGCTCCAGAAGAAGAGCGAACGCCCCCTGGGCCACGGATGGACCGCTGTAGCCGGGGACATTGCTGACCGCGATCCCTCTGGAGCCCGCCGCATCCAGATCGATCAGATCGTAACCGGTAGCGGCGATCCCGATATACTCAAGCCCGGGCAGGGCGGACATGGTCTCTGAATCCAGGGCCACCTTATTCACAATCAGGGCCTCGGCCCCTTGGGAGCGGGAGATAACCTTGTCCGGTGGAGTGCGATCATAAACGGTCACATCTCCGAATTCCCGCAGTTTTTCCCAGCTCAAGTCCCCGGGATTGAGCGTATAACCGTCCAATACCCGTATATCCATTTTACACTCCCTCCGGATTTTTATAGGAAATTTGCAAGCAACTACATAAATGTGCCTGCTATGAGCAGCCTAAAAAATCCGATGCAAAGTTTCAAGGAAATAGGCAAAATACGAACATGGAAGAAATAAACTGCCCTCTGTGCTCGAATTCCGGGGAAGTCTTTCACCGGGACAAAAAAAGGATTTATCATATCTGTCCTGAATGCGATCTGGTCTTTGTCCCTCCCTGTTACCAGCTTTCGCCCGCACAGGAAAAAACCCGCTATCTGGAACATGAAAACGACCCCGGGGACACAGGATACCGGGACTTTCTGCGCCCGGTGGCCGAAAAAGTCCTTGGGGATTTCTCCCCCCCGGCCCGGGGCCTGGATTTCGGGTGCGGAACCGGCTCTCCCCTGCCGGAAATGCTTAAAAAAAAGGGGCTGGAGATGGATGTCTTTGATCCGTTTTTTGCCCCGCAGCAAAATGTCTTTGAAAAAAAATACGACTTCATCACCTGTACGGAAGTGCTCGAACACTTGAGAAATCCCTTGCAGGAAATGAAAAAGCTCTTTTCCATACTCTCCCCGGGCGGGAAATTGTATGTTAAAACCGAACTAAGGACCCGGGAGCGATCCTTTGCCCGGTGGCACTACATACGCGACCCCACCCATATCTGCTTTTTTTCCCGGGCGGCCATGCACAGATTGGCCGCTCTTGCGGACGGCAAAGTCGAGTTCGGGGAAAAGAAAATAACCGTATTCACTCCACTAAAATGATAGAAACCGTTCGAAGCAGAAAAATTCACCACAGGGGACACGGAAAACACAGAGAAAAAATGCCCGGCGCACGAGCTTAAAGTGAACGGAATCAAGCGCTTCGTTTTCCAGCCCTCTGTGTACTCTGTGCTCTCCGTGGTAAAATAGGACCGGATTCGAACAAGCATGATGCACCGGCCCCGCGCACCTCGCGCCGTTGACAATCAAGCATATTCAATTACTCTGTTTTTTATAAATAAAATCCTCTGCCGTCCGGCCCGGGATTCGGGCCGACTATTGAACCGCGCAGACAAAGGGAGATAAAAATGCGCCTGTCCATTCTTACCGACAACAACACCTTTATCGACCGCTACTTCCTGTCCGAACCGGGACTGTCCATTCTGATAGAAGACAGCGGGAAAAAGATCCTTTTTGACTGCGGCTTCAGTGATGTCTTCTGGCACAACGCCCGCATTATGGGACACGATCTTTTATTTCTGGATTATCTTATATTTTCCCACAGCCATCTGGACCATACCTGGGGAGCGGAAAAACTCATGCGCGAGCACACCATCGCCGGCCTGGAAAATATGGATCACCGCAGGCCGGAATTGATTGCTCACCCCGATTCCCTTAAAGGCGTGCAGTTTCCTCCGGGAATAAATATCGGCTCCCTCCTCGGTCCGGAGGAAATGGGCAGGTATTATCCCCTGAACCTGAGCAAAGAGCCGGTGCGGATTACGGAACAACTCTTTTTCCTGGGAGAGATCCCCCGGGCGAATGATTTCGAGGGACGGGTGAGCATTGGAGTAAAAGCCGGGGAAAACACTCCGGATTTTATGTACGATGATACCGCCCTGGCCTACAAGACCGAGGAAGGCTTGATCATAATAACCGGATGCTCCCATTCCGGGATATGCAATATAGTTGAACACGCCCGTAGCGTATGCGGAGAAAACAGGGTAAAAAGCATTATCGGCGGTCTCCATCTCCAGAAGCCGGAGCGGGAAGTTCTCCGAAAAACCTGCCGCTTTCTCGCGGAACTGGAATTGGACAGCCTGTATGCCGGGCACTGCACGGACCTGGACTCCAAGATCGCCCTGGCCGGGGACAACCCGGTAATGGAAATGGGCTCCGGACTGGTTCTTGAATTTTAAAGCTCGATTTGAGTAGAGTATTTCTGGGTCCTCGACGTTTGACATGGATTTTCTCCGCCTGATCTTTTTGGATGCTTTTAACGAGAGGT
>CAZTKE010000199.1:1724-3013 GCA_964614055.1 uncultured Desulfovibrionales bacterium | reverse complement strand
CTTTTCTCCACCAGCTCTCCGGCCTCGTTCATGTACTCGATATTTGTATCCGTTCCCTGCTGAATGCTGTCGACCGCTTCCCCGACCTCCTTGGTCGCGTTCATGGTCTTTTCCGCAAGCTTTCTGACCTCGTCCGCCACGACTGCAAAGCCCCGTCCGGCCTCGCCGGCCCGCGCCGCCTCTATGGCCGCATTAAGAGCCAACAGGTTAGTCTGGTCCGCGATATCATTGATCACATTCATCACCTCGCCGATGTTGTTGGCCTTCTTGCCCAAGTCCTGGAGACTGGCCTGCATTTCCCGGGCCTTTTCCGCCACCTCGTTTATGGCCTGCACAGCCTCGGAAACTATCTCGGCCCCCTTTTCCGCCTTGCCCCGGGCCGTGTCCGAGCCCTCGGCCGCGCTGGAAGCATTCCGGGCTATTTCCAGGACACTTGCGTTCATCTGCTCCATGGCCGTAGCCACTTCGCTTGCGCTGTTGCGCTGATTGTCGGAACCGGTGCTCGCCTCCTCTATCTGGGCCGCCATCTCCTCCGAAGCCGAACTTATCCGCTCCACAATCTCATTCAAGCGATTGGCCGCCTCCTGCATGCCTTCGCGCTTGGCGTTTTCCGCCTTCCTGCGGGCGTCTTCCGCCTCCTCAGTCGCTAACTGAGCTTTCTGCATTTCCTTTTTGGCAATTTCGGACTGATTTTCGGCCTCTTTCATATTTTCAATCAAATTCCCAACCATAATCTGTATACTTTGATTCAATTTTCCTATTTCATCTTTTTGGTCTATATCCGATTTTGATTCCAAATCCCCCGCAGCAACCGCCTCCGCATAGCGGGTCAAACGTTTCACAGGCAACGTAATGGAGCGACTGACCAAAAGCCCTATACCCATGCCTAGAATCAGAAGCACAACCGAAACAATACCTATCACCCGCCGCAATTGATAAACAGGGGCAAATACGTCATCCTTCATGGCTCCGACAGCAATGGACCAATTCGTGCCCTCAATAGGAGCAAACCCGAAGAAACGGTCACTGCCCATGAATGGATACTCATCAAATCCTGTCTTTCCTTGTATCATCCGGCGCATCATTTCCGCCAAGCTTGCAAAACGATCATCATTTTTTGCTTCCTGAATGAAATTGCGCTGATTCAAAACAAAATCCCTGTTTGGATGGGCAATCAAGTTACCTTTCTGGTCAATGATATAGGCATACCCGTTTTCCCCGTAATGGATATCATCGGTCAGACGACTCAGCAGACCGGCATCCAGCCTGGCAATCAAAACCCCTGTTAT
>CAZTKE010000199.1:0-1624 GCA_964614055.1 uncultured Desulfovibrionales bacterium | reverse complement strand
CCCTCAAGTTTTACGTGCGTATCCCGCCAAGTGCCGAACTTACTATGCCTGGAGACATACTCGTCCCCCACGTTATGTCCACCGACAAAGGCAACTTCACCGTCCGCAACAACTATCTTGCGATGATTGCGGAAATTGAGCTGAAAACGGTTTGCCCGCCCCTTGGTGGTATGGAAAGCCGTCACCTCTATGCCCGCACTACGCAGCTGGGCGAGATAACGCCTGGGAAGGCTGTGACTGCCTATCTCGTCATAAAGGAAAAAGATCCGCACTCCTTCTTCGGCCTTGGCCAGCAAAAGGTCCCTGAACCGCGCACCCAGGTCGTCAGCCTTGACGATAAAAAACTGAATCAGGAGGTACTCTCTTGCGTTCCTGATTGCGGAAAAAATTGCGGAAAAAGTGTTTTCCCCGTCGATCAGCAGTTCACTTTTGTTGCAGCCCAAAAGCGGCAAATCGGACATATTCACCAGGGCTTTTTGGGATTGGCGCAGATCGGTGCGCACGCTTCCGCTCTCCCAGGCCATCTTGCGCAGATTCTGCACTCTGCGGCGCACTTCCCGGTCCTTGCTGGTACGCAGCAAAACGTATCCGTTGAATCTGCTCCGACCGAAGATTGCGTATAAGGGCAAAACCACCCAGGGGAAAGTTACCAGGGAAACCGCCCAGGCAATAGCCCCCTGGGAGGTCCTGGCTTTCATGACCGCGTGTATTGCGGCCAGGATGGCCAGCCCTTCCACGAACGGGAAGAGGAAGGCAAAAAAGGCAAAAACATCACTGCCAAACATCTTGTGTTCATCCTGTTTTAAAGCCGCAAGATTGTTCTCACGTATCCTCGTCCGGTTCATAGTAGCCGCGCGGAGTGACCAGCCATTTGCGGAAGAGCTTGGTTTCTGAATTACCGATAATAACGCAGGAACGCATATTGACCTCGTGGATGGGGAAGTCGTGCAAGGTGGTCAAAATCATCCCTTCCGAGGGCAGGGTAACGTCCGTGCCCACGGCCACCGGAGAATCAGGGTCTCTGGAAGCCAAAAATATTTCCCTGGCCCGGGAAAGCTGCCAGGCCCTTTTCCTGCTTTTGGGATTGTACAATGCGCAGACCAAATCCGCAGCAGCAACCGCCTTGAGTCTGGTCTCTATACGCTCCCAGGGAACCAGGATATCGCTCAGACTGATAACCGCATGATCGATCATAAGCGGGGCCCCGACCTTGGCAGCCAGGGCATGGCTTGCGCTCACCCCGGGGACGACTTCCACTTCCAGGCTCAGACCCTGTTTTTCCAGCATTTCCAGGGCCAGACCGGCCATGCCGTAGATCCCGGCGTCGCCGGAGGAAACCAGGGAAACCACCTCACCATGTGTGGCCAGACGCACCGCCTCGGCGCATCTTTCCCTTTCCTTGGTCATGCCCGAGGAGATAATCTTTTTATCTCCTACAAGTTCCCGGACATGCTCGATATACCGCGGATACCCGACCACGGCCGCGCTCCGTTCAATCGCTTTTTCCGCCCTTCTGGTCCGGTCCAGGGGGTTCCCCGGACCTACTCCGACCACATAAAGCTTTCCCTTGCTATTGCGACACTCACCTGCGGCCATAATCTCCTCGCGCCTATAAGTTCCGCCC
>CAZTKE010000198.1:0-3059 GCA_964614055.1 uncultured Desulfovibrionales bacterium | reverse complement strand
ATGCTGGCCGTGGGGACGGATGAAGTGAAGATACTGGATGACAAATGGACCGCGGTAACCAAAGACGGTTCTTTGTCTGCTCATTTTGAAAATACTATTGCCATCACCAACAAGGGTCCGCAGATCCTGAGTAAGCTTTAGCTTTTGGGGGAAGATTATGAAAGTTAGACCATCCGTGAAAAAGATGTGTCCGAAGTGCAAGATAATACGGAGGCACGGGATACTTCGCGTTATTTGCGATAATCCGCGGCACAAACAGAGACAAGGTTAGAATCTAGGGGGAAAAAGTGGCCAGAATAGCAGGTGTTGAATTACCCAGAAACAAGAGAATTGATGTCGCGCTGACATATATTTACGGTATAGGATCGACCAGCGCGCTGAAGATTCTGGATTCGGTCGGAGTGGACTGGGCGCGGAGTTCAGATGAATTGAACTCGGAAGAAATCAATCAGATACGGAACGAGATCGAAAGCAACTACAAGGTTGAAGGAGATCTGCGCCGGGACGTAACCGCCAATATCAAGAGATTGATGGATATCGGCTGTTACCGGGGCCTCAGGCACAGGAGATCCCTGCCGGTACGAGGACAGCGGACGCATACTAATTCCAGGTCACGAAAGGGTCCGCGCAGGACTGCCATCAAGAAAAAGAAGTAATTCGGAGACGATATGGCCAAGCCCAAGAAAAAGACTACCAAGAAAAGAGTCCGTAAAAATATTCCCTCCGGACTCGTTTATGTTAATGCGACTTTTAACAACACCATGATAACTTTTACGGACAACAGCGGAAATGTTATAAGCTGGGGTACTTCCGGACAATCCGGTTTCAAGGGTTCAAGGAAGAGTACTCCCTTTGCGGCGCAGAAAGCGGCTGAGACCGCGGCCAAGAAGGCCCAGGAACACGGCATGAACACAGTCGGAATCCTGGTCAAGGGACCCGGTTCCGGGCGTGAATCCGCAATGCGGGCCATCCACAATGTTGGCATTGATGTTACTTTTATTCGGGACATTACCCCTATTCCGCATAACGGCTGTCGCCCGCCCAAGCGCCGCAGAGTTTAAGGAGGATGAAAATTGGCTAAATATACTGATTCCAAGTGCAGAATATGCCGCCGGGAAGGAACCAAGCTCTTTTTGAAGGGTGATCGGTGTTTCACGGACAAATGTTCTTATGATCGCCGTGCCTATCCCCCCGGGGAGCAGGGAAGGACGCGCAAAAAACCCACTGACTTTGCCCTGCAGCTGCGGGAAAAGCAGAAAGTCCGCAGAATGTACGGACTTCTGGAAGGCCAGTTCAAGCGCTACTTTAATATCGCGGACCGCAGCAAGGGTGTAACCGGTAAAAATCTTTTGGTAATGCTGGAAAGGCGTCTGGACAATGTCGTGTACAGGGCCGGATTCGCCAATTCCCGCAGTCAGGCCCGGCAACTGGTTAACCACGGACATTTCTTGATTAACGGCCGCAAGGTGGATGTGCCTTCCTATCAAGTCAAGGAGGCTGATAATATCCAGGTCAAGGAAAACAGTAAAAAGAACCCGGTGATCCAGGAAGCCCAGGAAGTAATGGCCAGACGCGGCGGCATCGAGTGGCTTGAGGTTGATGAAAAGGCTTTGAAAGCCACAGTCAAGTCCTTGCCCACCAGGGAAGATATTCAATTCCCCATTAACGAGCAGCTTATAGTCGAGCTTTACTCCAAGTAAGCCGGATGGTTTAAACAACGGCTTGGAATGATTTGGCTAAAATAGCGAGCAGGTGAACAGACTATGATAATCGAGACAGGCGACAAGCTCGTCAATATCCGCAACTGGACGGAACTGGTGAGTCCGGACCAGCTTGAGCGGGACCCCAAGTCCACGGATACCTATGGTAAATTTGTATGCGAACCACTGGAAAGGGGATTCGGGACCACTATTGGTAATTCGCTGCGGCGGATACTGCTTTCCTCCCTGCAGGGCGTGGCGATTGTATCCATGAAGATTGAGGGAGTGCAGCACGAGTTTACCACCATATCCGGAGTTAAAGAGGACGTCACCGATATTGTCTTGAACCTGAAACAGGTCAAGTTCTCCATGGATTCGGACGAGCCCCAGAAGTTGCAGCTTATAGCCAACGAAAAAGGCGAGGTGAGGGCCTCCAATATAGTGGAGAATACGCATGTAAAAGTCCTTAATCCGGACTTGCATATTGCCACGCTTACTGATGACGTGGACTTAAAGATTGATCTGGATGTCCGCATGGGCAAGGGATATGTACCATCGGAGTTGCACGAGGGGTTGACCGATGAAATCGGGGTAATACCCATGGATGCCTCTTTCTCCCCGATAAAAAAGGTTGCCTACAGTGTTGAACAGGCCCGTGTGGGCCAGATGACCGACTACGACAAGCTTTTAATGGAGATCTGGACCGACGGCTCCATGAGCCCTGATGACGCCCTGGCCTGCAGTGCCAAGATCCTCAAGGAACAGTTGACCGTATTCATCAATTTTGACGAAAGCATTACTGATGTGCGCAAGTCTTCTTCGCACAAAGAGGAAGAAATCAATCCCAATCTCTTTAAGAGCATAGATGAACTCGAGCTTCCGGTTCGGGCCAGCAATTGCCTGAAAAGCGCCGGTATCAATCTTGTAGGGGAACTTGTTCAGAAATCCGAGAACGAGATGCTGAAGACCAAGAATTTCGGCCGCAAATCCCTGGAGGATATCCGCCGGGTTCTGGACAGCATGGGACTGGAATTCGGTACTGATCTGGGCAATTTCAATGAAATGTACAAAGAATGGATGAAGAGGAAAGAGCAAGATGAGACATAAAAAAGCCGGTAAAAAGTTAAATCGTTCCACGGCGCACCGCAAGGCCTTGTATCGGAATATGCTTCGCTCCTTGCTGACCCATGAGAAGATAAAGACCACGGCTGCCAAGGCAAAGGAATTGAGCCGGCAGATGGATCGCCTGGTAACCCTGGCCAAGACGGGTGATCTGCATTCCAGGCGTATTGCCTACAAGACCCTGTCCAACCATCAACTGGTCCAGAAGCTCTTTGATGAGATCGGACCGAGATTTGA
>CAZTKE010000197.1:0-3064 GCA_964614055.1 uncultured Desulfovibrionales bacterium | reverse complement strand
GATCACGGCAAAACCACCCTGGTGGACGCCATGTTCCGCCAAAGCGGACTTTTCCGCGAGGGACAGGAAGTGGATGAAAGGCTCATGGACAGCATGGACTTGGAACGGGAGCGCGGAATAACCATTTCGGCCAAGAACTGCTCCGTCCTCTGGAACGATGTGCGGATAAACATTATCGATACCCCCGGCCATGCCGATTTCGGAGGAGAAGTGGAACGGGCCTTGTCCATGGCTGACGGAGCGATCCTCCTGGTGGATGCCTCGGAAGGCCCCCTGCCCCAGACCCGGTTCGTCCTGAACAAGGCCCTTGCCGCGGAGCTGCCCCTGATCGTGGTCATGAACAAAATCGACCGTCAGGATGCCAGACCGGCAGAAGTCCTGGACGAAATCTACGATCTCTTGATTGAACTGGACGCCTCCGAAGAGCAGCTCGAATTCAGCCTGTTCTACGCCGTGGGCCGGGACGGAGTCGCCTCCCGCACTCTGGATGAACCCGGAAAGAACCTGCATTCCCTGTTTGAAGCCATTCTTGAGGATATCCCCGGTCCGAAATACACCCCCGGTGCCCCGCTGCAGATGCTTATTTCCGATCTGGGCTATTCCGATTTTGTCGGCCGCCTGGCCGTGGGCAAGGTGGCCAACGGCTCCATCCGGGTCAGGGACAATCTGATCTGCATCGGGGAAGAAGAAAATCATAAGCCGCTTAAGATATCCAAGCTGCAGATCTACGAAGGCATGCAGATGAAGGACGTGGAAGAGGTGCAAGCCGGAGACATAGCAGTAGTGGCCGGACTGGACACCATCCGCATCGGGGACACCATTTGCCGGCAGGACGATCCCCGGCCTCTGCCGCGCATAACCGTGGACAAGCCCACCGTGGCCATGAAATTCGCGGTCAATGACTCGCCTTTGAGCGGCCGGGAGGGGAAATACATCCAGTTCACCCGCATCCGGGAACGCCTGGAAAAGGAAGCTCTGGCCAATGTAGCCATTGCTCTGGAGGACACCGAAGACCCGGACACGGTCCTGGTCAAGGGCCGGGGGGAATTTCAGCTGTCCATCCTGATCGAGACCATGCGCCGCGAAGGATATGAATTCAGCATAGGTCGCCCGGAAGTGATCTACCATTATGAGCAGGGAGAAAAGCAGGAACCCATGGAGCGTCTGCTCGTGGACTGCGAGGAACAGTTCATGGGGGTAGTCACGGAAAAGCTGTCTTTGCGCAAGGGCAAAATGACCAATCTGGTGAACAACGGCCAGGGCCGGGTACGCATTGAATTTTCCATTCCCGCCCGGGGACTTATCGGCTACCGGGACGAATTTCTGACCGACACCCGGGGGTCCGGGCTCCTGCATTCCCGATTCGACGGCTATGGACCGTTTCGCGGCGATTTTCCCTCCCGCTTCAGCGGCTCAATCGTGTCCGACCGTTCCGGCAAATCCGTTCCCTATGCCCTGTTCAATCTCGAGCCCCGGGGGCAACTCTTCATTCAGGCCGGGGAGCCGGTATATGAAGGCATGGTCATCGGCGAGCACAACCGGGGGCAGGACATAGACGTAAACCCGTGCAAGGAGAAAAAGCTGACCAATGTCCGGGCCTCGGGCAAGGATGAAAGCGTGACCCTGACCCCGGTAAAGCCCCTGTCCCTGGAGCTGGCCATAAGCTTTATACGCGAGGATGAACTTCTGGAGGTGACTCCCGTTTCCCTGCGTATGCGCAAGCAGGAACTGTCCGCCCAAAAAAGGCATACCCAGCAAGCCAGGAAACGCAAGATAGAAGACGAAAGTTAACAGGGTGTTGAGAAATTCCTTATCCCGCAGGCCGCTTTAAAAGCGAAAGGGTAACTCGCAAAAAAGTTCAAGCTCGCAGTTTGTTTATCCAAAAGTAAGAGTTTGAACTTATTGCCTCAACGCAGCGATCTGGAAATTTAAAAGCGGCCTGCCAGGTAAAAACTCCCGCATTGAAGAACCATTCTAAATATATTATCCAAATATAGATCATCCTCATAAGGGGGGAAAGGGGCGGATATTAACAACAGGGATATTATTTTCATCACTGAAACGAAAAATAATCCCTCTACTCTAGCAAGCCCCCACTCGTTACCGGGAAAAGACGCCGGACACTGTAATGTCATATCGATAACAAACCGGCCCGGCCAATTAGCACCCAAACTCCTTATACAAGTCCAAAGGAGGTGTCATGACCACAGATAAAAAAGCCGACTCCCGTTCGGTCATTCTGGGAGGGCTGTCCGGAAACATAATGGAGTGGTATGATTTTGCTGTTTACGGCTATTTCGCCCCGGTTATATCCCAACAGTTCTTCCCCTCCAAAGACCCCATGACCTCGCTAATCGCCACATTCGGCGCCTTTGCCGCGGGCTTTCTGGTCCGCCCCCTGGGCGGGATAATCTTCGGCCACCTGGGCGACCGGGTGGGCCGAAAATTCGTGATGATCCTCTCCGGGATACTCATGGCCGTGCCCAGTTTTCTCATCGGCGTCTTGCCCACCTATTCCCAGATAGGGATCTGGGCCGCGGTTTTGCTTATCCTTTTGCGCGTAGTCCAGGGACTTTCCGTGGGTGGGGAATACACCACTTCCATCATTTTCCTGGCCGAACACGCCAAAAAAGACGCCAGGGGATTCATGGCCAGCTGGAGCAGCGTGGGGGCTGTGGCCGGGGCTCTTTTGGGATCGGCGGTGGGCGCCCTTTTCAGCACGCTCATGACCGACGCGGCCCTGCACTCCTGGGGTTGGCGGCTGGCCTTCATCCTGTCCATACTCGTGGGCGGGGCGGCCATGTATCTGAGCAAGAAAGTGCCGGAAGTCTCTCTGGACGAAGAGGGGAAAAAGGAATTTGAAGGCACGCCCATTTGGGAAGCCCTGCGCACCCAAAAGGCGGCCATGCTGCGGGTGATCGGCATCGTTCTGGCCTATTCCGTGGGCTACTATCTGGTATTTTTGTATATCACCACTTTTCTGATCGACATTGTCAAGATCCCGGCCTCCGAGGCCCTGGACATAAACACAATCAGCATGGTGGTTCTCATGTGCCTGCTTCCG
>CAZTKE010000196.1:0-3077 GCA_964614055.1 uncultured Desulfovibrionales bacterium | reverse complement strand
GGCACACCCGCGGCTGTTGCCTGCAAAAACAGGTTTAAGGACAAGGACATTATTTTTAGCGCGGTCACCGATCCGGTGCGGGCCGGCCTTGTTGAAAGCATGCAAATATCGGGAACGAACATGGCCGGGATGAGTGATATGAGCCCGGTGGATCGGCAATTGGAGTTGATCCGGCAGATACAGCCCGAGAGCCGTACGCTGGGCATGGTTTATTCCCGGGATGAACAGAATTCGCGAAAGATCGCGGAGATAATGACCGAGAAATGCCCAAAACTGGGGTTTGAGCTGGTAAAGATCGCCGTAAAGGACGAAAGCGAAATCAAGGCCAGGCTCGATTCAGCCCTTGAGAAGTGCGACGCCCTGTATGTGCCCACGGACAATAAGGTGGTTTCCGTTTTAGACGAGGTGGTTGAGATATGTCTCAAGCATAAGGTGCCGGTGTATTCCGCGGATCCGAATTCAGTGAGCCGGGGGGCGGTGGTGGCCTTGAGCGTGGATTATTTCCAAATGGGCCGGGAGAGCGCGGAAATGGCTCTTCAGGTATTAAACGGCACCGACCCCGCGGAGATGGCGGTGCGGAAGCTGGACAACATGCAAATCAGCCTGAACTTAAGTACGGCGGAATTGCTGGATCTCCAGATTCCGGTTTCCCTGATTCTGGCCGCTGATGTGGTCTATGAAGAATAGCGATTGCTAGTCTTTATGTCTGTCCTTGGGTAAAACGATTTCTTCATATATTTCGTCCGTGGCCGCGAGTATTTCAAACGAAGGGTCAAACCCGATTTTCTGGGCCACTTGAATGTTCAGGCTTATCTTGGGGATGGCGTCGTCTTTCATGACCAGCGATCTCGGTTTCTCCCCTTGCAGTATTTTTGTCATCTTGTCCGCCAAAAAAGTGCCCCGTTTACTGAAGTCGATGGTGGAAAAGCCCATCAGGGCTCCGGCGCGGACATCCTGACTGCCGTTGCGGGCGAAGGTGGCAATGTTTTTTTCGCGCAGGGATTCAAAAAGCCGGTTTACATCGCTTTTGTCCCAGTCAAAGCATAGCAGCGAAGGCACGAAAAAGGCGTCAATTCCCCGTTTTTCCAGATCCTTTACACCTTTCAGACACTCCCCTGTTTTTTCGCTTTGCAGTACATGTTCGGTTATTTCAAACCCTTTTTCCCTTGCGACCTCGCGGGCGCTTTCCAGATTGGTATATTTCCTGCCGCTTTCCGTGTCCGGATAAATCAGGCCCAGATTGTCGAACCCGACTACCTGGTGGAATATCTCGAACATTCTCTTGTACCTTCCGGGGACTATGCGCACGGTAAAATTGTCTATTCCCGAATCGTTCTCATTTCTTATGAATCCGGATTTGAGCGCGTCGGACACGCCCATGCCGAGTATGGGGGTTTTATGGTTGTTGTTTTTAAGAAGGGCTTTTGTGGCGTCGGTTCCCATGCCGATAACCAGGTCCAGGTCTTTTCTTTGCATGAGCTCATTGGCTTTTTCGTTCCAGACCGCCTCCCCCTTGTCCCAGCCCGGGCTAAAATGCGCGGACTCCGGGAATTCGACCCGCCCGTGCCAGCCTTGTTCCTTGAGGGCGTTTTTCGTGGCCTGCAGGGTCCGGTCAAAAAGCCAGTAATCCCCGCCCTCCAGATAACCCACCTTGAAAGTATCTCCGGATGCCTGCACCTGCACCGGAACGGCAAAAAACAGGCACAGCAACCCAGCGGCGAGTAAATTTTTTAGTATGGAGCCGATTCGCATGGTTATCCCCCCAAGAGTAATATTTAGGTTCGTCTTAAGAATGTAAAACGTTATACTGGATCCAGAAAATAACAAGCCCGATCCCGATTTGGATTATTGCAACAAAATTTTGCACATATTTGTTTGAGAAGGCAATTTTTATTCTAAACGATGCTCACAATCGTGTTTTTACTCCCGTGGACCTTGTAAAAAGGCCGCTGCATCACCAAAATCCCCATCAGACCATTGGGGCCGTAGAATCCGCTGTATTTGGAGCTGCATTGTACGGCGCTAAGTTCATTTTCCCTGGTAAGCGCCGTTGCTTCCTCGGAGCGGGCGTATCCCTTCTGGATTATCCAGTATTTTTTGCGCGCATAGTCTTTCTCGATCAAATCAAAGATCTCTTTTGCCTTTGTCTTGGACAGGCTTGCGGCATAAAATACCCCCTTGCTGCCCCAGTTAAGGGCAAGGTCGCTTCCTGCGTACTTGATGTAATAGTCCCTGTTTTTCCTGGGGAGATCGATGAATTTTTCCGGAGTGATCCGGGAATCGTCCTCGAGCCGGAAGCCGTCCGGCCGGATGAGTTCCGTAAACGGGAACATTTCCCGTATTTCCCGGCTGTAGAACCGCCTGGTTTTTTCCCAGAAGGGAAAAATGAGGGGGATTTTTTCATCAAAAAGGATATTCGGGGGCAGGTCGTAGGAAAGTTCGCCCTTGAAATAAGCGTCAAGGCGAGTTTTGAAGAAATTGTCCGAGAAGAGGCCGTGAAAGGCATGCGCGCGGATGAAGTTGCAGTCGTAAGGGGTTATTCCCTTGCTGTATCCGAAATATCTGAGGCCGCGTTTTCTGGTGGCCTGGATGAAGAATCTTATTCCCGCGGGAATCGATGCGTTGTCGATCAGATGATGGACCACCGGTTGACTCTGGAGGTGGCTTTTAAGCGCGCTGGTGAAGTTTAGGGCCAGACCGGTGTTAAACAGCCGGGATTTTCCCAGTTCGGATTCAAAACTATTAAGTAGCTGATAGACCTGTTCGTATAGCCCCCACGCCGATCCGGGGCATTGTATTTCCGAAATCTTTCCCGGTATGACTTCGTCGGTCCTGAAAAAAAGGGGCAGGGATTTTTTGGCGGAGAGCAAATTTTCATGGAATTCGCGGCCGAAATGCTCGGGAAGTTCGTTCAGGGTCAACTCGGCGATTTCCGGGTGGGCATCGCCCTTTAGGGACGCATGGAAGAGATCCAGAGTCTGCTCTTGAAATTTTTTTATTTTTTCATGCCGGGCGAAAAAGCCGTCGCATTCTTCCCGGCCGAGCTCGTATGTCCGCGGGGAGAGGAGGCAGGAAAA
>CAZTKE010000195.1:0-3102 GCA_964614055.1 uncultured Desulfovibrionales bacterium | reverse complement strand
CTTGTCCCCCTTGCCTATCCCGGATTGGCGCAGGGCGTTGGCCAGTCTGGAGGACCGGGAGGAGAAATATTTAAAGTCGTATTCCCGTCTTATTTCCTGATCATCCACGTGGATCATGGCCGGTTGCTCCGGAGAGGTTTCGGCCTTGGCATCCACCACATCCAGGGCGAAGTTGAAATTTTCCGGGATGTCCAGATGAAAATCGTTTACAAATTGTTCGTAGCTTTCCGGGCGCATTTTCTTGTGCACTTGCATGAAGACCTCGTATTTGAAATTTGGGTTGCCGGATTCGTTTTTCTGTACACATTACCTGTAAAGCCCGGTGGGTTTATCCCCGCCGGGCTAGATAATCACGTCCAGAAACTCGGCCTCGGAACCGTCCAGTCCGCGCAGCGCATGCGGGGTTCTGGAGGTGAAATACAAGCTGTCTCCCTCTTCCATGTGCAGGACGTCCTCCCCGAGGCGGATCTCCAGTCTTCCCCGGAGTACGTAGATAAATTCCTGGCCGGGATGTTCGTTGAAGGCCAAGTCCTTTTCCTCCTTGGGTGGAACGGTGACCAGAAAGGGTTCCATGCGGCTGTCCGCAAAGCGGTAGGCCAGGCTCTTGTAGTCGTAATCCTTGCGCCTTTCCACGCTCATGCCCTTGCCCTTGCGCACCAGGGAGTAGTTGTGCAGATGGGCTTCCTTGCCGGACATGAGCACGGTCAGGTCCACTCCGCAGGCCTTGGATACCTCGAACAGATAGCTGACCGGAATCTCCACACTTCCGGACTCGAACAGCTCGACCTTGTCCGGGGAAAATCCGGTTTGCTCGGCCAGGGAGTGAGTAGTCAGATCCAGGGCGTCACGCAGGCCCTGGAGGCGCTTGGCGATCTCTACATAAGCGGGTGATTCGGCCATACTTGTTCTCCTTGCTTTTTTGAAAGTATTTGCTTGACTATGGGCTTGAGTCTTTCACCATTTGACTGAGCCGGACATCCCGGGTGGGGTGGATGCAACTCGTTGGTATTTGGCTCCTTGACGGTGGATGTGGATTTTCTCCGCTTGATCTTATTGGATGCCAAACTACCGGCTCGGTGTTTTCTAGGCCCCGCCAAAGGGGGATGCTTTCCCCCTCCGGACTCTAGTGTGTAGAGGGAGAAAAGGTTTTCTTGTATCTAAGTTGGTAATGTTTCCAGTTCGTATTTAGAGTTGTTTCCCGGTCCGGTTTCCCCCTTTTGGCGGGGCCAAGAAAACGCGCGAGCCTCCCGTTAAAAGCATCCAATAAGATCAGGTGGAGAAAACTATAAAAAATCCATACGCTGCGTCGGAGAGCCTGGTATTTTAGATAAGATCAGTCCGTTTGAGGTTTGCTGCGCGCACTTGAAGCGGCGGAGCACATAAAAAAGCTATTTATCAGGTCAAAGAGACAAAAAGCCCCGTTTATTTTTTTATTTCCCCCCGGTCAAGACGGATTGTTGGCCGGGCTGGACCGGATAAATGGATGTTTATTGAATTCAGCGGGGAGGACGGGCCAGGGTGGCCGCCAGATCCAGGGCCTTTTCCAGGCTGCCGGGGTCGGCCTGCCGGGAATGGACAAGGTCGTAGCCGGTGCCGTGGTCCACTGAAGTGCGCACAAAAGGCAGTCCCAGGGTAACGTTCACCGCCTGCTTGAAGTGCAGGAGCTTTAAAGGGGCCAGACCCTGATCGTGATACATGGCCAGGACCGCTGCGTACTCGCCCCGGGCGGCGTGGTAAAATATGGTGTCCCCGGGGAAGGGCCCTTCCGCGTCAATTCCCTGCTTCCGGGCGACTTCAATTGCCGGGCGGATGATTTCCCTATCCTCGGTCCCGATCTGTCCGCTTTCCCCGGCGTGCGGGTTTAAGCCGCACACGGCTATGCGGGAATTTTCCGGTGCGATGCAGTGCAAAAAGTCACTTGTGAGCCTGAGGCAGTTCAGGACCCGCTCCCGGGTTATCATATCCGGGACATCCCTTAGCCGGGGATGGGTGGTCACCAGGCTTACCCGGAGCCTATCCCCGCACAGATGCATGCACACATTGTCCTTGCCCACCCCGGAGTATTCGGCCAAGAATTCGGTATGCCCGGGAAAACTGAATCCGGCCCGGTTTAGGGTGGACTTGTTCAGGGGAGCGGTTATAAGCCCGGAAAAAAGATCCTTGGAGAGAAGGGAGCAGGCCAGTTCCAGGCTCCGCCCGGCCAAAAGGCCCCCGTTCACAGTCGCCCGGCCGAAGGCGGGCTGGAATTCCCCTTCGGGCTGCAAAAGTTTTATCCCGGAGGAATTGTCCTCGAGCAGATTTTCAAAGCTTGTTTTTTCCCAGAAAGGAGAGCGGCGGCTTTCGCGGCAGTGGTGGGTAAGGCAGGATTCCGGACCGATCAGGATGAGCCGGTAGCCTTTGGGACACAGTTTCTCCGCGGGAATGCGGGACACAAGCTGCGGCCCGAGACCGTTGGGGTCCCCCAGGGTGAGAATCAGACCGGGCATTAGCTTGGGTTTTTATCCGACACTTTCATGCAGTCCTGATAAAAGAGGCAGTCCCGCTGATCGCAGTATTTGTTCCCGGCCCGGCCGAAGCAGTCGAAATTGTCCTCCGCCCTCTGGATGGCCCGGACGGCTTCCACCTTGGTAGTGCCCACCTTGAAGCTCAAGCCGTGTTCCCTGCCCATCTTTCTTATTTCCTGCATTTTCATAGCCGCCTCCGTTGAAAATTGGATGAAGATATCAGTCCGCCCTAAAACTCCCGGTTGCTGCGTCGTTACAAAAAGTTCAAACTCTAACGTATGACTAAATACTCCGCGACCTTGAACTTTTTTGCTCTTTATCCGGCACCCACTTGAGTTGACTAGTAATAAATCATGCCGAGATATATCCACTCAAGTGGGTGCCGGACTGACGCTTAAAATTTTTGAACGGCCTGCTTAATTAGGACTTTTTCAACACGCTGATATGCATCCCGGACTTGGGAGCACATTTGCATCTTACTCCCGGACCCCGCGTTTGGCAACGCCTAAAAAGGCGCGGGCCGAAACCCGGGTCGGTTAAAGCTTTCCGTAAGCCTGACCGTAGATCCCGGCTGATTTTTTCCAGGAGAAATCCGCGT
>CAZTKE010000194.1:0-3156 GCA_964614055.1 uncultured Desulfovibrionales bacterium | reverse complement strand
CGGTTGTCATGGCCATAGGGGTCACTCCCCGCATTGATCTGGCCCGGGATTGCGGGTTGGAAACAAACCGGGGGATAGTTGTGGACAATTTCCTGCAGTCCAGTCTGTCGGGAATTTATGCGGCTGGGGATGTTGCCGAGGCCCGGGATCTCTTGTGGGGAGATCGGAGAGTTACCCCGATCTGGCCCAACGCCTATGCCCAGGGGGTTGCGGCCGGCCGGAACATGGCCGGGGCGCAGGCGGAATATCCCGGGGGGCTGGCCATGAATTCCATCGGTTTCTACGGACTGCCCACTGTTTCCATCGGTATAGTCAATCCGCCCGAGAACGAGGGGTTTGAAGTGGAACGGGAACTGGACATAGACAAACAGAAATATCGCAAACTGGTGTTCAGAGATGAGCGCCTGGTGGGGTGCGTTCTGGTCGGGGACATCTCCCAGGCCGGGAATTACAATGCGTATATCCGTTTTCAGCTGCCCTTGGAAAAAAAGACCAAAATCCGGCTTTTGAGCGGAGAGCCGACCCCGCTTCAATGGCCGGAGGAAAAATTCAGGATGGAGTGGAACCCCCGGGCCAGACTGATATAGCGGAAGTTTCCCTTGGGGAGATCTTGATATAAGGAGCCTAGATAAATGCAGATGCCCAGTGCAGACTATGATTTTCAAAAAGATATCTCCGGTTGCGGCCTGTTCGGGGTTATCAACAGGCACAAAACCAGATTCTCCGGGCGTATGGCCATAGACGCCATAGCCGTGCAGCGGGAGCGAGGCAACGGAATGGGGGGCGGGTTTGCCGCTTATGGAATTTATCCGGAAATGTCCGATAAATACGCCCTGCATTTAATGTGCGACAACAAGCACGCTCTGGATCGAGCCGAAGAGATTATAAAGAGGCATTTTGAGATATATCTGTCCGAGGCCATTCCGGTGAGAAAAATACCTGCTGTGGGTGAAAGCCCGGTTTTGTGGAGGTTTTTTGTCCTTCCCCGCGAGGACCGCCCCTGCTGGACTGAAATCAGTGAAAACGATTACGTGGTCCGGGTGGTCATGGAAGTAAACAAATCCGCGGCCGGGGCGTATATTTTTTCCAGCGGCAAGAATATGGGCGCCTTCAAGGGTGTCGGTTTTCCCGAGGACATCGGGGAATTCTTTCGCCTGGATGAATACGAGGGATATATCTGGACGGCACATAATCGTTTTCCGACCAACACCCCGGGCTGGTGGGGCGGGGCGCATCCGTTCACCATCCTGGACTGGTCCATTGTCCACAACGGGGAGATCTCCTCATACGGGATCAACAAGCGCTATCTCTGCCAGCACAATTATGAATGCACGCTTATGACGGATACGGAAGTGGTCGCCTATCTTCTGGACATGTTCATCCGCAAGCACGGCATGAGCAAGAATATGGCGGCCAAGGTGTTCGCTCCCCCTTTCTGGGCGGAAATAGACCGGATGGACAGGGAGGAGAAAGAGGCATTTACCGCTCTGCGCATGGTGTACGGTTCCGGGATGCTCAATGGTCCTTTTGCAGTGCTGTTCGCGGATGCGCACAGTCTTGTGGGCCTGAACGACCGTATCAAACTCAGGCCGCTGATTGTAGCGGAAAAGGATGATCAGGTATACATGGCCAGCGAGGATTGCTCCCTTCGCAGCGCCTGTCCGGATCCGGAACATTTATGGGCTCCCAAGGCCGGAGAGCCGGTAATTGCGGAGGTCTTCAGCTAGATGGAATCCAAGAAGGTTATGGATACACAGGGAATCTATTACCGGGATCTGAATGAACGGATCCGGGAAGCGGTTCAAGGCGGGACAAAAGAGATTGATCTTTTAAATGTCAGCGGCCAGAGATATATCGGCACTGCCCTGGCCGGGGATCTGAAGATAACCATAAACGGCGTGGCCGGTCAGGATACCGCGGCTTTCATGTGCGGACCAAAAATGCGCATTAACGGTAATGCCCAGGACGGTCTGGCCAATACCATGGACAAGGGAGAGGTGTACTGCACCGGTATGAGCGGGGACGTTTTGGGCTACGCCATGCGCGGAGGCCAGGTGCATGTCCTTGGAGACGCCGGTTACCGGGCGGGAATCCACATGAAGGCCTATAAGGACAAATTGCCCACGATAGTTATCGGGGGCCGGGCCGGAGATTTCCTCGGGGAGTATATGGCCGGGGGGATTATTATCCTCCTCGGGCTTTTCGGGGCCGAGAGCAGCGCTCCAATCGCCGGAAGGTGCCTGGGTACGGGCATTCACGGCGGGACAATATTTGTCCGTGGACAAATCCCGGAATATCAGTTAGCAGATAATCTCCTCGTTCAGGAGGCGGATGCGGAAGACTTGAAGCTGATCGAAGGTTTTGTAGACAATTTCTGCCGCGAGTTCGGCAAGGACAAGTCCGAGATCATGGACAGTTCTTTTCTCCGCATACGTCCTCGCTTGCTTCGACCGTACGGAAATATGTACGTACCGAACTAGCGAGACAACAATAAATAATTCTCGGAGGTTTTATGTTTTTCGACAGTATAGCTCACGCTATGGGCCAGGCGGGCGGCGAAGGCGGACAGGGCAGTGCCTTTTCCGCATTCGTACCCCTTATCCTGATGTTCGCCATCTTTTATTTCTTGCTTATTCGTCCGCAGCAGAAAAAGGCCAAAAATCACAGGGTCATGCTGGAGAATCTGAAAAAGGGAGATCGTGTCCTGACCAATGGCGGGCTTTACGGCCGGATCACAAACATGGACGGGGATGTTCTGACCCTGGCCCTGAATGATAATCAAAGCGTGCGCATAAACCGCGGATACGTGGCCGGCCTGGCGGACCCGGACAAAAAGGCCCCGGAAAACCCCAAGGAAAAAAAGTAGCCAATTAGACTGTTTTGAGATACAGCAAAGCCTGTCGACGCACGTCTGCAGGCTTATTTTTTTGGGCTTATTTGGTATAACCCTGCCTGCAAGTAGCGGACGTGATCCCGGAGCCTTCGCGGCATAGAGCCTTGAATATGCGTAAGGAAAATCTTGCTATTCTGGATAAAAAATGCGCACCCTTTGTTTGGGTCGGAAATACGGGAATTGGTCGTCTGCCGGTGGGTAAGCGGTTTTTTCGGAGTTGGTAATGAAATATAGAACAAGGAACTGAAAATGGGTGGCTTACG
>CAZTKE010000193.1:0-3212 GCA_964614055.1 uncultured Desulfovibrionales bacterium | reverse complement strand
CCGGATCGCCATCCAACCCAAGGAGCCAGGATATGCACACCCCTTCCAATACTCACCCGGAAGCCCACCGTCTTGTGGAACAGGCCCGGACACTCCCCCGGATACCGGAAGAAGGAGTCCAGGGATACAGCCGAAATGAACCGCAGCTGATCCGGGAGGTAAATGAAAAGATGTCCTCCCGGCCGGATATCGAACAGCTCATCGGCGGCAACGACCTGCGGATAATGTTCGACAACCATCGCAACCACGCCGCGTTCATGGGATTCATTTTCAAATACGGGGAATACGAATCCCTGGCCCGGAGCCTGCCCTGGGTATACCGGGCTTATACCTCCCAGGGCTTTGATCCGCAATACTTCCCGCAAGCACTCGGGGCATGGATGGAGGCCGTGCAAAAAAACGTGGCCAGTAATCAGGAAATACTTAAAGTATATGAATGGATCCGTTCCAGCCATGAGTCCATTATCCGGGCCTCGCGGGCCGAACCCGGACAAAGCGTGAAGGTGCCCGGTAAATGGACGGAACTGCAGAAGGAGTTTCTGCAGTCCCTGCTGCGGGGCGAACCCAAAGATTCCCTGGAGATAGCCCATCAGGCGGTAATTGACGCTTCCACCCTCAAGGAATTCATGCTCCAGGTCATACAGCCGAGCATGTATGAAATCGGGGCTATGTGGGAATCAGGGGAAATATCAGTGGCCCGGGAACACCTGGCTTCCTCCGTAGTTTCCACTGTCTTGTCCTCCCTGTACGCCACAACCGAGCTGCCGGGCTCGGAAAAAGGGCATGTCCTGGTGGCGGCCACCTCTAATGAATACCACGAACTCGGGGCCTGGATTCTATCCATAATGCTGGAGATAAGCGGCTGGCATGTATCCTATCTCGGGGCGAACATGCCCATCTCCGACCTGGTCCGCTTCACTCTGGAGACCGAGCCGGACATACTCGCCCTTTCCGTGGCCCTGGTGTTCAATCTGGAAAACTCTGAAGAAATCATCCGGCAGATAAAGGATCAAAACAAGAACATAAAAATAATTCTCGGCGGAATGGCCTGTTCGCAGCTCTCATGGGCCTGCAGGGGAATGCGGGCGGATTACATCATCTCTTCAGCCGAACAGGGTCTTAAAACCATGGAAAAAATATGGAAAGAAAAACAGAAATTAAGCTGAACGAGTTGAGCAAGTACCCGGAACTGCTTGTGCACTATCTGGAGTGGTCCCAGAGCAACATCTGCGTTTTGTTCGACCGGGAAAAAAGGATACTGGACTGCAATCAAGCCTTCCTCCACAAACTCCATCTACCGGACAAGCCCGTCGGCCGGGAGCTGAAGGAATTTTTGCTCACCGCCGGGCAAAAGGACTCCCTTTCCTGGGTCACCTCCGGATCCACCTCTCAGCCCGTGCCCAATCTCTTGAGCACTGCAGCCAACGAGCATACCTTTCTTGTTTACATATACGAACTGGAAGCAAACGCTTTGTGCCTTCTGGGCACGCTGGCGGACGCGGAAAAGGATGTGATCGAGACCTTTGCCGTTTTAAACAGCGAACTGGCCACGAAAAGCATGGAGCTCAAACGCATAAATTCGGAACTTCGGGAAGCCAACGCCAAGATAACCGAACTCAGCCGGGTGGATCCCCTGACCCGGCTCTACAACCGCCGCTATTTGCAGGAAAGGGCGGAGCAGAGCATCTCCGAGTCCCAGCGGCACGGGCATCCCCTTTCCCTTGTAATGGCCGACCTGGACGATTTTAAAAACATCAACGATTCCTACGGGCATTCCGCGGGAGACACGGTCCTGCAGGCATTCGCCGAACTGATCCGGGAACAGAGCCGAACCGAGGATCTCTCTGCCAGACTGGGCGGGGAGGAATTCGCTTTGCTTCTGCCCCGCACCGACTCCGGGGCCGCATTTTCCCTGGCGGAAAGGATACGCACCCTACTTGAAGACATGGACATACTTAAAAACGGCGTGCATGTAACCGCCAGTCTGGGCATAACCGAGCTCAAGAAAGACGAAAACCTGGACATGCTGCTCTCCCGGGCGGACAAGGCCATGTACCGGGCCAAGCAAAACGGAAAAAACAGAGCAGAGATCCTCAGTTGACCGAGCAGATCCGCTCCGGCTGCTTCTTGTTCCCGCAGGTGAAAACCATCTGCCACACCTGAATGCTTCTGGCCCGGAAGGCCCCGGCGCAGGAAAGCAGATAATACTCCCACATCCGGCGAAACGTTTCCGGATATTTTTGCTTCAGCTGCGGCCAGGCTTTTTGGAAACGCCTGTTCCAGGCCGTGAGCGTATTGTCGTAATTCGGACCCAGATTGTGCATGTCCTCCATGACCAAAATATTCTCCGTGGCCCGCCCGATCTGGGTTATGCTGGGCAGGACCCCGTTGGGGAATATGTATCTGCTGATCCAGGGGTCGGCGTTACACCCGGACTCGTTCCCGCCGATGGTGTGCAGCAAAAAAATGCCCTCCGGCCGCAGGCTATCCACGACCTTGGACATGAATTCCCGGTAATTCTTGGGCCCGACATGCTCGAACATGCCGATGGAAACAATGCGGTCGTATTCACCTTCAATCTTGCGGTAGTCCATCTCCACTATGTCCACGGGCAGCCCGGCGCAGTCCTTTCGGGCATATTCGATCTGCTCCCGGGAGATGTTCACCCCGGTCACATGACAGCCGTAGCTTTCCGCCGCATACTTGGCGAATCCGCCCCAGCCGCAGCCGATATCCAGAACCCGGCAGTCCTTGTTCAGGTTCAGCTTGCGGCAGATGAGATCCATCTTGTTTCTCTGCGCGATTTCCAGGTCCTCGGTATTCTGGAAAAAACCGCAACTGTACTGATTATAGCCGTCCAGAAAGCTCATGAACAGCTCGTTGTCCAGATTGTAATGCCTTTCGGCAATCTGGTAGGCCCGGGATCTGGACTGGCGGTTAAAGCAGGTGGAAACGAGCTTTAGAAGCGATTCCTGAAAACAGCCCCCGACGCGCTCGTCCAGGCGGGAGTAAAGGAGATGGAAGAAAAATTCATCCAAGCGTTCACAATCCCACCATCCCTCCATATAGGCCTCACCCAGGCCGAGGTTTTTCTCCCGGATAACCCGGCCGAAGAGGCGGTCGTCATGGACCTGAATGTCCCAGGGATTGGGACCGTTGATCTCTATGCCGGCTTCTCCCAGAAGTTCCTCGACCTTGCCGCGTCCAAGCAT
>CAZTKE010000192.1:0-3217 GCA_964614055.1 uncultured Desulfovibrionales bacterium | reverse complement strand
AGGGCACGGTATAAAACCATTTGGACCCGGCCTGATAATTCCACAGCTCCCACAAGAAACCGCAGATCAGCCCGGAATACAGCCAAAGAAAAAATTCCCGCCATCTGCCGATCTTGATATTCAAGATAAAGCTGGGTTGGCCCTTTTTATACAAAAAGGGGTCAATCAGAAAAATAAACCCGCCCCATACAAGGGGGAAAAAGAATTTGGGAGCGATAAGGGGCAGGGTCAGCATTACCGCGCCCAGGATTTGAAGTTCACGCAGGCGGGAGCTCAGGTCCAGTCGCTTTTCCGGGGCATATTTCCCGGCCCCGAGTTCGGTCAGAAGTTCCTTGACCATTGCCAGTCCGGGCAGAACAGAGGCATAGGAGAAAAAATACCCCGCCCATCTGATGGATGTCTCCTGCGGGAGATTTATGTAATGCCAGTTCTGCAGGCGAAAATTGAAGCACTCGAATATGAGCCAGATGCAAACGGACAAGGGCAAAAGCAAAAGGAAGCGAAGGGGCTCCTTGAACAGCAGGGATCTGCCCCGAAAGGACAGAGCGGCCTCTCCGGCGAGAATAAACGGCCACCAGGCAAACAGATAATACCAGGTATAAAAAGGTTCTACCTGCATTCCCGGTCCAAGCACGGTGGCCGCGGAAAACAGCGCCATGCAAAATAATATCAGGGCAAGGGCCAGTATTTTTTTCCGGTTTTCGGCATACATACAGACTTAATAATGCCCTGTATCTTTGTAGTCAATCTCCGGGGAAATCCTTTACCCCTGCTCCGCTTACATTTTATTCGGAGCAGCTAATACCCAGCACCGTTTAGCTGATTGCCTATAAATTCCTTGTCACGCTACCGGTCAATAATTAAAGATATATCGAACTAATCCCTGCACAAGGGGAATTTATGCTTTTCTTCCTTTCCTGCGTGGCATTATTACTGCTAGGTTACTTCACATACGGTCTTGTGGTGGAAAAAGTTTTCAGCATTGACCCGGAGCGCAAAACTTGTGCTCTGGAGTTGGCTGACGGCGTTGATTACGTGGCCATGCCCACCTGGAAGGCCTTTTTGATTCAGCTTCTGGATATAGCAGGCATTGGCCCCATATTCGGACCGATAATGGGTGCGCTTTACGGTCCGGAAGCTCTCTTGTGGATAGTAATCGGCAGCATTTTTGCCGGTGGGGTTCACGATTTTTTCAGCGGCATGCTTTCAGTGCGCCATAAAGGGGAGAATTTGCCCACGATAGTGGGCAGCATCCTGGGCGAGCCCATGCGTTATCTAATGCTTGTCTTTGCCCTTGTTTTGCTGCTGCTGGTCGGTGTTGTCTTTGTGCTCAGTCCGGCCAGCATACTCTCCAATATGACCGGATTGGACGTATTTTATTTTAGCGCGGCCATATTCATATATTATTTTATAGCCACGATCATACCCATAGATAAGATTATCGGCCGCATCTATCCTTTCTTGGGCCTGCTGCTGATTTTCATGACCGTGGGCATTTTTTTGGGCATGGCCTTTGGCGAGCAGGAGATTCTGGGCAATCTGGATTTCGGACAAAAGCACCCCCGGGGACTGCCCATGTGGCCCCTGCTCTTTATTACCCTGTCCTGCGGAGCGGTGAGCGGCTTTCATTCCACGCAGTCACCCCTTATGAGCCGTTGTCTTAGAAATGAAAAGTACGGGCGACCGGTCTTTTACGGGGCAATGATCAGCGAGGGGGTCATTGCTCTGGTCTGGGCAAGCGTGGGACTGACCCTTTATGACCCTCAAGCCCTGCAGGAAGTTATCTCCCGGGGAAGCGCAGCTTTGGTGGTCAGTGAGACCGCGATAAATCTATTGGGCACAACCGGAGGTTTTTTGGCCATCATGGGCGTGGTTGTCCTGCCCATAACCAGCGGGGACACTGCCTTTCGAAGTGCCAGGCTGATTATTTCCGAGGCCGCCCGCGTTTCCCAAAGGCCGATCCTTAAACGCCTGTTCATTGCCGTGCCCTTGTTTGCTTCCGGCTTCATTCTTACTCAAGTTGATTTTGGTGTTATCTGGCGTTATTTTGGCTGGAGCAATCAGACCCTGGCCACACTGGTCCTCTGGACCTCGGCCTTTTATTTGGCCAGGCAGGGATCCCGGCACTGGATTGCAACCATACCGGCGACCTTTTTGACCGCAGTGATCATTACCTTTATCTGTTATTCCCCAATAGGCTTTAATCTGGCATATCCGATCTCCGTGACCCTGGGGATTATCGTGGCCCTTGCAGCCTTTTTTATTTTTTGTTCTTTACCGCTAAGCCTAGAACTATTTAAATGCACTTAAGTTTTGTGTGTTTAACATTAGTAACGGAATTTTTCATGGATTTGCGGGAAAAGCCCTGTTTTTTCTCTTGTGTATCCGGGTTCTCAGGAGTATAAGCCGTGCGGCAGCTAGTTCCCTTGCTTTAAAACGCGCAACCACGCAGGTCCCGTATCTTGCCCCTTTTCCGGCCTTTAAAAAACCACTTGCTCCAATCTTATCTTACATCTATTATCTTTTTCGGAAATCATTTTTGGTTTACGTAAGATTGAGACGTGCAGATATTTTTAAATATACCCATAATATTGTGGAATCCGAATTTTTCCGGAGAGTCAATGCGGCCTTTCAATGTATTCGATTTTACCCGGTCAGTCCCTTTGATCCTCGGCTGTCTGGTATTATTTTTGGGTTATTCGATCCCGGTCAATTCCAAGGATTTTGCGGCCCATGTTTCACCGCGGGATACAGCCGACGAGCGTCGGCAAATCCGGGACAGCAGTCTTTCCCTGTTTTTAAGTCAATTCGGGGCGGATTTGGCCAATATCCCCGCTTTAAAAGCCATGTACACGGACAGGGGGCCAAGGCTTTGCCCGGCTGAAACGCATGCCAGGTTTTATTCCCGGACCGGGAACAAGCTCTATTTAAACCGGTTCAAAAATCTTTCCCGGGAGCATGGACCGCACAGGGGGGATGGAATCTCCGCCCCTTCATTCGGACTTTATCCACCGGTTTATAGGGCGGGGCTATGGGGAAGTCCACTTTGCGCGACCGCCCTGGCGATACTGTTTGCAGTGATTCTGGGGGCGGCTTTTATTTGCAGTCGGGTCTTTTGGCGGAACAAAACCCTGGGCCGGGAGATCGAGGATCGGGAAAAGATAGAAAACGCCCTGCGTCTGGCCGAGAGCAGATATCGGGATATCTTTGAAAACGC
>CAZTKE010000191.1:0-3220 GCA_964614055.1 uncultured Desulfovibrionales bacterium | reverse complement strand
AGGAAAAACTGGAACTTTAATTAGCAGGGGAGATGAATAAGATGTTAAGAAAAAAAGTTAATTTTAAAGTTACTGCTGCATTAATAATCTTAGTGTTAATGTGTTCAATTTCTGCAACTGCTCTGGCCAGATGTACAACTGTGGTAGTCGGGAAGAAAGCATCTGCAGATGGCTCAATCTATATCGGTAGAAACGAAGACTATGCCGGCAACTGGGCCAAAAATTTGAAACTAAATCCCGCACATAAATTTGATGAAGAAAAAATAATAGTATCAGAAAACGGCTTTGAATGGAAGTTACCGGAAAAGACCTTTCAATATATGTCAGTAGAAGATGCTAATCCTGATCTAGGCAGGTTCCAGGAAGTTGCAATTAATACAGAACAGCTGGGAGTTTCTGCAACCAATTCTGCCAGTCAAAATAAGAAAGCAGCTGCAGCTGATCCTTTAGTTAAAACCGGAGTTGGCGAAAATATAATAACTACTGTACTGGCTAAAGAAGCAGCAGACGCCCGGGAAGCTGTAAAACTGGTTGGTAAAATGGTAGAAAACCAGGGTGCAGCTGAATGTTTTGCTCTGGCTGTAGCTGATCCCGGGGAAGCCTGGATTATTGAAGTTGGAGGCGGACACCACTGGGCAGCAGCTCGAGTGCCAGATAATAAATATCTTATTTTAGCTAATGCGCTCAGAATTGGTGAGGTTGATTTAAATGATCAAGAAAATTATCTGGGTTCAGCTGACTTAATAGAGTTTGCCAAGAAACATGAGCTTTATGATTATAAAAATGAACCTTTCAATTTTGCTAAAGCTTATGGTACTGCTGAAGATTACAAAGAATATAATTACAGAAGAGTGTGGGGCGGAATCAATTATTTCACTTCTTCACTGAATCCGGATCCAGAAGCAAAAAATTATCCCCTATTTGTTAAGCCAGATCAAAAAATAAAATTAAGTGAGATAATGAGTTTTTTGAGATACCATTATCAGGAAAGTGAATATGACCCCTTGAAAAATGGTGTAGATCAGCGAGCTCCTGGAACACTAAAAACAATAGAATCACATGTAGTTCAGCTAAGAGATAACTTACCCAATCCTATAGCAGGTATAACCTGGCTTGCAATGTCAAGTCCTTTAGGTAGTGTTTATATCCCTTATTACTCCGGAATCGATCAAATACCTGCAGCCTATACAGCTGCAGATAGTCATTATGATTCCAAATCTGCTTACTGGGCTTTTAGAGAATTGACTAACCTGGCTTACAGTCATAATCAACTTAAATTAGATTATGTACAGGGTGAGTGGCAGGATTTTGAAGAATATCAGTTCAAAATCCAGGCTAAAATAGAAAAATTAGCGCTTAATCTTTATCATCAAGATCCAGAATTAGGAATTGATTTTTTAACTGAGTATTCCAATGATAGAGCTTTAAAAGCTCTCCACACTGCCTATCAAATACGTGATCAAATAAAAACTGATTTTAGCCAGATTCTATTAAAAGATTATAATTAATTATAATGGGAAAAAGGCGGAATGAGTTTAATTCTTCTGCCTTTTTCTTTAAATTAGGAGAGAAGAAATGTATTTACTTATAATATTTATTACAATAGTCCTGGGAATCCTTCCATTAAGGCTAAGAAGCAAAAATAAGATATTGAAACTGTTAAAAAATAAATTTAAATTATTGGCAGAGGGAAGCATGAACGTTGAAATTGAGTCTGAGAACAATCAACTTAAAATACTTTCAACTTATTTTAATAAAGGTTTAAAGAGGATTAGAAAATTTATTGCTTATACTGTTCAGATATCCGAAAAAATATATGATTCTTCTGCTAAAATGAAGCTGGACATTAGATCTATCAAGGACTCCCTGCAAAATTCTTCTTCAACTATGGAAGATTTTAGTGAGAACATGCTAGAACAGAGCCGACATGCAGAAGCAACTGATGAAAAAATGGAGAATTCTGTTCAATTGTCTGACTCAATAAAAAACAATTGTCAAGCTGCACTCTCAAAAGTAAAAGTTGTGCAGGAGGTTGTCGAGGAAAATGATCAAAATTTGCAGATTACAATTGGGGATGTAAAGGAAAGTATAAATGACTTTGATAATTTAAGCCAGGAAATTAAAAAATTAAATAGTAAAGCCAGCAGTATTGAAGAAATAATAGTTAAAATAAATGAAATATCAGAGCAGACAAATCTTCTGGCATTAAATGCTGCTATAGAAGCTGCCAGAGTCGGTAAAAAAGGAAGAGGCTTTGCAGTCGTGGCAGATGAAATCGGTCAGCTTTCAGAACAGGTAGCTAATTTTTCTGCTAATATTAAAGAAATTAGTTCCAGTATTTCTACTCAGACAAAAAATGTAAATTCTAAAATGATTAAAAGAGTTGATAATATCAAAAAAGATTTAACTAAAATTAATCAGGCGAAAAAAGGATTTAAACAAATAGATGCCTCAACTCTTGAACTGCGAGAGCAAATAGATGAAATTAAGAATTTATCAATTAAACAAAATGTAATTTCAGAACAGGTAAAAAATATGATGGATCAGATTACGGTTAATTCTCAGCAGCTTGCAGCCGGGGTTGAAGAGATAACTGCTAATACCCAGGAGCAGAAAAATTTCATTGGGCAGATAGATGATTATATGGAAGGGTTTTATCAAGAAATATCAGATTTGAATAAGGAAACTAATTATTTTATGCAGGCATTTGAACTAACAGAAGCTGATAAAAAGACAATTGAGGAAAGTGTTGAAATATTAAAAGAAATATCCTCACCCAAATTAATGCAGGACAATAATCAGAGCAGAAAATTGTTGAAGAAGTTAATAAAAAAATATAATCAATTTGAAATGTTGTCGGTTTTTAATTCGGAAGGAATGAATTTTTCTTCTAATATAGAGGAAGAAGATCTGACAAAGAACTTCTCTCATCGAGAATATTTTTCTGAGGCTATAAAAGGTAATGTATATTGTTCTGATCCCTATATTTCGCTGGATAGTTATAATTATTGTATTGCAATTTCTGTTCCGATTAAAAAGCAGGAAGAAGTAGTTGGTGTTTTAATGGGCGATTTAAATATCCAATAGAAAATTTATCAAAATATAATAAGGGTGATTATAAATGAAGAAAGATGCTCACTACTATGCTCTGCGGGCGATGGCCCGCTCTGTTGGAATTGAAAGTAAACCGCTCACAAAATAGCGTATGCTTCTCAGTTTG
>CAZTKE010000190.1:0-3232 GCA_964614055.1 uncultured Desulfovibrionales bacterium | reverse complement strand
GTTTTCCAAAAGGAACAGGATACGGGCCTGTTTTCCGGGCTGAAGGAAAATTTTTCCCTGAATGTCCATGGATTTTGCTCACAGATAAGGCCGCAACAAGGCCAAAGGCGGGAGGTTTCGTTAAGGGGGTTAATTGTTTTGGGCGCACTTCGTCCCTTTCAGGGGCGGGTGGTAAAAAAATATTTTCAGTCTTAACCGCCGTGAAAAATAAAGCAAATAGGGTGCCAGACGTGGTCAGTCTGTTTATTAAGTGAGTAAATAAAAAAGCAAATAAGCCGCACCCTGTCAAGGCCAATCGGTTCGTCTCAAGAATCTGTGCAAAACATTTTAGATTTTTACTGAATCAAGATCCTGGATCCGGCACTCAAATTTTAGATTTGAGTGCCGGATCCAGGAAACGACAATAATTGGTCAACTGAAGGCATTTTAATTAAAGCCTTTAAACTCAGTGATTTAAGCATGTTTTGCGGAATTTTAACAACAAAATTTTGCACAGATCTGTGCGAGGACCCGAAATTTTTAACGGGCAGTTATATGAGTATTGACGAGCAGGCCGGGGTTTGGAGTCTAATACTCCGAATTTTTCCGGGTAATTGACATTTAAATCCGATGCGGGCAGGTTTGAAACAATTATAGTCTGATTTTATCAGCCTGTAACGTCTGTAAGTTACTTATATTTTTCCTGCCGGATTATACATTTGTTTACTGTGGCGGGGTATATACTCAACAAATTGCCCTTAAAATTGCTTATGCTGGAAAGAATCGGCCTGAAAAGAAGCGTGGTTAACGACCTTGTGGTATGGCTTTCCGTCAGCCTCAGCCTGGTTATTGTGGTTCTGGGTGCGGTGCTGGTTACCTTGTATGTGCATCAGGCCGAAAGGGATCTTTTGGACAAGGCGCGTTCCCGCACCCGGGAGCTCAGCAAAGTGATAAGAAATCCGATGTGGAATGTGGACCGGGAGGGCATTGAGCGCATCGCGGATGCATATCTGCAGGGAGAATTTGTGGCCGGCATCCGTATCACCGAGTCAGACAGTGTTTTGACCACAAGCGGGTCCAAGGTGATTTATAAGCGGGGTGATGTAGATAAACCCGGTCTCGTCCGGGAAGAGGCCCTGGTTTTGAAAGGCAATCAGAAGCTGGGCAGGGTGGTCTTGACCTTTTCCCGTGATCCCCTGCATCAGACCAGCGGCCTTATTGTGCGCACCGTGTTTTTCCTCATGGCCGCGGTGATTTTGTTCATTTACGTGATTACCCGGATAATTTTGCGCAAAATGCTCTATGTCCGGCTCCGGGACCAGATAGAAGGAATCCGAAGCATTGCCGCGGGCAATTACCAAAAAAGGCTTGATCCAGTTCCTCAGCACGATCTGGATGCCCTGAATACCGAAGTGAACACCATGGCCAGGCAGATTGAGGCCCGGGAACAGGAGCTGGAAAAGGAAATAAGCGAAAGAAAGAATGCGGAAAAAGCACTCAAGAATTCCGAGCGTCGCTATCGGAGCATCTTTGAGAATTCCCTGGACGGCATATTCCAGATTTCTCCCACGGGTGAGCCTCTTAATGTGAATCCGGCAATGGCCACTATCCTTGGTTTTGACTCCGTGCAGGAGCTCATGCGGCTGGTGGATAACATGCAGGATATGTTCGCCACTCCCCGGGAAGGAGAGGAATTTTTGTCCCGGCTGCACAACGAGGGGCGGGTGGTGAATATCGAAAGGCGGATACGTAAAAAAGACGATACACATATCTGGCTTCAGATCCAGGCCCAGACCATTCGTTCCCGGGATGGCGATATAGAGTCCCTGGAGGGCTTTGCCAAGGATGTGACCGCGCGCAAACTGGCCGAGGAAGAACTGCACGAGGTGAACAGGAATCTGGAACTCCGGGTGGCGGAGAGGACCCGGGAGCTGGAGCAGGCCAACCGCGATCTGTTGCGGGCCAAGGAGCAGGCGGACGCCGCAGCCCGGGCCAAGAGCCGGTTTCTGGCCAATATGAGCCACGAGATCCGCACCCCGATGAACGGTGTGATCACCTCGGCCGAATTGGCCCTGCAGGAGGAAATGTCGGAAAAAACGCGCCGTTATCTGTCCATTATCAAGAGATCCGGGGAGCAGCTTTTGGGCAGCGTCAATGATATCCTGGATTTCTCCAAGGCGGATGCCGGGCAGATGCACCTGGAAAGTCACGGTTTTGATCTCCGGGAACTCTTGGAGTCCAGCGCCTCCGGCTTTGAGCACAAGACCAGGGAAAAACAAATAGAGCTTATTATAGACATGGATTCGGGTCTTCCCCGGGACCTGATCGGCGATTCCCTGCGTCTGCGGCAGATAATAGTCAATTTTTTGAGTAATGCCCTCAAGTTTACGGACAGCGGCGGGGTAGTCATCCTGAGCGCCAAAAAGTGCCCTGAAAGCGGCAGGGAGGTCTGGGTGGAATTCGCGGTTGCTGACACGGGCAGGGGCATGAATGATGAGGAGCAGTCCCTCTTGTTTCAGCCTTTTTCCCAGGCCGACGCCAGCACCACCCGCAAATACGGGGGAACCGGACTGGGCCTGGCCATATGCAAGCAGCTCGTGCAGCTTATGGGCGGGGAGATAGGTGCCAGAAGCACTCCGGGTCAGGGGTCGCGTTTTTATTTTCGGGTACCGCTTGGGGTCCAGAAGGACGCCCGTTCCCTGGAGCAGAAAATTCCCTCTGGTATCGGGGTGCACAAGGTGCTGATCGTGGATGACTGCGAGGAAATAGTCCTTATGCTCCGCAAGATTCTTGCCAATTGCGGCCTGGACGCCGAAACCCATACCTCGCCGGAGCGGGCTTTGCAGCGTGTAAAGGACGGACCTTGCGATTTCGATTTGCTGATTATCGACTATAGCATGCCCGGGATGAACGGTCTGGATTTATGCCGGGAGATTAAGCAAAGATGCGGAGACAGGACTCCGGTGATGATGATTTCCGCGTATGAGAACGAGATTTCCTCCCCGGACATGCAAGGGGCCGGGGTGGATGTGTTTGTGCCCAAGCCCCTGAACCAGTCCCTGGTCATGGATACTCTGGTCGGATTTTTCGGTCCGGAATACGAAAGCGATGGGGAAGAAAAGCAAAGCAAGGCTGTTTCCGGCATTGATATGCGCAAAAAAAGGCTTTCCGGTTTTCGGGTTCTGGTGGCTGAGGACAATTCCATAAACCAGGAAATCGTCCGCGATGTCCTGGAGAATGCGGGAATGGAGTG
>CAZTKE010000189.1:0-3277 GCA_964614055.1 uncultured Desulfovibrionales bacterium | reverse complement strand
CCGCCCCAGGAGATGCCCATCATCCCGACCGCTCCGGTGCACCAGGGCTGATTTGCAATCCAGCGAATGACCTCCACGCCGTCCTCGAGCTCCTGCTGCAGGTATTCATCGCGCAGAATTCCGTGGGATTCCCCGGAACCGCGCAAGTCGACGCGGACGCAGGCATAGCCGTGCCCGGCCATGTAGGTGTGGGTCAGCTCATCCCGTTCGGCGGTCAGATCGTTTTTGCGATACGGGATGTATTCCAGCACCGCGGGGACTGGGGCTCGCTCCGCGTTTTCCGGGATCCGGATGCGCGCGGCGAGACGGCATCCGTCGGACAAAGGTATCCACTCGTTGCTTATCTCCCGGACCGGGTAGGGGAATGAATGGACAATTTTCACGAATAACTTCTTTTGCTGTATTTTCTACAGTGCTGAGAATTCAAACGGCAGCATTTCCGTGCAGTGCATGTAAATATCGAGGAGTTCCTTACGGTCCCGGCCGCCGATGAAAAGATGGCAGATGGCATAGCTGTAGCTGTCCTGTTCCAGGAGATCGGAGAGCTTCATTCCCTCTTTTACCTGGGGGTGGATCACCGTGCCCGGATAGCGCTCTTCCACCTCTCTGATTTCCTCACGGGTTGGCACCCGGGTTACCCGGGCATCGCCGGAAAAGATACGCCAGTAGAATTTGGCAGCGCAGGCGAATTCGCCCTGCCCGTGCGGGAAATCCGGCCTTTCCCCGCAGGCCACCTGCACAGTCACCTGCTGGTTGCTCTGGCCGTCCACCTTTTGAAAAATATCGCTGTGGGACTGGCTTACCCGGGGATTGATTTCCAGAAGCCAGATCGTATCCTGCTCCAGATTATAGAAAAACTCAATATTAAAGGCGCAGTTGTCCAGACCGGTATGCGCAATTACGCTTTCGGCAATTGAAAACATTTTCTGCTGTACGGTATCCGGGAGTACCGACGGGTATTCATAGCGGAAAAAACTGATGCCGTTTTCATAGCGCAGGGAGTCTATAAAGCCCAGCGGCCGGATGTCCCCGTCTATGACATAGCCCTCCAGAGTACACTGCCATCCCCGGATAATGCCCTCGGCCAGAAAAAAATGCCCGGCAACCTCTTTTACCTCCCGGGGAAGTTCCGCCTGCTGCAAAATATAGTCAAACGGTTCGGAAATCTGGTGGATCTGCTCCCGGATTATTGAAATCGCATCCTCGAACTGTTCCCGGCTTGCAATGTGAAACCCCAGCATGGAACCGCAGGCCTTAATCGGCTTGATCCAGAAAGGCTCCGCCAGGCCGATTTTTTCCCATGCATTGTCCGCAAAGGGATCAAAGGCCTGGAAACGGGGAATGTGCTGCGGGATCACTTCCTTTTGAACCAGCCGGCTCCAGTATTTGTGCTCGCATTTCAGAAGGCTTTCCAGCCCGGGTCCGCGCCTGCCGAACCGGGCGCAGAGAATGGGGAGCATGGTGGTGACCGGGAAATCCAGGTAGGCACCGATGCCGTCGATACTTTGGCCGGAGTCGGCCTCCCAGCGGCGGAGATGCTCTTCTGCGCGCATGAGCATATCTTTTATGGGAAAATCATAGGTCTCCATGAATTCGGCCGGGTCCAAAACGCCGTGAAAGACATAATCGTCGGCATTGCGGATGGAACGGAGCCGGGCCAGATCCGTCTCGGACAGTCCGATCAGAAAGACGTTTTTGGGGGACATGGAATTTATTCTCCGGAGAGGTAAACGTTAATGGATAATCGAGGTTATTTTTTGAAGTTGTTCCACAGGTTGACCATGAAATCCTGTACATTGGTCAAAATCGCAACCGCCTGGGCGGAACCCCGGTTGGCCAGCTTGTCCGCGCTGAACTCGGTCATGTCCACAATATACAGGTAAACAGGCCGGATCGTTTGATCCTCCATTACATGGTAACTGGGGATCATGTTTCCGAAGGCAATTGAATGCAGCTGCGTGGCCATGGCTATGACCGTGGTCGATCTGCGGGCATGGACACGCATGGCGTCCTGGGCCCGGTATGCATCCGGGATCACTTCCGGCAAGGGACCATCATCGCGAATGGAACCGGCAAGGACATATGGTACCCCATGTTTTTCGCAGGCATACATGATGCCGTCGGACAGGTTCAACTCCTCTATTGCCTTTGCGATGGAGCCCCGCCGGCGCACTTCGTTTAAAAGGTCCAGGTGGTTGTAATGGCCCATGGGCAGCAGATGCTGGGAATATATGTCCTGGCCCAGGGCGGTGCGGCGGTATGCGGCTTCCAGGTCGTGG
Organism: uncultured Desulfovibrionales bacterium; assembly: GCA_964614055.1. Lineage (GTDB taxonomy): Bacteria > Desulfobacterota > Desulfovibrionia > Desulfovibrionales > Desulfonatronovibrionaceae > CAYNNQ01. The sequence continues at coordinate 998 of CAZTKE010000189.1, read as the reverse complement.
GTGGCCAGGGCGTTTCCGGCCAGCAGGGCGTGGCAGTAACCGTTTTCAATCATCCCCTGCATGGCCTCGCGGCTGTCCTTGTCAAAGGCGACCGCCGGGCCCAGGACCCAGCTTATATACCCGTGGTCCCGGTCGTGCTGCAAAATTCGGTACAAATCGTCATAAGACCGGGAAAAGGGGGTCTCCCGGGTTCCCCGGGTGCGAAAGACAAACTTGTCCGCGGTTTTCTCCGCGGGCGGGTCGAATCCGGTGGTATGGACATAGATCCCTTCCTCTCCGTTTTCCGTTCGGCCCGTGGCCACCAGGTCCCCGTGCCGCACATTCCTGGGTTCGAGCACATCCAGGGCTTCACCCCGGAGAACCAAAACGGCATCCATCCGGCTTTCCGGGGCCAGAAGCCACGATCCGCCGCCCAGGTGAATATATTCCGGATAGTTCGATGTGCCGTGGAACCCGGCTGGGACCACTCCGTCTGCCGGGGCGGGATCGAACCGGGCGGCCGGTGCGTTTTTAAGTTCCGGACCGGAAAAATCCGGCGGGGTGTATACGGGTATGCTGTTTTGCATGGTTTTCCCTTGCCTGTTGGAGTTAAGCAGACTTCTCCCGGTTTCTGCGGGCCTTTCCCACAGGAACCGCCCGGCATTTTTTAAAACATGCCGGAGGAGAAAAATAAAATCTTGTTTTATTCTTGAATCAGTCTTATAAATTAATTATACTCCAGTACTGCAGTACTGGCAAACTTTTAGTGCATTCAAACGGCCGTTTCTACAATTTTTTATCTGAACATGTCTTTTCAACCCATTGCAGGATAAATAGTCCATGAAAACAATCAAGAATTTTCCCTGCCCGGCCCGGGAAGTGGAGCACGCGTGGATCCCCCTGTCCGACGGCACCCGCCTGGCGGCCCGGCTCTGGATCCCGGAGGCGGCCGAAAGTCGACCCGTACCGGCCATTTTGGAGTACATTCCCTACCGCAAGCGGGATTTTGAAGCCGTCGG
>CAZTKE010000188.1:0-3290 GCA_964614055.1 uncultured Desulfovibrionales bacterium | reverse complement strand
ATGCCAAACATCGAATCAGATGCTCGTCCGTGTCCACGGCTGTTGCGTGGTAGCGGTCTTCCCAAAAGGCTCCCTTCCTATTTTTACGCTGATTATATTCCTGACCTGTCCTGCCAGCAATCAATTGTAGCGCCCTGGGTATAACATCTTTGTCTTCATTTCATGTGAAGCCGTATATTGCCTTTTACTTCATCCCAGTCCAAAAATTTCGACGTTCCATCTTTAACCCTTTTTTCTCGGGTCTTTAAAATATCCTTATGCCATGACGGAGAGGGAATGTTCTCGGGTGTACGTTGAAGATCATCCCAAATTTTCTCCAAAGTTCTTAGCTTTTCTTCAGTTGTCATTTTTTCAAGTGGAATCTCTAAATCCATACAGATTCTCCTTGCATAGGGCATAGGAATTAATCGTCTAAACTTCTTTGTTTTTCCAATGGCAACCTTCTTTCCTTTGGATTCAGTTTAGCCGGATGGTTATTGACTTGCAAGAAGCTTTTCTTTTCTGCGAAATGGGGTCTGATAATCAAGTCCAGAATAGATCGCCCATATTTAGGAAAAGAACTTTGTAACCGCCCTTGTTTAATTTTACAAACGGGTGGTGTCTCACTCTCATTGGCACAGAGGAAGCCGCAAGGCTTCCCGTGCCAAGGAGACTCTTTTGGCGCGGGTGCCGCCAAGGCAGCACGCACGGGCGGCCTGTGGCTGTTCGATGCTTCAAGCTGCCGTCCCGTACTCAACAAACCCCATACTCAATCCGTCCCGCTCGGCACGATCAAGCAAGGCTTCCACATTCCTGGCTACTTCCATATCTACATATTCCTCCCCGCATTGTTCACAAACCCGGGCCGGGACATTTAAAACCACAATCACTCTGCCGTTTTTCATTTCAAAAGGAAGAATGGTTGTTCCCTGCTCCATTTTTCCTTTACACAAAGGACAAGCCATATCAGCCCCTCCTGTTTTTGAATTGTTCATCCCATAATTCTATAGAGGGTTCATACAAAGTGATAACCCGGATAATTTCGCTCTGGTCCAAGGCGACCACGGCATGCAACGGTCTTTTAGAAGCTGTGAAACCAAGAATCAAAGCACTGGGTAAAGGATAGTCATCCTCGTAATATTCAACGATTTCGCCGTGCAACATGGCTTCCTTGAATTCATTAACTGATATCCTTCTCTGCCGCATCCTTAAAACACAGTGCTTTTTCAAGGACACCTTTTCCGCACTGATCAGCGAACGAACTTTATGTATCCAGGAATTATCTTGGCTCATTGTTCGCTACCCATTCCTCTTTCTTCTATGCCTTGCATATTATTAGACAAAGGTTAGCGCTAATCATTTTTTGCCGACATTAATTTGCCCCAATGGGGCGGCCAATCGACAGGCGGGGAAAATATCTTGCCTGATTACCGCGTGTGCGAAAGCACCGGCGTGAAGCGGAGAGGCTTCCCGTGCCGAGAACATTCTTCTGGCGCGGGTGCTGCCTAGGCAGCACGCACGGGCGGCCTACGGCCGCTCACGGTGAAAAAAAGATTTTTCAACCGCCCGTTCGCTTATGCTCACTCGACCGGCGGGACGAGTGCCCCGCGGACCGCCCTCGGGGCAATGGGTTCGTTTACTAGCATTGCTCGCGGGAAAGAGTAACCGACTTATATAAGACTTGGTGAGTATTCCAATTCCGAAATAAGTAAAAGAGGTTAATGGACGACCGAAAACTACCCGAGTCAGAAGTAATTCTCAAACTCGTTACTGTCCTCAGTCAAAAGGCGCATCAATTTGGGGTGGATGAACATCTTTTCCCGTCCTACTTTGACCTCTTTCAATACGCCAATATCGCAAAGTTGTTTTAAGTAAACAGACGCTGTCTGTCGTTTGACGAGACCAACATCAACCAGATTGGCGATCCGGCAATAGGGCTGAACAAAGATCAGATCCACCAGCTCGCGACTGTAGATGGAGGGTAGCCTGTCACGAACATAATCCACAGTGTGCTCCATCAAATCCCGGATTGCGACAATTTTCCCCCGGGTCCAGTCAGCGGTTTGTTCCACTGCATCCAATAGATAAAGAATCCAATCTTCCCATTGGTGGTGGGTGCTTACCTTCAGCAGGCGCTGATAATATTCTTTCTTATTGTGTATAATATAGCGGCTGAGATAAAGGATGGGGATATCCAGCAAATCCTCTTCTATCAGGAAAAGGAGGTTTATTATCCTGCCAGTACGTCCATTTCCGTCAGTAAAGGGATGAATGGCCTCAAACTGATAATGGGAGACAGCCATGCGCACCAGTGGCTCAATCCCGGGTTGGTTATGGATGAACTGCTCCCAATTGGCCATTAAGTCTTGTAACAGGCTTTTCCCCTCCGGTGGGGTATATATTCTTCCGCCGGTTGTTTCGCTGGCCAGGGCCGTACCGGGAATCCGCCGGATCTCCATGTCTATCCCTTTTATCCTGGAGCATACTTCAACGGCGGTCGCCGTGCATAAAGGACGATTTTTCAGAGAACAACAACCATTATAAAGGGCGGTTCGATAGCGCAGGGCCTCTTTGGTCGAGGGATCCGTCAACTGTCCTGGTTGTCCGGCAAACCGGAACAGTTTATCCGTGGTGGTGACAATATTCTCGATTTCCGAACTATCACGTGCTTCCAACAGGGGAATCGTGTTAATCAGAACCGCCTGATTGGGAATGAGTCCACCTGCCTGCTTCAACCCGGCCAAGGCGGCGCGGGCAGTAACGCATTTCTTTAGAATGGCCTTGCTCTCAATTTCGGCATCCGGTGGAAGCAGAGGCAACTGGTTGTAAGGTTGGCCTGGATGAAAACGAGTCATATGTCTACCATCTTGCAAATTATCGACATGTACACGTCTTATGTCGACATCATCAACATGTCAAAAAACATGTCTATTTTACCGACTATTATAGACATAATAGCCTTCGCACCGGAGAAAGGTCCCTTTCTGTATTTGCCTGCACAGGGATTGAACTCTTTCAGGATCCGCAATTTGCATTGGACTGAAAAGTGTCCGCCTTGATTATCTGGTAAATCAAAGGTGTGAGAAGAGGGGCTTTAACCGACGATTGCGCTGATTAGCGCTGATCTTTGCCGCGTGTGCGAAGGCACCAGCGAGAAGCCGCAAGGCTTCCCGTGCCAAAAACATGAATTTGGGGCCGGACCAACCCAAGCCTTTCAAATATCAGGAAATATATCCCACAGAAGCATATTTTCAGCCCCCAGTGAAATTCGATCCGCTTGAACTCCTACGGAGTTATTTCACAAGGCAGGC
>CAZTKE010000187.1:0-3334 GCA_964614055.1 uncultured Desulfovibrionales bacterium | reverse complement strand
TGGCCGGGGTACGCCGCGGATTCGGCATGCTTTTTCAGGAAGCGGCCCTATTTGATTCCCTGAGCGTGTTCGAGAATGTGGCCTTCCCCCTGGTCGAGCACCGCAGCATGGACAAAAAGGAAATAGCCGAGGTAGTGGAGGCAAAACTGGCCTCGGTGGGGCTGAAGGGAATGGGCTACAAGATGCCGGCCGAGCTTTCCGGGGGCATGCGCAAACGGGTGGGGCTGGCCCGGGCCCTGGCCCTGGATCCGAAGATTGTCCTTTTTGACGAGCCCACATCCGGCCTGGATCCGGTCATGTCCGCGGCCATAAACGATCTTATCTTGCGCACCAAGGAGGAGTTTCGGGCCACTTGCGTGGTTATAAGCCATGATATCCAGGCCACGATGAAGACAGCGGACAATATTTTCATGCTTTACGAGGGAAGGATAATAGCCGAGGGCGACCCACAAACCATTTCCGAATGGGAGGATCCCGTGGTCAGGCAGTTCATTCACGGCCAGGCCGAGGGACCGATAAAGGTAAACTGAAAGGCGAAATCCGGGCAGGCACGAGCGGGGGAATTGCGGCTCAGCACCAAGTATAAAACGGAGAGTTTATGGCGGCAAAAGCAGGAACGGAAGTCAAGGTCGGCATCTTTGTTTTCGTGGCGATTTTGGCTTTGGCCTACATGACCACGCAAGTGAGCAAGGGCAAAAAAGTCACCGGGGATATGTACGAGATCCAGGCCTATTTTGACAACGTAAGCGGGCTGAAGAAAAACGCCCCGGTAGAGATCGCCGGGATCGAAGTCGGTCTGGTCAAGGATATTGAGCTGGATGATTCCCGGGCCAGGCTGACTCTGGCCCTGGAGCCGAATGTGACCCTGCATACAGATTCCAAGGTTACCATTCGCACCCGCGGGGTCCTCGGGGACAAATACGTGGAGATTGAGCCGGGCAGCAAATCCTATCCCGCCTTAAAGGAAGGTGGAAAGGTGGCCCGATCCGAGTCCCCGGCGGATATTGACCAGCTTTTTCAGAAGGTGGGCAAGATAGCCGACGATATCGGCAAGGTGGCCGAGAGCGTATCCAATGTTATTGGCGGGGAAAAGGGAGAGCAGGACCTGCGCATTCTGGTGAAGAACATGAAGGAGATGTCTGTTGGCCTGAATAAAATGGTCCAAAGCAATGTGCAAAGTGTGAACACGATTGTGGCCAACTTAAAAGATTTCTCCACGGACTTAAAGGATATCTCCGGGACCAACAAAAAGGCCCTGAACCGGATAATCGACAACTTTGAAGTGGCTTCCACGGAGATGAAGACCACCATGAACCGGATGAATTCCCTTTTGGCCAAGGCCGAGGATGGAGACGGCGCTGTGGGCAGGCTCATGTCCGATGAGGAAATGGGCAAGGATTTGAAGGAAACCGTGGCCTCGCTTAAAAATGTGTCCAAGAAGATAGACGAGGGCAAGGGGACGATCGGCAAGTTGATAAACGACGACAAAACAGGCGAGGAACTGGATAAGGCCCTGGAAGGGATAAACAAGTACCTGACCAAACAGGAGGAATTCAAGACCTCCGTGGATTTTCATTCCGAATGGATGGCGGACAGCGGGGACGTCAAGTCCTACCTGAACCTGAAACTGCAGCCCTCGGAGGACAAGTATTATCTTCTGGGCGTGGTTGACGATCCCAAGGGCAGGACGGAGACCACCATCACCAAGACCAAAACCAGAACCGGCGGCGGCAGCTGGAGTCCAGTTACCGAAGAGCACGAGCAGGAGACCAAGGAGGACCGGCTCAAATTCAACGCCCAGCTGGCCAAGCGTTGGCACGATCTGGTTATGCGCGGCGGTTTGATCGAGTCCTCGGGCGGGATCGGCCTGGATTACTATCTCTGGGAGGACCGGATAAAATTCTTTGCCGAGGCCTTTGATTTTGACGATGAGGACCCCCCGCATTTAAAGGCCGGAGGCAGCCTCTATTTCCTGCGCAATTTCTACATCACCGCGGGCATGGACGATTTCGCAAGCGACACCGGGGACGAGTCCTTTTTTGCCGGCGCAGGCATATATTTTACAGATGACGATCTGAAATACATCATGTCCAGCGCCCCGGTTAAGGCGGATCAATAATGCGCATCGCGGTTGTTTCCGATACGCACATGCACTCCCCGGACGATGTTCTGGCGTATGCCTTTGAAAACTATCTGCGGCAGGCGGACATACTTTTTCACTGCGGGGACTTCACCTCCGCGGCTGTCCCGGACTATCTGGCCTCCCATCCCTGGTTTGTCGGGATACGCGGGAATTGCGACCATTTCCCCGGAAGCGAAAACCTGCCCCTTACCCGGCAAATGCGCCTGGACGGCCTTCTCCTGGGCGCGGCCCACGGCTGGGGAAAGCGTTTTGAAGTCGGAGAAAACGTGGCCGAAAGTTTTGGTCCCGGATTTGATCTTATTTTCTACGGCCACACCCATGAACGCTTCAAGGGCAAGAGTAAAAACGGGGCAATGCTTGTAAACCCGGGTGCTTTTTTCAGCCCCAAGGCCGGGCCCCCGTCCCTCGCCCTGGTGGATACCTCCCCTGCTCTTACTGTCCGGTTTATTGATCTGAACTAACCTCCTGCCTGTGTTTGGCCCTGTTTTTGCCTCCAGCCTCCCACATAAGGGCCAGGGGATAAAAACCACGCCAAGCGTCCAGCCCCGCTTTGCGTACTCCCCCACCTCCCTTCCCTGCCTTGTTTATCCGGATTGATCTTGACAATACCCGAAAAAAATCGCCATAGAGCTTGCTTTTTAAGGTATAAAAATCTGTTTTGTGCATATCCACGCCAATATTTCCTTGCCAGAGCTTCTGGCGTGCATAGGCGAAACCAAGTTTTGGTGGACAATTAAACGAGGAGTAAGAAATGCGAAGGATTATTTTAAATCTGATTCTGTCTGCGGCAATGCTGTTTCCGGCAACTCTTTGGGCCAGCAGTCTGGATGAACTCAATCTGGTAACGGAATTCTACCCTCCTTATAATTATGAAGAGGACGGACAAATCAAGGGGATCTCCGTGGATATCCTTCTGCGCGCCCTGGAAAAGACGGGATCTTCTCTCACGCGTTCGGATATTGAACTTATGCAGTGGTCCAAGGGGTACGATCTGGCCCTGAACAGTCCAGGAACCCTTTTGTTTGCCACTACCCGCACCGAGGACAGGGAGGATCTGTTCAAATGGGCCGGCCCCATATCCCCAACCAAGATATCCCTGGTGGCCAAAAAAGGCAGTGGGGTGGGAATCGACAACCTTGGGGATATTGCCGCCAAGGACTATAAAATCGGCGTGGTCAAGGACGATGTCGC
>CAZTKE010000186.1:0-3369 GCA_964614055.1 uncultured Desulfovibrionales bacterium | reverse complement strand
CTATCTGATTCAGTTTTATGAGGATGGAATTGGCCACCACGCGGGAGATGCCCTCAGCCAGAATCCCCGGATTGGTAACGAACACATCGTCGCCCACAAGCTGGATCTTTTCCCCCAGCTTGGCAGTATGCGCCTGCCATCCTTCCCAGTCGTTTTCTGCCAGACCATCCTCTATGCTTACCAGGGGAAAGGAAGAAACCAGGTCATGGTAATAGTCGTTGAGCTCGGCCGCGCTGAATTCCTTGTTCTCGCCCTTTAAGATATACTTGCCGTCGGAATAAAACTCCGAGGCCGCTGCGTCTATGGCCAGGGCGATCTCCGGACCCGGCTGGTACCCGGATTCCTCAATGGCCCGGATCATATATTCAAAGGCCTGGCGGTGACTTTTCAGGTTGGGCGCGAAACCGCCCTCGTCTCCCACGCCTGTGGCATGCCCGTCCTTTTCCAGGATGGTTTTCAGGTTGTGAAAGGTCTCCGCGCCCATGCGCAGGGCGTCGGTAAAGCTGCGTGCCCCCAGGGGCATGATCATGAATTCCTGGATATCCAGATTATTCGATGCGTGCTGCCCGCCGTTTAAAATATTCATCATGGGTGCGGGCATTATTTTGGCATTCACCCCGCCCAGGTACTGATACAAAGGCAGGCCCAGATATCCGGCCGCGGCCCGTGCCGTGGCCATGGACACCCCTAAAATGGCGTTAGCCCCAAGACGGGATTTGTTTTCCGTACCATCCAGATCTATTAAGAACTCATCTATTTCCAACTGCCTCAGGGAATCCATGCCCAGCATTTCCTCGGCAATTGTATCCACAACGTTGCTCACCGCGTTCTCCACGCCTTTCCCGCCGTAAGAGGATGCATCCTTGTCCCGGAGTTCAATGGCCTCGCGCGATCCGGTGGAAGCCCCGGAAGGGACCGCGGCCCTGCCCATTGCCCCGCTCTCCAGGTATACTTCCACCTCCACGGTGGGATTGCCCCGCGAATCCAGTATCTGTCTGGACCAGATATCGGTTATGATGCTCATGTTAAGTCCTCCCCAAAGTCTTTGTTTATATTTTCAAAGTAAATCATTAAAAGCCCCTTAAGCAAAAGATCGTCGCAGACATTGTCTATTTCCGGGCAGACCGCGGCAATGCTTTCAGCCAGACCGCCGGTGGCCACTACCCGGGACTCCCTGCCTATAATATCCTTAAGCCGGGAACAAAGCCCCTGGATCATGGAAGAAAATCCGAAAAGCAGGCCGTTTTCCAGGCTCTCTTTAGTGCTCTCCCCGATCTTTATATCCGAAAAACCTTCCTTTCTGCGATTAAGGCTGACCTGGGGCAGCTTGGCCGTCTGGGTGCCCAGCGCCCGAATGGAGGAAAGCACCCCGGGACAAATCAGTCCGCCCAGATAATTGCTGCCCTGAATGCAATCTAGTGTGGTCGCCGTGCCAAAATCCACGACAATGCACGTCTCAACAGAAAACATCCGAGTCGCGGAATAGGCGGAAACCAAACGGTCCGCACCCACTTCCTGCGGTCGCTTGTAGCGATTGTTTATGGGCAGAGGAATATCTGCAGGGACAAAATAGACCGGACATGAACACCAGCGCCTGCCTGCTCCGCTGATGGCCTGATCCAGGCGGGGGACGACCGAGGAAGCCACCCAGGCCGTTATTTCCTTGCGGGAAAATCCAAAAGCGGTCAAAAGCCCGTCTATTTGCAGCCCTAAGGAATCCACGGTCACCCGCTCCGGAGTGGGCAGGCAGAAACTGGACTCCAATACGGACTCCCGGGCAACACCTATCTTTATATTTGTATTGCCTACGTCCAGGACAAGGATTCTGGCTATTCCTCCCATGCCTCGCCCACCTTAAGTTCGTTGTGCAAAGGATCCACTTTATTGAAACGGACCAAAAAACGCTGCCCGGTCATGGCCTTGCCCCCGAAGAGGCTCTCCTGCCCGCGGACAAGGACCTTTTCCCGGGGCAGGGCCAGGGTGACCAGCTTGCCGGAGTTGTGCACCACCACCCCGGAAAACAATTTGTCCTTATTCTGCAAAAAATACAAAAGCTTCCAGTAGCGTGGGCGGTATTTCTGGATCCGGCTAACCGCCTGTATCCGGGAATTTAACATGCTCAGTCTGCTACTTAGCTCCTGTTTTGTCCAGTGCGGTTTTTGCCAATTTATCCAGGAAAATACCTGGGCCGCATTCACCAAATCCACATACCTGCGCAGCGGCGAAGTCACCGGGGCATATGCGGAAAGACCCAGTCCGCGGTGCGGCCTGGGCTCAGTGTCCGTGACCGTGGCCCCCATGTTTTTGACCAGCTGAAAGACATCCACGGGGTCCGTCCATATCCCGGCGCTGCCCTCGGGAAGGACAATATCCTGGGTCCTGTATACCAGGGGTACGTCCCGCTCACTTGCCCATTCGGCCACCGCGGAATTGCCCAATATCATAAACTCAGAAACCATGACCTGGGCCCGAGGATAGACCTCCGGCGGATCAAGCTCCACGCGGACCCGGTCCTGCTCGTGGACAAGCCTTGTCTCCGGCTCAGGCTGATCAATAACCACCGCCCCCTTATCCACCCTGCGCTTGCGAAGCTCTTCGGCCAGCCTGTAGGCGGCCCCCATATCCTCTTCTTTATCTATTCTTTCCTCGGCCGCGGCATAAGTTATGTTTTCCTTTATTCTTATCCAGGAAAAACAGGGCTGCATATCCAGAAAGCGCATGTCCGAAGAAAATCTGAAATCAAGGATAAGGGCGGGCCGGGATTTTCCGGCCTCCAGACTGAACAGGGCGGTCAACTCCTCGGGAAGCATATGACAGGTGCCTTCCGGAAGATAAAGACTGCTGGCCCGGTGCATCACCGCCTGATCCAGTCCGGAATCAAAAGGCCAGGAATACGGGGGACAAGCAAAGGCCAAACGGAGCAAAAAGCCGTCCTCGCGGGGCAAAAAGACAAAGGCATCGTCAATATCAGCCGTGGACAGGGAATCCACACTTATAAATTCGGTCTGTGCCTCCGGTTCTATTTCCGGAAAAGAGGAGGAAACACCCTGAATTTCCGAGGCAAAATCTCTGGACCACTCATCGCCGCAAAAATAACCGGCCTGATCCAGATGGAAATTGTAGTGCCAGGGAACAATGCCCCACAGCCGGGCCAGGAGAAAAGGCAGATGCGAATCCCGGGGCAGGCCGGCGGTAAGATCCTGCCAGGGGATATCCTCCGCTCCCTCCGGATCGGATATTTTCTTTAAGAGAAGATCCTTGAGCCTGTCTCTTAATTCCTCGTCCTGCGGTTCCTCGGCTTTGCCCTGCTTGGACCACAGCGCACGGAAAAACTGGTTTCCCTCGGTTACCAGTCTTTTGCGCTCCTCG
>CAZTKE010000185.1:0-3375 GCA_964614055.1 uncultured Desulfovibrionales bacterium | reverse complement strand
CCGTTGGCCAGTCCGAATTCAAATTTGGTGTCCGCTATTATTATTCCCCGCTCTGCTGCGTAGTCCCGGGCACGGGAATACATTTTAAGAGATATATCCTCGACCATGCGATATAACCCTTCCCCGATAATGCTTTTGGCCTGATTCCCGGTGATGTTCTCGTCATGCTCCCCGGCTGCTGCCTTGGTGGACGGAGTAAAAAGCGGATATTCCAGCTTCTGCGACTCCACCAGCCCCGGAGGCAATTCATAACCGCAGAGCTTGCCGTTTTTCTGGTAATCCTTCCACCCGGATCCGGTAATATATCCGCGGACGATACATTCCACGGGCAGCGGCTTGGTCTTGTGGACAATAACCGATCTGCCCCGCAATTGATCCTCATATTCTTTAAGGTATTCCGGAAATTGAGAAAAATCGGCCTGCAGGATATGGTTATTTCCCAGATCCGCGAACATGTCCAACCAGAAAAGGCTCATTTGATTCAGGACTATGCCTTTGTATGGAATGGGATCGGGCAGGACAACGTCGAATGCGCTCATCCTGTCCGTGGTCACGATCAACAGCCGGTCCTCGTCCAATTCATATATATCCCGAACCTTGCCGGTTGACACCAGTTTTGGTCCCTTGATTTTGGTTTTGGTAACCACCTGCATGCCTGCTTATCCCTCCCTGCTTATGACTGGGGACACGAATTGACACCCCATAGACAACAATGATTTAAACTCCTGAACCGCCGGTGCGCATTTCCGTGCTGCGAGCATGGGCTTCCAGTCCCTCCAAACGGGCAAGAGCGGCCACCTTGTCCCCGTGCTTCAGCATGTATTCCCGGGAAGTAGCCACTATACTGGTTTTCTTGGTGAAAAAATCCACGGAAAGGGCCGAGGAATACCGGGCGCTGGCCAAAGTGGGCAGGACATGATTGGGTCCGGCGAAATAGTCGCCAACAGACTCCGGAGAAAAATGACCCAAAAACACCGCTCCGGCATTTTTGACTTTGCCCAACATTTCCCACGGATTTTGCACGCAAAGCTCAAAATGTTCCGGAGCAAGACGGTTTATGAGCTGCATCCCGGATTCAAGATCAGGGACTTTTATCAACGCCCCGCAATTCGCTAGCGATTTCTGGGCAATATCCCTGCGGGGAAGTTCCTGTACCTGTTTTTTTAGATGCCTTTCACATTCGTCCAGGACACCGGCTTCGGGGGAAACAAGTATGGAAGCGGCCAGAATGTCGTGTTCGGCCTGGGAAAGCATGTCCGCGGCCAGCCATCCGGGGTCGGCCGAGTCATCGGCCAGGATGGCAATCTCGCTCGGCCCGGCGATCATGTCTATCCCTACAACGCCGGAGACAAGCTCCTTGGCTGAAGAGACAAAAATGTTCCCCGGACCGGCGATGACATCTACACTGGGAATGGTTTCCGTGCCCCAGGCCAGGGCAGCGATCGCCCAGGCCGATCCACAGCAAAAAATGCGCTCAAGTCCCAGAATATGGGCTGTGGCCAGAATATAATCGTTCAGGCCACCGTCCTCCCCGGGAGGGGATACCGGACAGATATTTTCCACCCCGGCCACCTGAGCGGGCACGGCAGTCATGATCAGGCTGGATACAAGCGGGGTCTTGCCCCCTTGCCCGCCCGGGACATACAGACCGGCGCTTTGCACCGGCAGAGTCATCTGGCCGGTAATTGCCCCTTCCGGACCGGGAACAAACCAGGAATTTTCCTTTTGCCCCAGATGAAAGTCCCGGACACGGTCCACGGCTTCCTGGATATTTTTCAATTGTCCGGCATCCACCCGGTCGGCGGCTTTTTCCATTTCCCGGGAATCCAGAACCAACTGCTCAGGGGAAAAATCAGGACAATCAAATTTCCGGGTATATTCCACAAGGGCACAGTCCCCGTTTTGGCGGACCTGTTCAAGGATGGCGGATACTTTATCCCGCACATCGCCCGCATCCAACCCCCTGGACTTTAAGTGTTCCTCAACGGCGGGAAAATCAGCGGTTCCCTGAAATTCAAATCTGGAAATATGCATGGATGAAAATCCGTTCACCTTTAAGATTGAGCTGTTGCAAAAAAACAAGAAAGGATCGGCTATAAAATAATCACTTGTCCCGTAGTTCCCTACCACTAAGCGCTTTGCCCATGCAGGTCAAGAATGGCAAACCAGGGTCCGTGCAAAGGGATAAAGGTTTAGCTTCCAAATTACTCCTTGCAAAACAGAGCTGATTTATCTATAAAGCCAACTTCCAAGCGGAGAGGTGTCCGAGTTGGCCGAAGGAGCACGATTGGAAATCGTGTGTGCCCTAACCGGGTACCGAGGGTTCGAATCCCTCCCTCTCCGCCATTTCCATGAAAAAATACCGGAAAAAGGGAAGCCGGGCGGCAGTGAACCTGTGAACCCCGTCAGGCCCGAGAGGGAGCAGCGGTATCAGGAACTCACTGGGTGCCCGGTTTCCTTGGCAGGAGCGATACAAATCGTTCCTGCTTTTTTTTGATATATTGTCGTTTTTTTGCACTCCCACCCGCTAGCTCAGGGCAAAAACTCTCCTTGCCAATCCGAGGGGCATTCAGCCGCAAATTCCGGAAATATCAGGCTTTCATGGTGCAAATAGAGGCGTTCGCCTTCCTCGGCTGGACCGTAAACACTGTCCCCGAAAACCGGATGTCCGATCGCGGCCAGATGAGCCCGAATCTGGTGCCTCTTGCCCTTCTTGATCCGTACCCAGACCAGGGTAAGATCCGCTCCGGCCGCACGCAACGGAAAGACTTCGGTATGCCGGAGTGGGTTCGGATCATCCTTTTTTTCCACCCGCACCCTTCTGCGTCTGGATTGGTCTATATATGCAGTTACCGTGCATTGTCTTTTCAAACTGCCGCAAACCACTGCCGCATACGTTTTATCCACCAAACCCTGCTCTTGAAAATGCGCATATCTGTCCCCGGCCTCCGGGCACAGCCCGACCAGAAGAATCCCGCTGGTAGCAAAATCCAGCCGATTTAAAAGCTCCGGATCTCTATCCGGGAATAAATCCGGCAGCAATAAAGCGATATTTTGGCTGCTCCGGCCCATATCCGAATGCACACCGGCCGGCTTATACAATGCGGCCCACATCCCGTCTTCGCGGACCACAGACACTCCGCCCGGCTTTTCCCCCCGGGTCTGCCCGTCTAAAACCGTGATCTTTTGTCCCGGCTGGACAATAAACGCCTTGCTGTGGACAACCTTCCCTTCCGCCAAAACCCGGCCCTCGGCAATCAGCCGCCGGGAGCGGCGCAGTCCGTACCCCAAATTATCCCGGAGCATCCGGTCCAGACGCATCTCCGGACCAATATGGGTAATGGATGTGCATTGCCGGGACATTCCTGCCTCTCA
>CAZTKE010000184.1:0-3378 GCA_964614055.1 uncultured Desulfovibrionales bacterium | reverse complement strand
TGTCGCATTTGCTTATGACCTTTGTTTTCGGATTCAGCCGGGGTATATTATACGGGCAGGCCCCTTTTATCTCTTCAAAAGGCAAGTTTTTGGTCCGCTGCGTATAAATGATCGCCCCGGTGGATTCGTCCCGAAGAATGGCCTTGTCATCATACATATCCCCGACCATCTTGCAGGGAGCGTCAATGCAATGCCGGCACTGCTCCGGAAAGAACAGCCATTCCACCTTGCCGTTTACCACCTGGTCCTCGAACCGGACCAGTTTATAGGTATTAAAGCTCAAATCACGGGGATTCTGATACGATCCCCAGTTGGCGGTTTTTTCCGCCGGGAGTTTATGCCATTGCTTGCATGCCACCTGGCATCCCCGGCACCCGATACACCTGCTTAGATCTATAAAAAAGCTTTTCATGATTGAATCTCCTTAAGCCTTGCGTACGTTGACCATGAAGGTCTTGGTTTCCGGAATTCCGGTATTCGGGTCCCCGACCGACGGAGTCAGGAGGTTAGCGGAATCACCGCCGCTACCGTCCCTGGGGAACTGCCAGCCGTAATGCCAGGGCAGACCGACCTGATGCACTTCCTTGTCCATCACCTTCAGGGGCCTGAGCCTCTCGGTAACCACGGCAACGGCCCATACGCTGCCGCGGATGCTCTCCACGGTCACCTTGTCCCCGCTGGCCACGTTGAGCTGCCCAGCCAATTCCTTGCTTATCTCCACGAACATCTGGGGCTGGGCCTCGAGCAACCAGTCCATATGCCTGGTCATGAGCCCGGTCTGCCAGTGCACGGAGACCCTGTAGGTGGAACAGACGTAGGGATACTTGGGATCAGCCACCGCGAATTCCTCGTCCTTAAACCACATGGCCACCGGATTGCGCAGTTTCTTGGAGAAAAAATTCTCCTTGACCGGGGTTTCCCGCGCCTCATAGTGCACCGGAAACGGTCCGTCCGCGCGGCCCGGGCCGAAGATCTGGCCGAAACCGTGCTTGCGCATGATAAACGGATGCTTGCTCCCCGGAGCCCATCCGCCGTCCGGAACGTCGCCGACCCATTTCTCGCCGGTCCAGCGGATAACCGGGTACTTGGGATTCCAGGGCTGCCCCTGCATGTCCACCGAAGCCCGATTATACAGGATTCTCCTGTTCACCGGCCAGCACCAGGACCAGTTCGGATAAAGGCCGATATTGGCCTGCATCTTGGTTTGCTTCTTATTTCGGCGCGCGGCCATGTTCCCCTGATCGGTGTAGGAGTTGCAGTACAGCCAGTTCCCGGAGCAGGTGGCGCCGTCGTCGGTCAGATAGGCGAAGCTCGGCACCTGCTGCCCCTTCTTGAACTTCTTGCCGTTCACCTCGGTGTCCTTGAGGAAAAAGCCGTTTATCAGTTTGGCGATCTTTTGCGCGTTGTATCCGTGGCTGTCCTGCCAGAGATGGTATCCCAGATTTAAAACCGGTTCCGGAAATTTACCGTCCTTATTCCTGTACAGCCAGCGTAGCCTGCTCATTAGTTCACAGATTATATGCCCGTCCGATTTTGTCGTGGCGTACGGTTTCGGACCCTGGTATCTCCACTGCATCCAGCGTCCGGAATTGGTTATTGATCCTTCCTTTTCCAAAAAGGCGGAGCAAGGCAGGAAAAAGACCTCGGTCTTGATCTTGGAGGGGTCCATGTCCGGGCCCTTCCAGAAAGATCCGGTCTCGTTGTCGAACAGGTTGACATTGACCATCCAATCCAGTTTGGACAAAGCCTCCCTGGCCTTGCTCGCATTGGCGCTGCTGCAGCAGGGATTCTGGCCCCAGGCGAAAAATCCCTTGAACTGTCCTTCGTGCATGTAGTCAAACATCTCCAGCCAGGAGTATGTCCGGCCGTCATCCACCTTGGGCAGCCATTTATAGGCCTTGTCCTTATCCACATCCGGATACATGGACTTTAGCAGGCTGACCGAGTACTTGGGATAATTATTCCACCAATTGGCGCTCTTGGGGTCATTGCTCACCGGCGTATAGGCCTTGTTGTATTCGTCCAGGGTGGACTGGGAGGCCCGGGGAGTCTTCAGGTATCCGGGCAGGATATGCCAGAGCAGGCAATGGTCCGTGGACCCCTGCACGTTGGACTCCCCGCGAAGGGCGTTAACTCCGCCCCCGGCTACTCCGATATTCCCCAAAAGGAGCTGGATCATGGCCATGGCCCGGATATTCTGCACGCCGGTACTGTGCTGAGTCCAGCCCATGGCGTACATGATGGTCCCGGCCCGATCCGCCTTGCCGGTGGAGGCGAAATTCTCGTAAACCGTGCGCAGATCCTTGACCGGTGTTCCTGTGGTCTGGGATACCTTTTCCAGGGTGTAGCCCTGATAGTGCTTTTTCAGCAGGTTGAACACGCAGCGCGGATGCTGCATGGACATATCCCGCTTGGGAACGCCGTCCGCATCCAGTTCGAACTGCCATAAGTCCTTGTCGTATTTGCCGCCGTAATGAGAATCATCCGTCCTTTTTTTGAATCCGGAAAAGACCCCGTCATTAAAGGCGTAATCCTCGCCGACGATGAAAGTGGCATTGGTATAGTCCCGGACATACTGCTTGAAATACAGATCGTTATCCAGAATATACTTGATCATCCCGCCCAAAAAGGCGACATCCGTGCCGAAGCGGAGGGGGGCGTAAATGTCCGATCTTGAGGAGGTCTGGGTGAACCTGGGATCGACGCTTATGAGCTTCCCTCCGTTCTCCCTGGCCTTTTCAATCCATTTAAAGGATACCGGGTGATTGGAGGCGGGATTGCTGCCCATCACCAAAACGGCGTTGCTGTTCTTGATATCTATCCAATGATTGGTCATCGCACCGCGACCGAACGACTCTGCCAGAGCCGCAACAGTAGCGCTGTGTCAGATGCGGGCCTGATGCTCTATCCACACCAGCCCCAGGGAGCGCAGGAAAGCCTGGAACACCCAGCACTCCTCGTTGTCCAGGGCGGCCGAGCCGATGCTGGCCATTCCCTCGCATCTGTTTACTTCCTGGCCGGAATCGTTTTTCCGGGCCAAGGTATTGTCCCTGGTCTCTTTAACGCGCAGGGCGATCCGGTCCAGGGCCCAGTCCCAGGAGACCTCTTTCCATTCCCCGCTATAAGGAGCGCGGTACATGGGCGTCGGGACCCGTTTGTCGTTTTCGCACACCTGCCACGCGGAAGAACCCTTTGCGCATAAAGAACCCTCATTTATGGGGTGGTCGGGGTCCCCTTCCACATTGATGCACCTGTTTGCCCCGTCCTTGGCCGTGTGCACGATAAGCCCGCATCCCACGGCGCAGAAACAGCAGATCGAGGTGGTCTCCCTGGCCCAGTTTATTTTTAGTAGCTGAGCCTGGGCCACGGAAGGCTTCA
>CAZTKE010000183.1:0-3419 GCA_964614055.1 uncultured Desulfovibrionales bacterium | reverse complement strand
CAGATGTGCTTGAGACCCTGCGTTTCGGCACGGATAAACTGCGTGGGCTTTTAAGCCGGCATGAAAGCGAAGGCGCTCAGGGAAATACGGAAGTGTCCGCCTAGCAGGCCGTTTTGAATCTTTCGACGCCTGCAAAGCAAAAAAAAGTTCGAGCTCGCAACCACGGATAAGTACGCTGCGATTTTGAACTTTTGTCGTCTGGCCCTTTTAGATTTTTTTACGATCTGCGTGATGAGGAATTTGTAGGCAGTCAGCTAGGTTTTGGCTTTGAAAACAAAGCAATGTCCCTTGATTTAGCGGACAAGACACTTTTTGCCTTTCCCGGAACGCGGGCTGACTCAGGCCGGTGTTTTTCGGGGTAAATACTGGAGTAAAGCGGAGTATAAAGGATGAATATATCCCTTTTGCGTTTTGTGGCCGCGGCTTTTTATTGTTCTTTGCTCCTTTGTCTCGGCGCCTGCGGGGGAAGTGACTGGGAGCCGGGAGTGGTTGCCCGGGTAAACGGGGAACCCATATATATGCGTTACCTGGAAGCCAAATATGATTTTGAGCATTTTGAATGGAACGCCAACCAGCTGCCGCAGACAGATGATTTGAAAAACGAATATCAGAATATCCTTTTGGATCTGATCGTCCAGAAACTGGTGGAGGAGCAGCTGGAAGAGATGGGCGCTCCGGTTCCCGACCAGGAGGTCATGGCTAAGGAAGAAGAGATCAGGAAAGATTATCCCCCAGGCGAATTCGAGAACATCCTTGTTGAAGAATATGTGGATTTAAATTATTGGCGGGAACAGATAAAGGCAGGCTTGCAGTGGAAACGTTTCGAGCGGAAATATCTGCGTCCGCGAGTGGAAGTGGAGTTGGAAGAAATAAGAGAATATTATCGTGAACATGCCCCTGATTTTTATATTCCCAGACAGGTGCATTTTCTTCTGGTCTCCGCTCCGGAGGCGGGAATAGTAAGTAAAGCGCTTGAGGATTTTAAAAAAGGTAAATCCAGTGACGCCATCCGGAACAAGTATGAGGAAGTCACCGTGCACAAATATTCCATGCACGAGGAACAGGTCCCTCCGGTTTGGTCCGCGGCCTTGAAGAGTCTGGAACCCGGGAAAAGCAGCCGGGTCAAGAATAATAAGAACAATTTTTATGCTCTGCATGTAATAAAGCATGAAAAGGAAAAAATACTGGAACCTTATCAGGCTTACACCGTGATCGAGGAAAAGCTCATGCAAAAAAAGGAAAAAGCGGTTTTCATGGATTGGCTGGAAAACAAGCTAAAAGATTCCAGTATAGAGATAAGCAGTCGATTGAAAAAGGAGAAATAGCTTTGAGAACTAAAAAAATTATTGCGGCGGTGTTTGCCGTATATATGGGGATGTTCCTCACTCTGGGGGCCGCACCGGCCAAAAGTGAAGTGGTGGACCGGATAGTGGCTGTGGTTAATGGCGAGTTGATAACCCTTTTTGAGCTCAATCAGAGGGTGAAGCCCTATCTGGAACGGTTCCGGGGCAAGGAACTGGGGCAAAAGGAGAAAGAGACCATTCTGCAGATGAAAAAGGATGTCCTGGACAAGATGATAGAGGATATCCTGATCAAGCAGCGGGCCGAGGAATACGGCATTGAGGTTACGGATATGGAGGTTCAGAATCGCGTCCGGCGGATAAAAAACCGCAACCAGATGACCGAGGAGAAGTTTCGCCAGGAACTCAAGCGGCAAGGTATGACCATGGAGGAGTTTTCCCAAAAAATCAGGGAGGATATTCTGAAGCATCGGCTCATATCAGCCATGGTCAAACGCAAGGTTGTGGTTACTGATGAAGAGATCAAGGAATATTACGAGGAGCATAAGGCCGATTACAGCCGGGAAAAAAAAGTTAAATTGAATTTGATTCTACTCCCTGATTCAGTTAAGGCAGAAGAAATTTTTGAGAAAATAAAACAGGGCAAGATTTCGTTTGCTAAAGCCGCAGCCGAGTATTCCGTGGGCCCGCAGCCTAAAGAGGGCGGAGATTTGGGGTATGTGGACTGGGCCTCGATGAACGCCGACTTTAAGGAAGCACTAGAGGGTAAGGAGAAAGGGGATGTAACCCCTCCCTTTGAATTCAAGGACAAAACAGCCCTGCTTAAGATCAGCGATTTTCAGGCCGGGGAAACAAAGCCCCTTTCTGAAGTAAAGAATGAGATAAGCGATCAGATATACAAGGATAAATTCTCCCGGCAATACGATGAGTATCTGAGTCAGCTGAGAGAAAATGCGGTAATTGATATCCGTCTGTAACCGGGGTGGTTGCATCAAGAAGGTTGCCGCTTTGGTTGCCGCTGCTCTTTACATCTGAATATATGATTGCCTGACTCCCTGTTTTATATAGCCGCTTAAATATGGACATTTAATAGTCGGGATCCGGTTCGGGGAATTTGCAAACAATTTTCCGGCTGCCGGGTCTCCGGGGTGGTAAGCATATGGAACTTCATGAAATCGGACAGCTGCTGAGGGAAACCAGAGAAAAAAAAGGGCTTAGCCTGCATGATGTGCATGACAAACTCAAATTGAGTGTGCATGTCCTGGAGGCTATGGAGAAAGGGGAGGAATCCAATCTCCCTCATCCGGTATATACCCGGGGATTTCTGCAGGAATACGCCAAGTTTCTGGAACTTGACTGGGAAGAACTCACAGCCGCACTTGATCGTTTATACCAGCCGGAACAGGAAATGGAGGAGCCGGTGGAGATTCCTTCCACCCTGAAGATGGCTTCCAAACCCAGTATTTTTTCTCTGTTCCTCAAGGGAGTCGGAGCCATACTTTTGCTTGCCCTGGTAATTGGGCTTGTCTGGTTTCTTATAACTCCCTTTTTTGCTGAGAATCCAAAAGATTCGGTCCCGGAGCCGGAGGCAAAGGTCGCGGAAAATGCAACTTCCGGACGCTCTGTCGATACTGAAGACAAAGAACTGGAGGCAGCTTTTGAGGGCCAGAATGCGTCCGAAGTACCGGAGACCACGGAGGAAAAGGACAGTAAAGTATCTGCTGAACAAACGCTGGATGAAGGGCCCGCTGCAAATTCCACCGGGCAGGGAGACGATTTAAAGGAGGTCGGTGTCTCCAAGGAGACTGAAGCTTTAGACTCAAACGGCTCCCAAGCAGAAAGTACGCCTTCGGCCACCCTGGCTACATCTTTTTCCGACGACGATGCGTCCAGGTTGATGCAGGTGACCGCTTCCGAGGACTGCTGGGTTATGGCCGAGCAGGACGGGGAGACGCGCGAATATTATCTGCGCCCTGGAGATACTGTGAAATTGAGTTTTGATGAGACGCTCCGTTTGCGTCTGGGCAATTCCGGAGGGGTTTCGCTAATCCTGGACGGCAGGGAATATCCCTTTGATGGAGAGGAAAACGAAGTCCGGACAATAACCGTGGGAACTGA
>CAZTKE010000182.1:0-3421 GCA_964614055.1 uncultured Desulfovibrionales bacterium | reverse complement strand
TTGGTCAGTTCCTCGTTCCATCTGGTTTCCGGACGGGCCTGCACGAACCACAGGCGGTCCCACTTGTCGATGCAGAACTCGGTGTCCATTATCATCCCGTCATAGGCGGCGCTTATGGCCCGCACTCCCTTGGCCACCGTCTCCGCCTGGGCCAGGGACAGGGACCAGCGGCAGGCCAGATCGCTGTCCACATCCTGGACAATAGTTCCGGCCCCGGTTTCGTCGTAAACGATCTTTTTGTCCTTGTATCCCATGTACCGGATAACAACTTCCTCGCCGTCGTCGCGCTGGAATACGTAAAATTTGTCCGGAGTGACCATCCCGCTGACCACGGCCTCACCCAGACCGTAGCTGGCATCCACGGACACCAGCTCCTTGCGGTCGGTTCCCCGGCATCCGGTGGCCGTATCCGCGGAAAATGCCGTTCCGGAAATCACCGGATTTATCATACGCATTATGCATACGGACAGGGAGGTATTCTCAATGGACCATTCCTTTTTCGCCTGGGTGGCGATGGAATTGTCCCCGGTTCTCTCCGCCCGGTCCACGGCGTCCAGAATGGCCTCCCTGCGATAGGTCATGCTCCGCAAATTATAGGCCGAGGCGCAGTCCCAGTGATAGGCCTCCACCGCCTGGTCCTCGCCCACGATATTCAGATAGGTATCCTGCAGTCCGGCAAAGGCCTTTTTGCGGCTGTCCTCGCCCGCGGCAGATGAACGCACCGCCACCGGGACATTCTCCCGCCCGGCCTCCTTGCAGATATTGGTATACGCCTGGCGCACCGCCTTTTGCACATCCCCGGGCAGTTCCACGGAAAGTATCGCGGTCTGGACCAGAAGGGATCTCTTGCGCAACTGATCAATGCCCTCCGGGGAAACCGCGAACCCTTCCACCACATTGTTTATGAAAGTACGCAGTGTGGTCCGCTTCACACCGTCATCCGGCCCTTCCTGGACCTTTTTGGCCACCTTGCGCACGAATTTCTTCAGAAAATCCGGATCCCGATTTACCTCCGAATCCCCCCAGTCGATATTGTCGTATTCCTTGTCCACGGTATTGCGGATAGCCGAAGCATGGACCTTGGTTTCATCCAGGACCTTGTGAAAGGCGCGGGAGGAAATGGCCCTGAACTGCGGGGCCCGTATATTTTCAACCGTGCTTATAATTGCGGTATTGTAGTTTTTTCCCCCGACCAGAAGCTCCGCGTCCTCGCCGATATCCGTAATTTCCTGACCGGTTAAAACCAGCTGATCCTTCAGCTGATCCATCTTCCCGGTCTTTTTATTCGGGCTCCCTTTGCCTTTACCTTGAGTTGCGGCCATCTGTATCTCCTTTAGACAAGTTCTGATTCACCGGACCGAAAACAGTCCGGCAGACTGAGAAACAATCTCTAAATGCGGGAACAAAACACCTCTAAATCCGGCAATTCGCCTGGACCGGACCGCTGACAGGGTCTTAAAACCATCTGTCCCCGCCGGGACATTCAATTAATATTTGTACTAATTTAACTAAAATAATATGTTATGACACCAAAAGTCAACCGTAAAACCACTGCGGATTCCGGCGGCTAGCCGCTTTCCGCATCCTGCCGGGTCCCGCAATTAGGGCAAAAACGCATTCCTTCCCCGCCCAGCTCTTGCCCGCACTGCGAACAGGCTCCTGTGGACGGACTTAAGCTGACCATGAGCTCCCCCTCTTTTACCGCAACCATCTTGCGGTCGGCCTGATAGTCGGCGAATTTGTGCACCTCGCGGACCACTCCGTCCACAGGGGATAAAACCGCCTTTTCCTGCTTCATGACCGAGATGTTGAAAAGCTCCTCGCCCTTGCGCACCGTCTTGCCCGGCTGGACATGCACCACCCACAGATCTCCGTTGCACGGGGAACCGACCTGATAGGGATCATTTTTGTCCGCCATGGGCACCTCGGTTTCCGCGGCAGTCGCACTCTCGGCCACCTTGACCTGTTGGGAAAAGAATTCCGAATCCAGGGCGTAGCGGACCACGCAGTGCCCGGAAGCATCCGCGGCCGAAATATCCATGATGCTCAATTGATGCGGCTTGCCCGCCCCGTCCTCAAATACAATCTCCTCACCGGGCCTCGCCCCCTCGAACCACACATTCAGGGGCAGATTGTTCGGATCCCCGTATTTGCGCCTGAATTCCATGGTTTTCAGCGCGTCTCCAGGGTGGTTCAGGTAAAGCACCAGTTCCTCGGATGTAGGATCACGGCCCAGGGAGTCAGCCAGCTTGGCCTGTTCGGCTTCAATGTCCATGTCCTCGAGCGTACTCAGGGGAGAGTTCTCGGTACGCTGGGCAGCGATCTGGGAATAATCCTGGCCAAAGGCGCTCTCATACACCCAGGCCGGGGGAAAACCCAAAGGCAGGCGGCCGAACTTGCCCAGCAAAAGATTGCGGAAGGCATCATTGCTCTCCCGGTACAAAAGTAGGCGGTCCTTTTTGGTCTGCTCATCCAGATCTTCCTCGCTGCGGCTGACCACCTTTTCCAGCACATCCAAAAGATGCCGCACCGCCTTTTCCCCGCCCTGCTTGTACGCCCCGGTCACGGCCAGAAAAGCCGTGTTCCAGGTTATCTGGGATCCCGGGGTAACGTCGTGGTAGCGGATCACCTGCCTGGTCCCGGCCAGAAAACGCAGCATATAGGGAAGAAGATGGATATACCCCTGCTGCATGGCCCCTTCCTGGGAGGAGGAAGTGGCCCCGCCGGGCATGCCGTGATGGACCACGTCGTAGTCGATACCCTGGAAGTAGGGAGCGGCATAGCGGTCATAATAGGGCATGACCTGCTTTAAGACAAAATTGCACTTGCGAATCATGTCCTTGTTCAGGTTGGTCTTGAGTCCCCTCTCCTCTATGTACGCGGCAGTGGACAGGACCTCGCCCTGGCCGTACCAGCGAACCGAGGCGCCTATGGCCGTATCCACTATATGTGCTCCGGCCACTGCCGCTTCGGCCACGGCCGGGACAAAGAGCCCGTCCGTGTAATGGCGGTGGTAATGCAGGACCAGTTCCGGATAGCGGGAGCGAATGCTCAAGACCAGTTCGCGTATGAACGCAGGCGGGCAGACCCCGGCCATGTCCTTTAAGCCCAGGATGATCGATTTCTGCACCCGGTCCCGGGACATGCCCGAAGCCTCGGCGCAAACGCGGACAATCTCGTCCACAACCTGCAGATAATGCTTAACAGTAAACCCCCGGGCCCAGGAAAGAGAAATGGCCGGCTCAAACACATTTTCCCGGGTGCTCAGGGCCACCTCGGCAAAGGGGCGCATGTTCTCGATGTGATTCAGGAAATCAAAGCAGCGGATCACGTGATAATGCTCGCATATCATCTCTCCGGTCAGGCGCATCAGATTCTTGGGCTGCGGCTTGTACCCGAGCACGTTCGTGGACCGGATAAG
>CAZTKE010000181.1:1653-3489 GCA_964614055.1 uncultured Desulfovibrionales bacterium | reverse complement strand
ATGCTGGATGAGCTGAAAGCCAAGGTGGAATTCGAACTCCCGGAATCCGTGGTAAATGGATACCTGGATCAGAAGATCCAGGAACTGAAATCCAAGCTGGAAAAGAACGGCAAGAGCCTGGAGTCCTTGGGCAAATCCGAGGATGAGTTCAGGGAAGACTTCCGTCCCGAGGCTGAAGACAACGCCAAGGCCCATCTGTTCCTTTTGGCTGTGGCCAACAATGAAGGGCTGAGCGTTGAGAATTCCGAGATAGACGCCATGATCCAGAGGATGGCCCAGCAAAGCGGACAGAACCCAATGGATCTTAAGAAGTTCTATGAAGAGAACAATCTCCTGTTCGCATTAAAGGACCGGATCCTGGCGGACAAGGCCATGGATCTGATTTACGACAATGCCAGCGTGACTCTCGTTCCTCCGCAGAGCGAGGAAGAAGACAAAGAGTCCGAGGAATAATACTAGAGTCTGTCCTGTCGGGCCGGGGGAATGTGTTGCCTCCGGCCCGCCCTGCCCAATTATCCCGGCCCTGATCCATGTCGGATTCCTGTTTGTATTTCAGACCAGATTATATTAATCTTAAACTTACGAACATGAAAGGTGCCCCGCATAGAGTTCCCGGCGGATATAAACCCCCGGGACAGGGAATTTGGGGGTTTTCGAGCTCCCGGTTTCCGGCCGGGGCGGGATGGAAACGGTCCATTTTTAGGGATGAAAATTATTTTCCAAGGAGAGATTATGGCTTACGGCAATATTCCCATGGTGATAGAAACCACAGGACGCGGCGAGCGTGCCTATGATATCTATTCCCGTCTTTTAAAAGACAGGATCATTCTCCTGGGTACCCCGATTGACGACAATATTTCCAATTTGATTTGCGCCCAGCTTTTGTTCCTGGAATCCGAAAATCCGGACCGGGAGATAAATTTTTATATAAATTCCCCGGGCGGATCGGTGACCGCGGGTTTGGCCATATACGACACCATGCAGTACATATCCGCACCCGTGGCCACCTTGTGTCTGGGCCAGGCCGCCAGCATGGGCGCCCTACTTCTGGCCGCGGGCCAGTCCGGGATGCGCTATGCCCTGCCGCACAGCCGGATACTTCTGCATCAGCCGGCCGGCGGATTCCAGGGTCAGGCCACTGATATTGACATCCAGGCCAAAGAAATTATTCGACTAAAATCAATGCTCAATGATATCCTGTCCAAGCATACCGGACAGAAGCTGAAGCGCATTGAGGAAGACACGGACAGGGACTATTTCATGAGTGCTGAAGAGTGCGTGAAATACGGGGTGATCGACCGGGTCCTGACCTCGCGCAGCGAACTGGAGGGGACCCAGTCCGAATAACCCGGATTCCCCGCAGGGGAAAACAGATCAGAAGTTTGTTTGCTTTAAGAGCGGATGAACAATTTTAAATGATACACGAGGTGTAAATATGTCCGACTCCCAAAAACCCTATGTGCACGATTTGGCCTGCTCTTTTTGCGGCAAGACCCAGGAAGAGGTGGACAGGCTTATAGCCGGGCCGAACGTGTATATATGCAATGAGTGTGTAGGGCTCTGCGAGGAGATAATCGCCCAGGACAATGTCCAGGAGGAGTTTGAAAGCGGTGAGCTTTTGCCTCCCTCGGATATTAAAAATGCCCTGGACGACTACGTGGTGGGGCAGGAGGAAACCAAGAGAATACTGGCCGTGGCCGTGTACAATCACTACAAGCGGGTGCAGTACTCCGGGCACAAATCGGATGACGTGGAACTGGACAAGAGCAATATCCTTTTGGTCGGGCCGACCGGTTCCGGAAAGACCCTTTTGGCCCAGACCCTGGCCCGGGTGCT
>CAZTKE010000181.1:0-1553 GCA_964614055.1 uncultured Desulfovibrionales bacterium | reverse complement strand
ATGGCCGGTGGTGCGTTTATCGGTCTGGAAAAGATCGTTCAGGACCGGGTCCAGGGCAAGAGCATGGGCTTCGGAGCCAGTCTGGGCAACAGAGAGAGCATGACTCAGGCCGAGGTGATCAAGAAACTGCATCCGGAAGATTTGATAAAATACGGTCTGATACCCGAGTTTGTCGGCCGCATCCCAGTGACTTCCAGTCTGGAGGAGCTCTCCGAGGATGATTTGGTGGAAATCCTGACCAAGCCCAAGAACGCCCTGGTAAAGCAGTACAAGAAGATGTTCGAACTGGACGGGATAAACCTGAAATTCACGCACAACGCGCTCAAGGCCATAGCCGGCAAGGCCCTGGACCAGAAGACCGGAGCCCGCGGTCTGCGCAACGTCATGGAAAGGATAATGCTGGACACGATGTACAAACTCCCCTCTTTGAGCGGGGTTCGGGAATGCCTGATCAACAAGGCCGTGGTCGTGGACTCCCTGGAGCCGATTTTGATTTACGATCAGGAAGCCCGCTCCGCCTAGCAGGGCAGGGCAGCCTGTTTTTATAAGGGCTGTATGAAGCCAGTCCCTTAACCCATACATGGAGGGAGTATGAGCAGCGAAAACGCCGCCAATCTGCCGGAAAGAATGACCCTGCCCCTTATGACCCTGCGGGAAGTGGTTATGTTTCCCAAGTCCATCGTTCCTTTGTTCGTTGGCCGGGAAAAATCCATAGAAGCTATAGAAACGGCTATTGCCGATTATGAAAAACAGGTCTTTTTGGTCGCCCAGAAAGACCCGGGAATCGAGTCCCCGACGGCTGAAGACCTTTACGGCTGGGGCTGCGTGTGCAAGGTCCTGCAGATGTTCAGGCTCCCGGACGGGACCATAAAAGTCCTTTTCGAGGGCGTTTCCCGGGCCCGGGTCAATCTGCCCGCCCTGGACATGGGAATGAATGTGCCTTTGGCTGAGGTGCACCTGGTCCGGGACGAGGAAGCGGAACATGACCACGAGATTCAGGCGCTTTTGCGGGCTACCCGGGAGGCTGTGGAGCAGTTCGGCAAGATAAACAGCAAAATATCCAAGGAAACCATAACCTCGCTTACCTCCCAGACCGACCCCGGGGAGCTGGCCGATTCGGTGCTGCCCCATCTCAAGGTGGATTTCCGCAAGAAGCAGGAGCTTCTGGAGGAGACTGATCCCGCGGTCCGTCTGGAAAAGGCTTACGAGTATCTAAACGGGGAAATCGAGGTCTATTCCCTGGAAAAGAAGATAAAGTCCAGGGTCAAGAAACAGATGGAGGGCAACCAGAAGGATTATTATCTCTCCGAGCAGCTCAAGGCCATCCATAAGGAAATGGGCCGGGATGTGGATCCCAAAGAGGAAATGGATTCCCTGGAGGAGCAGATCCAGGCCAAGGACATGCCTCAGGAGGCCCGGGACAAGGCCATGGAGGAGCTGAAAAAGCTGAAGATGATGACCCCCAGTTCAGCCGAGTATTCAGTCCTGCATAATTATATTGACTGGATTTTGACTTTGCCCTGGAACCGGGTCAAGGAAACCGAGATAGAGAT
>CAZTKE010000180.1:0-3499 GCA_964614055.1 uncultured Desulfovibrionales bacterium | reverse complement strand
TATGGATTCCGTGCGGCTGGCGCAAAAGGCCTTTAAGACCCAGCAGGACACCGAAAAGATCTGATTTCAGGTGCTTGTCCAGCTTTTGCCGGTTTTCCCATTCTTCAATTACGTAAAATATGGTTTTCTCCTTAATATCGCATGAAAATGCATAGCCGAGGCAACCGTCTACTTTTTCCATTGCTGCCGTAAGAGACAGAAGTGTCTGCAGGACTTCTTTGTGTTTTTCCGCCAGCACTTGCATGGTTATTCGGACTATGATCATGGCAGCCACTTTCCGGCAAAAGCCGATATTCGGGTTTGATTCGCGGTTTGGGGCACTCTCATTATTATAGTTCTACATAATCCGTGCCGGAATCTTTGTATTCGAAGTCGAAGTTGTAAGTCTCTGTTTTAACATGCATGTTAGTTTAAGCGGGCGGGGGTGGATTAAAAGGAGAGGATGAAAATTTTTGGTCATATTTGATCAGTGGTCATATATGACCAATTTCAGGTTGTTTAGATGTCAGGGGGGATGCTGTTGAACACTTCCCGCATTCTAGCTCCGTAGAATTCGACGGACTTGGAATCAGGGGGTAAAATCAGTTCCCGGATCCGAGAGCGGGGTGGTTTCCGGTAGCGGATGCAGCGGCGTAACAGGTCCTCGGATTGCTCCTGTTTTTGATGGCGGGCGGTGTGGGTGAGCGGTACCCGCCAATTATGTCCCTATATTGCCTTCCAGCTCTTTCAGGGTCTTGATCTTGGCGGTCATCTCCTCGATGCGGGCGGTAAAGATGCATATGATCGAACCGGGTTCGGCTTCGGCAAGGGCGTGATCCACGGCTTCATCCTCGTCGAAAATGACCCGCGGGTCGTTTTTAGGCCGGGCGCTTCGGGTGCCTTCCAGAACCAGGTCCATGATTTCCCGGCTATCGCGCCCCCGGGCGTAATCATGGTCCTCCCACACGATAACCTGGTCGAAGTGCCGGGCCGCGGCCAGGCCGTATTCCTGCAGGTCCTCGTCCCGCCGGTCCCCGGTCCCGGCCACGATGCCCATGCTGGAGGATACGCCCAATGTGCGGACAAAGCGGCCGATGGCCTCCATGCTCGCCGGATTGTGCGCATAGTCGATGAGCACCCGGAGATTCTCAAGTTCGAAAATATTCATCCGGCCGGGAAGCTGGGCCGAGGACGGGAAAAACGTCTGCAGGCCGGCGCGCAGATCCTCGATCTTCACCTCCTGGACAAAGGCGGCCAGGCACGCGGCAAGGACGTTCTGGATCTGAAAGGCGGCCTTGCCGGAATACGTAAGCGGAATGTCCATGACCTTGTCCACGAGGATCTCCCAGTCTCCTTTGCGCAGGACAATGCTTCCGTCCATAAAGACGGCTGCAAGGCCTCCGGCGGCGCAGTGTTCGTATATCCGGGGGGAGTCCGCATCCATGCTGAAAAGGGCCGCGTTGCAGCTTAAATTCTCCCGCATGGAATATACGTTATCATCGTCAGCGTTCAAAACCGCATATCCTTCCGGACAGACGTTCTCCGCGACGATTGATTTGAGCCGGGTGAGCTGTTCCAGGGAATGAATGCCGTTTAGCCCTAAGTGATCCGAGGCCACGTTGGTTACCACGCCGACATCGGCTTGATCATAGCATAGTCCGGAGCGCATAATTCCTCCCCGGGCGGTTTCAAAGACCGCGTAATCCACCGTGGGGTCCCGCAGCACGAAACGGGCGCTTTCCGGACCGGAACAATCCCCTTTGTACAGCAGGCGGTTCTGGATGTAGATGCCGTCCGTGGTTGTGTAGCCTGTATTTTTGCCGTTCGTGCGCATGATATGGGCGATCAGACGGACCGTGGTCGTCTTGCCGTTGGTGCCGGTCACGGAAATTATGGGTACCCGGGCCGGATGTTCGCCGGGGAAAAGCATGTCCAGCACCGGTTCGGCCACGTTTCTCGGCTTGCCGGTGGTCGGGGAAAGGTGCATGCGAAAGCCCGGTGCGCCGTTTACCTCGATGATCGCCCCCTCGTTTTCGCTTATTGGTTCGGTAAGCGACGGGGCAATGACGTCGATGCCGCAGATGTCGATGCCGATAATCCGGGCCACCCGTTCGGCCATGAATATATTGTAGGAATGCACCGTGTCGGTTACGTCCTCGGAGACGCCGCCGGTGCTAAGGTTGGCCGTTGTCTTGAGCTGAAAATTTTCTCCTTTCGGAAGTACGCTTTCCGGGGTGTATCCCGCCTGCTCCAGAAGGCGCAGGGTCATGTCGTCCACGGTGATCTCGGTCAGCATCTGTTCATGCCCGAACCCCCGGCGGGGATCGCTGTTCACCGCGTCGATCAGTTCCCGCACGGTGGACTGCCCGTCTCCGATTACGTGCGCGGGGATGCGGCGGGCCGCGGCCACTAACCGGTAGTCGATCACCAGGAGCCGGTAGTCGTTTCCGTGCATGTATTTTTCCACGATAACCCGGCTGGAATGATGCCGGGCCGCTTCAAAGGCGGTTTTCGCGTCGTCTTTGCTGCGGATGTTGATGCTGGCCCCCTTGCCGTGGTGGCTGTCCACGGGTTTAATGACTACGGGGAAGCCGACCCGGGAGAGGGCCTTTTCCATTTCTTCCTCGGAATACACCACCTCCCCGTATGGAACCGGGCAGGCGTTGTTATAGAGCATGTTTTTGGTTTCTTCCTTGTCGCAGGCGATCTCCAGCCCGATGCTGCTGGTACGCCCGGTAATGGTAGCCTGAATCCGCTGTTGGTGGACCCCCCAGCCCAACTGGATAAGGGAATAATCGTTGAGGCGCAGCAGGGGAATATGGCGTTTTTTCGCCGCATCGACAATGGACTGGGTGCTCGGTCCGAACCGCTCCTCTTCCCGGATTTCGCGCAGGCGCAGGATGTCCTTTTCCACGTCGTAAGGCTGGCCCGCGATCATGGACCGGACGATGTCAAAGGAGGCTTGCGCGGCATACAGTCCCGCCCGCTCCACTTCATAGTTGAAGACCACGTTGTACATCCCTTCCGGGACATCGGTCTGGGTCCGGCCGAACCCGCACTGCATTCCGGCCAGGATCTGAAGTTCCAGAGCCACGTGCTCCATTATATGCCCCATCCAGGTTCCTTCCTTGAGCCGTTCCAGAAAACCACCATCATACCCCCGGGAGCATCGGTGCTCATGCAGGGACGGCAGGAGCTTCTCCAACCGTTCCGGAAAACCGGGGATGGTGTTGGAAGGGTTGTGCTCCATCTCTTCCAGGTCCACGCGCATGACGATGAGGTTGTGCCGCCAGTTGGACCAGTAATTCGGGCCGCGCAAAGCCCTGGTATGTAAAATTTTCATGATTTAGTCTTTTCCCTTCGCTGTAACTGCCCTTGTTGATTAACAAATCGATTCACCCCCCAAGTTGGTATTTGGAAGGTGAAAAAGAAATACTATCTTGCTATACTCAAGTGTAATTAGTATAATCAAATGATGAAAAAAGCAAAAGGCGTCTTAATTATTATCGGCGGCGATCTG
>CAZTKE010000179.1:0-3506 GCA_964614055.1 uncultured Desulfovibrionales bacterium | reverse complement strand
GGGACCTCGGCCTCGGTCATGAGCGACTTGGCAAAGGCCTTGCTTCCTTCCAGCTGGGCGCAGAAGGCCCCGGGCCCGAAACAGGGTACCCCTCCTTTTTCCAGGGAGTTTTTAAGCCCCAGCACAAGCGGCTGTTCCGGTCCAACCACGACCAGATCAATCTTTTTTTCCCGGCACAGGCTGACCAGGGCGGGAATGTCCTCGGACTGCACGGGTATATTCTCCCCGAGTGCGGCGGTTCCGCCGTTCCCCGGGGCAATGTACAGTTTTTTGAGTAAAGGGCTTTTGCTTATTTTCCAGGCCAGGGCGTGTTCGCGACCGCCTGAGCCGACTATTAAAATACGCATTATTTTCCCTCCTTGAATAAATAGGGCGTTTACGACCTTTTGAAAAGTTTTTCCAATGCCCGTGAGTTCCACACCGAGGAGATCGGGCGCCCATGCGGGCAGAAATCCCGGTTGGGGCATTTGAGCCATTTTTGCAAAAGGCCCAGGGCCTCGTCCCGGGTAAGCTGCTGTCCGGCCTTGATTGCGGACTTGCAGGACAGGGTAACCAGCATTTTTTCCGGGTCCGGTTCGCGGTCGGAGAGTACATCCCGGATATATTCCCTTCCCTTTTCCGGAGAAAGCCACTCCGGAACAGCGGTGAGGACAAGCGCGTCCTGCCGGGAGTTGAATTCAAAGCCCATTTTGCGCATCTCCTCGCCCGTCCGGGCCAGGTTTTCCCGCTCCGCGTCACCCAGGGCTATTTCCAGGGGCAAAAGGAGATTTTTTCGACCCGGATTTTTCTTTCTTCGGCTTATATCCTCGTAGAGTATCCTCTCGTGCATGGCGTGTTGGTCCAAGAGGACCAGTTCCTTGGAGTTATCCAAAAGGAGATAGGTGTTTAAGACTTGGCCCAGGTAGCGGAACTCTGCTCCCTGCGACCGGATGCATTCCGGTTCCGGGGTCTGCGGGACGCTTACTCGCTGATTTTCCGGCTTGAATTCCGGCTGCGGAGATGACCACAGATGCACTTTTTCGCTTTTAAGCCCCCTGCTGTATCCGGATTCCGGGATAGATTCCCGGACCCCGGAAAAGGAGGTCCCGGTTTGTTCAAAATTTTCTTCAAACTCCTGCTCCCTGTTGGGCTGATTGAATATGCGGCTAACAGCGTTTTTGACCAGGGAGAAGATCTCGCTTTCATGGAAAAAGCGGACCTCGGTCTTTGCGGGATGGGTGTTCACGTCCACTTCCTCGAAGGGCAGATCAATAAAGACCACTGCCTGGGGATATTCCCGGGAAAGGAGGCTCCCCTTGTATGCGGCCCTTACAGCCGAAAGGAGCATCCTGTCCGCGACCGGGCGATGATTCACGTAAAAATATATCCGGTCCGCCCGGCCCTGGGCGGTGTTCGGACTTCCGGCCAGGCCGTATATTTTCTTGCCCGCGAAGCTATGGCTGAACGGAACGAGTCCGCTGCACACCTTCTCCGGCCAGATTTCCCGGAGTCTGGCCTCAAGCTCTTGGCCGGCGAAGAATCTTTTGACTGATTTGTTCTGGACAAAGAGTTCGAAATCGGTCTTTAAATGGGCCAGGGCCATGCGGCAGAAGATGTCCTGACATTTTCTGTGCTCCGTATTCTGGGTTTTTAAGAATTTAAGCCTGGCCGGGATGTTGGAGAACAGATTGTGCACGCTGATTTCTGTCCCCTTGTCCAGGGCCACTGGGCGGACTTCGCCCACACTGCCTTCATCCACCTCCACGCAGAATCCTTCCGCGGAATCCGGGGTCTTGGACTTCAGTTCCAGGCGGCTTACCGAGGCTATGCTGGGCAGGGCCTCTCCCCGGAAGCCAAAGCTTTTTATCTGCTGAAGATCGGACAAATACTGCACCTTGCTGGTGGCGTGCCTGGTCAGGGCCAGGGGGATTTCTTCCGGGGGCATTCCCCGGCCGTCGTCCTTGACCCGGATCAGTTTTTGCCCACCCTGGCTGATATGCACCTGGATGTTGAGGGCCCCCGCATCCAGGCTGTTTTCCATGAGTTCCTTGACCACGCTGGAGGGCCGTTCCACGACCTCTCCGGCCGCGATCTGGTTCTGCAGTTCCGGCGGGAGTATGCGAATGGACATATCAGCCCCCGATAGTCCCCAAATTGAGCAGATTTACCCGGACTTCATAGCGGTTTTCATAGTCCTTGCGGACCATTATGAAATCCAGGGAAAAGCACTGGTGCAGATAGGTAACGGTTACTCCCCGCTCCAGGTACTGGTCCTCGGCAAGATCCTTCCTTAAGATGCCGCTTAGCCTCCAATTGGGGATGAAGTCCACCTGGGCCCGCAGTTTCATTATCTCCAATTCCTCGTCCCAGTCCCGCTTGTATTCATCGACCACCGCCCGGTAGTCCATGCCGAACCACAAGGAGCCGAGACCGTCGCGGTGCAGCCGAAGCATGTGCTCATGCTCGGTTATTTCTTTTAAGTACGGGGAATACCAGGATTTATTGCTAAGGCTTATCCACTCTCCGGGGTTAAAGGTAATATCCACCAAAACGTCGGAAAAGGGACGCCGGGGATATTCATCCCGCTCTTCCGTTCTGGTGGCCTCGCGCAGATCGTAGCTCTGCTCCAGTTTGAGGCGCAGAAAGTCCAGGTAGCTTTTTT
This sequence comes from uncultured Desulfovibrionales bacterium, assembly GCA_964614055.1. GTDB lineage: Bacteria > Desulfobacterota > Desulfovibrionia > Desulfovibrionales > Desulfonatronovibrionaceae > CAYNNQ01. The sequence goes on along the minus strand of CAZTKE010000179.1, from coordinate 865 downwards.
GGAGTTGCGTGGCATTGCCTTCCGGGGAGGGGACAAGGGAGTCCCGGCGCCGGGTAAAGACATTGTTCAGGGTATAGGTGAGTTCGTTTTCCGGGTCCAGGCGGTCCACGGAATCGAACTTGGGCAGTTCCTCCTGATTCTCCTTGGGCCTGTATGAGTATTCCACTTCCGGCTGCAGCTCGTGCTTTATCTTGGTCCATCTGGAGGAGTTCGTGTCCCCGGTTTCTGGGTTAGGAGCGTCAAACAGGTCATAGACGCGAAAAAGCTGGGAATAGGCATCCACGGAAAAATCATAGATGCCCCGGGTCTGGATTTTGCTGTCCGTGTCCCGCTTGTCCGGATCGTTTTCAAAACGGTCTATATTATAAATGGTTTCCCGCCAGCCGGCCTTGGGGGTGATAGTGAAAAAATCCGTGTTCCAGGGCAGGCTCAGGCGGGGATGGACATCCACCCTGGTCCCCCGGGTTCCGTATTCCCGCCAGAAATACACGGCCTGGTTGTCTGATTCTATCTCCAGGGGAGTGCCGGGGATTGCGGTGCGGTAAAGGTCGTAGTTTATTTCCGGAAAACGCTGCACCGTGGGGTTGTATTTCTCATCCAGGTTGTTGTTTCTGTACTTTAAGTTCTCGTTGTACTCTATGCGGGCTTCCAGGCCGGTGTGCGCCCAGTTGCGGGTCAGGCTGAGGATGTTTTCCCGGATGAGGTCGTCGTTGTCGTGTATATCCCGGCCAAAGTGCTCCATGAATTGCTGCCTGCTCTCCTGGAATCCGGAATATCCGGAATCAAATTCGCGCAGATAGTTCTGGTCCGAGACATAGTCTATATCCAGCTTGGCCTGCCAGTCGTGGAAATAAGTGGCGTCGTA
>CAZTKE010000178.1:0-3526 GCA_964614055.1 uncultured Desulfovibrionales bacterium | reverse complement strand
GAGCACCTGAATGGCATTCAGGGGGTCAGGGGTTCAAGTCCCCTCAGCTCCACCATTCCTTTTTGTGACTTATCGGGCGGTCTGGATATTTCCCGGCGTGCCCGATTTTTTTTATCCATCCCCTTCTTCACCACACCTTTGCACCTCAAACAGCCTTTCCAGCACTAAGATTTCTGAGTGCTGGAGATAAATACTTTACCACCAATCCAGAACTGCCAATTCGCACAGGTCTTGAGCTTTTTTCAGCAACGTACGCTTAAACCGGAAGAGCCAAATTTTGTGGGTTATCCTTGTCCGCCCAAAATCTATGGATGTACGGGATTTGATCTCCACAACGACAGGGTCCGTTTTCACCCGGGCGTATGCATTCAAGATCAGGGCGCGACAAGGCGAGTTTTTCAAGTACGCAACATTACCGCTTCGGGTGCCGGGCTGCAGTTTTTAAAAAAGGACGATAAAGCCATTGAAAAAAGGGAATCCTCTAGGATAGACTCTAATGGTCAATTTGTAAAAAAAGGAGGAGCTGATGAAGGTTTTGTTTTTAATCACCACGGATGACGGGGAGACCATTTTCAATGCCATGCGCCTGGCCAATGTGGGCGTGGACAAAGGGGATGAAGTCAGCGTGTTCATGCTGGGGAAGGGAGTCCTCTTTGAGCAGGCAGGCAGCGAAGAATTCGATGTCTCGGGTCAGATAAACCGCTTCGAAGGCGATTTTTATGTCTGAGGGGTGTGCATGAAATCCCACGGTCTGGAGGGATCAAGCACCTGCCCCATAGGTTGGATGGATGACCTGTACGAAATCGCTAAAGAAGCGGACAAGGTCCTTACCTTTTAGGATATAAGCCCTTGTGGGGGCAAAAAATCTTTTTGGTTCTTCGACGTTGGATGTGGATTTCATCCGCTTTTTATATTTTCTGTCTATGCGGTCGCTCCCTGAGAAAACCCATGCTTGTTGCTTGTCAATTTGTACCGATTCTGCTTAAAAGTATACGATAGAATCAGGCGGAGTGTCTCCGGGACATTCCGCTCTGTAGTGCGGTTGAGAGCAAAACCGGGGGGAAGAAGGGCATGGAGAAAAAGACCGCTTATCAATTATACCGCATCGTGGGAATTTATTTGGCTGTTTCCCTGCTGTGGATATTTTTTTCCGATCTCTTTGTCCATTTTATATCTGGCGACCCCGAATTCATTACCCGGGCCCAATTGATCAAGGGGTGGGTGTTTGTCCTCGGATCCACCGCGCTTATCTGGTACCTTGTTCGCCAGGGGTTTTTGCGCCTGGAACAGGCCGAATCCGAGATCAGGCGGGAAAAGGATATGGTCAGCAGCCTTGTGAAAAACAGTCCCATGGGGATTGTCACGGTGGATAGAGAGGGCAGGATTTTGTTTGCCAATTCCTACGCCGAGGATATTTTCGAGGCCGACGAGGACGAACTGCGCAGACGCACTTATAATGATCCCGGGTTTGGGATTGTTGATTACCACGGCAGGCCTGTTCCGGACGAGGAGCTTCCCTTTGCCCGGGTCATGCATTCGAAAAAGATGGTCAAGGCCGCGGAGCATATTATAAAAAAAGCAGACGGAAGCGAGGCCTATCTGACCATAAACGGTTCCCCCCTTTTTGATAGTCAGGGGGAAATCGATCGGGTGGTGTTTGCGATCGAGGATCGTACCCGGGAGGTAAAGATCCAGCAGAGGCTGGAGGATATGAACCGTTCCCTTTCCGTTTTAAAGGACGTGCGCCATGTGCTTATCCGGGAAAGGGAGGAAAGCGCCTTCTTGCAGGGTATCTGCGATATCCTTGTCCAAACCGGTGGATACGAAATGGCCTGGATCGGTTTTCCAGGCAATGACGATGATCGAATTTACCCGGTGGCCTATGCCGGGGGCGGACAGGATTTTTTGCAAAATGCGGAGTTCTCCGCCTCCGCACAGCAGGAAACCGGGCGGGGGCCGACAGGCGCGGCCTTTCGCGCGGGAAAACCGGTTGTGGAAAAGGACATCGGGGCTTCGGAACGGTTCAAGCCCTGGAGTTCGGAGGCGCTCAAGAAAGGATACGCCTCAAACGCGACCATTCCCCTTGTGCACGAAGAAGAGGTCTGGGGCACCCTGGATATCTATTCCCGGACAAAAGGGGCGTTTTCTGCTTCGGAAATGGAGCTTTTACTGGAAATGGCCGACGATGTTGCCTACGGGGTGGCCAATTTGCGGCTGCGCAGGCAACGGGAAACCGCCAGAATGGAGCTTAAAAGAAGCGAAGAAAGACTTGTCTTGCACAATAAGATCGCGGAGTCCTTTCTGGCCGTGTCCGATGACTCCGCCTATTCCCAGGTGCTGGATGTGATACTGCAATATTTAAACTGCCGCTTCGGATACATTGGATATATCGATGAAAAGGGAAATCTTTTTTGCCCGACAATGACCAGGGATATATGGGAAAAATGCAGTATGCCGGGCAAGGATATTGTCTTTCCCCCGGAAATGTGGGCAGGACTATGGGGCAAATCCCTTAAGGAAAAAGCCGCTCTATATGTAAACCACAGTCTGGAATTGCCCGAGGGACATATCCGGATAAATAACGCCCTGGCCGTTCCCGTGCAGTACAGGGGGCAGCTTATCGGTCAGATCACGGTCGCCCACCGGGAAAAGGGATTCTGCGATTCGGATCTGGAATACATGCAGGGGCTGGCCAACTATATCGCGCCTATAATGCACGCCCGTCTGGAGCAGGAACGGACGTATTTCGATCTGTTGCAGGCCAAGGAAAAGGCGGAAGAGAGCAACCGCATGAAAAGCGAGTTTTTGGCCAATATGAGCCATGAGATCCGAACTCCCTTAAATGGTGTCCTGGGTATGCTGCAACTTTTGCAGACCGCGGAGCTTAGCCCGGAGGAAAGGGATTATGTCCAGGTGGCCATGTCTTCCTCCCGCCGTTTGAATCGTCTTTTGGCCGATATCCTGGATTTGGCCAAAATAGAGGCGGGCAAGCTGGATATCCGGGAGGAAGAGTTTGATTGCCCTGATCTCTTGCAGTCGGTGCGGGATATATTCCTGCAGCTGGCCAGAAGAAAGGGATTGGAGTTTGGTATTGACGCAAGCGATGATATCCCGCATCATTTAGTTGGGGATAGTACCCGGACCACGCAGATTCTTTACAATCTGGTGGGCAATGCCCTGAAATTTACCGAGTCCGGGGAGGTTCGCCTGAGCACATATTTTTATCCCTGGGATGTCCACGGGTATGATTGTCGCCTCCTTTTTGTTGTTTATGATACCGGGTGTGGTATCTCGGATAAGGAATTGTCCCGGATCTTTGAGACTTTTAGCCAGGCCAAGGGAACGTTTGAGCGCAAACGCGAGGGCGTGGGCCTTGGACTGGCCCTGGTCAAGCATTTGGTGCAATTGCTTAATGGAAGTTTGGCTGTGGACTCCGTTGAAGGAGAAGGTACAACCGTTTACGTAAGCATCCCTTATAAAATGAGCAGATATGAATTAAAAAACGCGGCTGAGACTGAAGAGTTGC
>CAZTKE010000177.1:1414-3530 GCA_964614055.1 uncultured Desulfovibrionales bacterium | reverse complement strand
CCCGGATACCTGAAAAAATGGGCCGCGGATCGCGGCTTTGAATTCACCCCGGAAGCAATACGCATATTTGCCGACGACGCCCCCGCAGACAAGCTCGGCCTGGACAGGGAGCTGGAAAAACTGGAACTCTACCTGGACGGGCCCAAAGAAATAACTCCGGCCGATCTCACGCCCATAAACTCCTATGCGGAGCTGGATATCTTCGCCTGCCTCATGGCCCTGCATGAAGGGAAAACCGCGGTTGTCTGGGACAAAATCTTTGCTGAGAGCGAAAAGAACTCGGATTTCGTTTTCCCGTTCATCGGCCTTCTGGCCTGGGAAACGCGCATCCTGTGGCAGCTTAGAACCGGCCAGGAAAAAGAGGTCAATCTACCGGGATTCATCCTGAAACAGAAAAAAAGCCTTGCCGGACAGATGAACCGCAAGCACCTGCGCGCCCTGTGGGAGCGCATCCTGGAAACCGAACTGCGGGTCAAGTCCGGACGCCTGGATTCGACCCAGGCCCTGGAATACCTGGTCCTCGGAATCAGGGACATTTTTAGGCCCCCGGAAAAACAAAAGCAGACCCGGACTGCTTAAAATACCTCCCCGGGGGCAGAAGAAGAATGAGCTCACATGCTCTTGAAATTCTTAACTAATCGTTATAAGTTGACTTAAAAAGGACTTATTAACTGCCCGGTTCAGGGATCAAAAAAGAGTGTATCATTTTTCGTCATGCCGCCGGAACAGAAGGACAGGCACTACCTGGGACACCGCCAGAGACTCAAAAAAAAGCTTATTGACAACCCGGCATCGCTGGAAGATTATGAGGTATTGGAATTGCTTTTGGGTTATGCCCTGCCCCGGCGGGACACCAAACCCCTGGCCAAGGCGGTTTTAAAGGAATTCGGATCGCTGCGCGGCGCTCTGGCCGCATCCCGGAGCGATCTGGAGAAAATCCCCGGGATCGGAAAGGGCATAAGCACATTCTGGACCTTGTGGCAGGAATTCTGGTCCAGGAGCGAGCAATCCGATTTGCCGGAAAAGGTGGTCTTGAACACCCCGGAAAAAGTGGTCCGCCTGGCCAGATCCAGGATAAACTTCCTGCGCAACGAGGAATTCTGGATTATTTTGGTGGATAACAAAAACCGGCTGTTATCCTTTGAAAAAGTAAGTCAGGGCATTGTGGACCAGGCTGTGGTCTATCCCCGGGCGATCATTTCCCGGGCCCTGGCCCTGGATGCCGGGGGAATAATTCTCGCCCACAATCATCCGGGCGGGGACCCGCAACCCTCCAGCCAGGATATCGAGCTGACCAAAAAGGTTCAACAAATTGCCGCGGAACTGAATCTGAGAATCCTGGACCACGTGATCATCGCTGAGGATAACTACTTCAGCTTCCAGGATCAGGCAATTATCTAAAAAAGATAAGGAGGCAGACAGTATGGAAAGCATGCACTGTGTTGTAAGCGGTAAAGTCCAGGGCGTAAATTTTCGGTCATGGACGTTTGATCAGGCCAGAAATCTGAATATAAACGGATGGGTGCGCAATCTGAAGGACAGCCAGGTGGAAATAATCGCCCAGGGGGCGGAGGCTGATCTGAGCGAATTCAAGAAACGCCTTTTGCAGGGTTCGCCCCTGAGCCGGGTGGAAGACGTCAAATGCGAGAAAATAGACTATGACAAGGAATACTCCAATTTTGAAATCCGGGGATGATATCAGGGTCTAAGAAATCCCGCGGACAATACTTGATTCAAAACCGGAGCAGAATGCCTGCTCCGGTTTTTTTCGCATAAATCACGGGCTGGCATACCCCTGGAGCAGATCTTCAAGCTGAAACTCGCCATTGGCGTAAATAAGCACATCATCGCCGCTTGCCAGCCGCGCATGCACGGTCTTATTCTCCGTATTCACCAGATCCCAATGCAGGGCGGAGTCATTAAATCCGAGTTCCTCCTTGGCCTTGGCATCCAGGCTGGACACATCCCCGGCATATGACTCGGGATAGGCCGCCCCCAGGGCTACGTGGCAATTCCCGAATTCTCCCCCGAAATTCTCGTCGTACAAAGTATGGGCCATGAACCGGCTGATGCGGGACATGCGCCTGTCCGTGAGGGAAAATTCCCCCAATCTGCA
>CAZTKE010000177.1:0-1314 GCA_964614055.1 uncultured Desulfovibrionales bacterium | reverse complement strand
CTGGCCTTTTTCATGCCCCAGATCATGACCCGGGCGTATTTTTCCAACTGCTCTTCGGTAAACACCATTATTCTCCTTTGATTCTTTCGATATTCATTTCAAGTTCCCGGGCGATATTCTCTTTTGCTTCGGAAGAAAAAACAAAATCCGGATTTCCGGTATATTGGTAGGATTCCCGATACAAATCATAATAAGTACCCTTGGACCCGCTGTCCGGGTCCAGGTCCAGAACCTCCATGCACGCCCGGATCGAATCCGAATCCCCCTCCAGCTCCAGAAAACGGCCAAAAGGCAGAATATCCAGGCAGACCACGGCCTCCAAAAGCTCCCATTTTTTTCTGAATTTTTCGTAGCGCAGGCAAGGATGGTAACCCAGTCGGACAAATATCTCCTGCATGGCCCGCACATCCTTTATTTCCGTTTCCGTCTCCCGCCTCACTTTCAGCCCGGAATTATTACTCGCGGATTGCGGAGCCTTGAAAGTGAGCTTGCCCCGTGCGTCTGCGGTACGCAGCCGCAGAAGTTCTCCCTGCGCACCGAGCTTACCCTCCGCCGTATCCAGGACAATATTTTTTTCCAAATACCACGGCCCGAGACCTTTTCCTCCCCCATTTTCAATTTTCACCCGGAAATTCTTTATATCCGGGCATACAAATTTGATTTCCTTTTCCAGTCCCAAAATCAATACCTCCGAATAAAAGCCGCAATTTTGGTTGACCGACAAAAACAAGAATGCCAAAGGGCTTTGCAGCCCCAAAAAGCCCGTTCGCAGTGCGGCGGATATCGCCGCCGGGAGGGACCGACCCTAGCCGTTATCACCCAAGTGTGCAATATCGCCCCCGGGTCCTACTGGATTATTTACGGACCTTGTGTTACAGGGCGGCTCTGTTACTCATGCACCCGGACAAAAACACCATCGGGGGCTTTACTCCGTGTTCAACAGACATTTTCACAAATAGGCCGATATCCAGGAGTAAAAATGACTCTTTTTGACATCTTTTTATACCTGTCCATGTTTACCGGCTTTTTCATGGCCTTTAATCTGGGCGGCAATGATGTGGCCAATTCCATGGCCTCAGCGGTGGGTGCCAAAGCGATCACCATTAAACAGGCGGTGTTTATAGCCGGGACCCTCAATTTCGTGGGCGCGGTTTTTTTGGGCTCCCACGTCACGGCAACAATAAGCAAGGGGATCATTAATCCGGAGATGATCGCGGACACCAGAATCATTATGATCGGTATGTTCTCCGCCCTGCTTGCAGCCGGCTTCTGGGTCTTTATGGCCACCCTGACCGCCCTTCCGGTCTCCTCCAC
>CAZTKE010000176.1:0-3543 GCA_964614055.1 uncultured Desulfovibrionales bacterium | reverse complement strand
ATTCCGGACTGGATATACGCTCTCGGCCAAAAATCAAGAGATCCAGATCCACCAGTCTGGGTCCTTGTCTGTCGAGCCTTATCCGCCCTCTTTTCTCCTCTATTCTTAAAAGCGCCTGCAAAAACTCTAGCGCAGACCATTTACTGGTGTCCACCCGGAATATGGCCACGGCATTGGTAAACCAGGGCTGCTTTTTAACATCCTGGGGTTCGGTATAATAAAATTTGGAAACCTGGAGAGGCTCTACCCCGGAAAGCCCGGCTATGTCGGAAATGGATAGTCGCAGGATTTCCCCGCTCTCACCCAGGTTGGACCCGATACCGGTTATTGCTTGCACATATCCCTTGTCTTCCAAGTTTAAGTCAGGCATGCCCCGCTCTTTACTCATTTGTCCTTGAGCGTGCAAGGCATAGAGTGTATTAAGATTGCTCCTTGGTGCCTTGAAGATTTTAAATCGTGATGAATTATGGATATAAAGAACATCCGCAAGGAATTCGTAATGTTTTTGTCCGCGGTCAAGGGGCTCTCCCCGCTGACGATCGAAGCCTATACCCGGGATATAGACAGGTTCGCTGAATTTTTAAGGGAAAAAGGGCAAAAACTGCAGGATGTTACCTTTGACGTTTTGATGCTCTATTTTTTACATCTCCGGCGGCATGAAAAACTGCAAGGGAGGAGTCTGACCCGGCACATGGCTTCCCTGCGTGTTTTTTTCAATTATTTGGCCGAAGAAAAGCATATTTGCGGAAACCCGGCCGAGCTTTTGGAAAATCCGCGCCTGCCCAAATCCCTCCCCCATGTTTTGAGCCTGGAGGAAGTGGAAAGCCTGCTTTCCGCTCCGTCGACCGGATCCAAGCTGGGCGAGCGGGACCGGGCCATGCTTGAGCTGATGTACGCGGCCGGACTCCGGGTCTCTGAGGTTATTAATCTCAAGCCTTATGATTATGATCCGCAGACAGATATATTGAAAGTATGGGGAAAGGGAGACAAGCAAAGGGTGATCCCCCTGCACAACACCGCGTCCAAAGTCCTGGGCGGCTATTTGCAGGTCTGGCGACCACGTTTTTATCCCCGGGAGGACCGCATCTTTTTGAATCGATCCGGAAAAGGGCTTACCAGACAGGGAGTGTGGAAAATGATTAAAAAATACGCCCGGCAGTCAAGCATAGACAAGCATCTTTCCCCGCACACCCTCAGGCATTCGTTTGCCACACATCTCCTTGACGGGGGAGCTGATTTGCGAACCGTGCAGATACTTCTGGGCCATGCGGATATCGCGGCCACGGAAATATACACCCATGTCCAGAGTCGCCGGCTGATAGAAATGCACCGCAAATATCACCCTCGTTCCCAGTATACCGGATAAAAGGATGACAAGGAAAATCCATGACCGCTAAAATCAAGACCCCCACTGTTATCACCTGTCACCAGAATGCGGATTTCGACGCCCTGGCCGCCATGGTTGCCGCGGGAAAGCTGTATCCGAATGCCTCCCTTGTATTCCCGGGCAGTCAGGAAAAAAATATAAAAAACTTTTTTATCCAGAGCACCTTTTATCTGTACAATTTCAAGATGGCCAAGGAGGTGGACCTGGACTCGGTAAACACGCTGGTGTTGGTGGACACCAGGCAGCGTTCCCGCCTGACTCACGTATCACCCCTTTTGGACAGAGATGATGTGTCCGTGCATATATTTGATCACCATCCGGACTCAGAGGAGGATATATCCGGGGATATCCAGGAGATTACCGATTGGGGGGCGACCACCAGCATGCTTGTCCTAAAGATCAGGGACAAAGGGATCGATATTTCCGCAGACGAAGCTACCATTTTCGGTCTGGGGATATACGAGGATACCGGCTGTTTCACCTTCAACTCCACTACTTCCCGGGACTTGGAGGCGGCCGCCTGGCTCCGCAGCCAGGAAATGGACCTGAATATCATCTCCGACATGGCCTCCCGGGATCTGAGCGCGGATCAAATCACCATTTTAAATGAACTCATAGAGAATTCCTCCCGGCTGAATATAAACGGGGTGGAAATAGTGGTCGCCGAGGCATCCATGGAGACCTATTTCGGAGATTTTGCCCTGCTTGCGCACAAGCTGATGGAAATGGAAAATATCCGGGTCCTTTTTGCCATTGCCCGCATGCATGACCGGGTGCACATGGTTGCCCGCAGCCGCTCCGCTGAAGTGGACGTGGGCAAGATTTGTTCCTCTCTGGGCGGCGGAGGACATGCTTATGCCGCTTCCGCATCCATAAAAAAGCGGACCCCGGCCGAGGTCAAGAACGAATTGTTCGCCCTGCTTTATTCGGAGATAAATCCCCGGGTTTTGATCAAGGATATCATGTCCACCCCGCCTGTTTATATCCGAGACAACCAGAGTATTTCCGGGGCCTCGGAACTTATGACCAGATACGGACTAAAGGCCGTGCCTGTAGTGGAAAACAAGAGCCTGGAAATAAACGGCATCCTGGAGCATCAACTCGCGGACAAGGCGGTCGGACACGGTCTGGGGGACATAGCCGTCCGGGAGTATATGCATTCCGATTGCCATACTCTGGGGCCGGAGGATGATCTGTATCAGGTAATGGAAGTAATAATCGGCCAGCACCAGCGGCTGATTCCGATAGTCAGGGACAAGTCCCTGGTCGGAGTGGTCACCAGAACCGATCTGGTAAACATCCTGGTCCGGGAACCGGCCCGCCTGCCGGAAAGCCTGCTGCCCCAGAAAAAACGGGAGCGGAATATCAAGAGCATGCTCCGGGATCGCCTGCCGCAAGAGGTCTTTGATATGCTGGTTTCGGCCGGGGAGCTGGCGGAAAAGATGGGTTACCCCCTTTACTGCGTGGGCGGTTTCGTCCGGGATATACTCCTGGCCCGGGATAATCTGGATGTGGATCTGGTGGTGGAAGGGGACGGAATAGTCTTCGCCCGGGAACTTTCCGCAAAGCTGGGCGGGCGGGTGCGGGCGCACAAGAAATTCAGGACCGCCGTGGTCATCCTCCCGGACGGGCAGCGCATAGACGTGGCTACCGCCCGCCTGGAATACTACGAATATCCGGCCGCTCTGCCCACCGTGGAGCTGTCTTCAATAAAGATGGACCTCAACCGCAGGGATTTTACAGTAAACTCCCTGGCCGTGCACTTAAACAGCCGCGATTTCGGCAAGCTGGTGGATTTTTTCGGCGGACAGCGGGACATAAAGGAAAAGACCATCCGGGTCCTGCATTCCTTGAGCTTTGTCGAGGACCCCACCCGGATCATCCGGGCCATTCGCTTTGAGCAGCGTTTTCAGTTCAAGATCGGCAAGCAAACGGAAAAACTGATTAAAAACGCAGTGGAACTGGATACTTTCCATCGCCTCTCCGGGAGCCGCATTTTCCAGGAACTGCGCCTTATTTTCGAGGAAGAGGCCCCCTCCGCCTGTCTGCGCCGGATGAACGAGTTCGGACTGCTCAAGATACTCAATCCGCATCTGCAGCTCACGCCGACCCTAAACCGCATGCTGGAGGAAATCGACAAGGTCCTTAACTGGTAC
>CAZTKE010000175.1:0-3554 GCA_964614055.1 uncultured Desulfovibrionales bacterium | reverse complement strand
CGGGGAATGCGCGGAACGTTGTCCGAAAAAGGTCCCGGATGAATTCAATGAAGGTTTGAACAAGCGCAAGGCCGCCTATATCAAGTACGGCCAGACAGTGCCTCTTAAATATGCCATTGACCCGGATAACTGTATTTTTGTCCAGAAGGGGAAATGCCGGGCCTGTGAGAAATACTGCCCGGCGAGCGCCATTGATTTTGACGCTGAACACAAGGACAAGATACATGAGGTACAGGTCGGCTCGGTGGTTCTGTCCCCGGGTTTCAAGGCCTTTGATCCTTCTATTTTTGATCACTACGCCTACTCCAAATTCAAAGACGTGGTCACCAGCCTGGAGTATGAAAGACTCCTTTCCGCTGGCGGTCCGTGCATGGGCCACCTGCAGCGCCCCTCCGACGGCCAGGAGCCCAAAAAGATCGCCTGGCTGCAGTGCGTTGGGTCCAGGAATATCAATCGCTGCGACAACGGGTACTGCTCGTCCGTGTGCTGCATGTACGCCATAAAGCAGGCCATGGTCACCAACGAGCACGTATCCGGCGGGGTGGACACGGCCATCTTCTACATGGATATGCGCACCCACGGAAAAGAGTTCGAGTCGTATTATGAAAAGGCCCAAAAAGACGGGACCCGTTTTATACAGAGCCGGATTCACACCGTTTATCCCAATCCGGAAGGCGGAGTGATTCTGGAGTATTTTGACGATAAGAAAGGGGAGCGGGTCAAGGAAGGGTTCGACATGCTCGTTCTCTCCGTGGGCCTGGAGACTGATACGGACGCGGTGCAGCTGGCCAAGGACATGGGCATCAAGCTGGATGAGCATAATTTTGCCCAGACTTCCAGTTTCGAACCGGTGTCCACAAGCGTGCCCGGCATATATGCCAGCGGATGCTTTCAGGCTCCCAAGGACATCCCTCAGTCTGTAACCGAGGCATCTTCCGCGGCTGCCGCGGCCTCCATTGCCTTGAACCAGCAGCGCGGCACCCTGACCGAGGAAAAGACCTTTCCCGAGGAAAAAGACGTTACCCAGGAGGAACCCCGGGTTGGTGTATTTGTCTGTTCCTGCGGCATAAATATCGCCGGGACAATCGACGTCAAGGATGTCACCGAATACGCCATGTCTCTGCCCAATGTGGTCTTTTCCGAGAACAATATGTTTACCTGTTCCCAGGATACCCAGGTCCTGATCGCGGAAAAGATAAAAGAGCACAATCTTAACCGCGTGGTTGTGGCCGCCTGTACTCCCAGGACGCATGAGCCTCTTTTCCGGGAAACATTGAAGAATGCCGGCCTGAACGAATACCTGTTCGAGATGGCCAATATCCGCAACCAGAACAGCTGGGTGCATTCCAAGGAGCCGGAAAAAGCCACGCAAAAGGCCAAGGATCAGGTCCGCATGGCCGTGTCCAAGGCATCCATGTTGCAGCCCCTGGAGCATCTGTCGGTCACGGTTAACCAGAGCGCTCTGGTTGTCGGCGGCGGAGTATCCGGGATGAAGACCGCACTCGGATTGGCGGATCAGGGCTACGAGACGGTCCTCTTGGAAAAATCGGACAAACTCGGCGGAAATGCCCTGAACCTGAACAAAACCTGGAAAGGTGAGGACATCCGTCCGTTTGTCGAGGATCTTGTTTCCAAGACCGAAAACCATCCCAATATAAAGGTATATAAAAACACGAAGATAAAAAACGCCACCGGTGCGCTGGGCGATTTTACCAGCGAGATCGATGTAAACGGGGAGACCCGGGCCATTAAATACGGCATTGGCGTTGTCTGTACCGGAGCCAAGGAACACAAGCCGAACGAGTATCTGTACGGCGAGGACGACCGCGTATTTACTCATTTGGACTTTGACGCGGAACTCCGGGAGCACAAGCCCGCCCTGGAAAAGGCCAAAGGGGCCGCATTCATTCAGTGCGTGGGTTCCCGGGAGCCGGATCGTCCCTATTGCAGCCGGGTATGCTGCACGCATACCATGGAAACTGCGGTCGAACTAAAAGAGATCAACCCGGAGATGCCCGTATACGTGTTCTACAGGGACATCCGGACCTACGGAGCACGGGAGGAACTCTACCAGAAGGCCCGCGAACTGGGAGTTGTCTTCATCCGCTACGATGTGGAGAACAAGCCTCAGGTCAGCAAGGACGGGGACGATCTGGTAGTCAAGGCCCATGACCACATACTCGGACGGGACGTGGAAGTCCGGCCGGACTATCTGGTACTTGCCTCGGCCATCGTGCCTCATGACAACCAGGAGTTGGTCAGTCTGTACAAGTGCGGCCTGAACACCGAGGGTTTTCTCCAGGAAGCCCATGCCAAACTGCGCCCGGTTGACCTGAGTGTGGACGGCATGTTTTTGGCCGGTCTCTGCCACTATCCCAAACCGATAGACGAGGCCGTGGCCCAGGCCCAGGCGGCTACCTCCAGGGCTTCCACCATCCTTTCCCAGGCGGAAATGCCCCTGGATTCCATCAAGTCCTATGTCACGGAGAACTGCGACGGTTGCGCTTTGTGCGTGGACACCTGCCCGTACGGGGCCATAGAATTGGTGGAATACGATGTGGAAGGCCATACGTACAAGAAGATCGAGACCAGCAAGACCCTGTGCAAAGGCTGCGGCATCTGCGAGGCAACCTGTCCGAAAAAGGGCGTTTACGTGCACGGATTTACCAACGAACAACTCAGGGCTCAGTTGCATGCGGCCCTGGAGTGCGCATAGAACAAAAAACCATAAGGAGTTGTTCCCATGGCTGAAAATTATGAACCTGTAATTGTCGGATTCCTGTGCAATTGGTGCGCATATGCAGGAGCCGACCTAGCCGGGGTCTCCCGACTGCAATATCCTCCGAATATGCGTGCTATAAGGGTTATGTGTTCAGGAATGGTCCACCCCAACCTGGTGGTTGAGGCCCTGGAAAAAGGCGCTGACGGCGTCATCATGATGGGCTGACACCTGGGTGAATGTCATTACCTGGATGGTAATTACAAGGCACAGGCTAGGGCGCAGGCCATAAAGCTCATTCTGGAAGACATGGGTATCGACCCGGACAGATTCCGGATAGAGTGGGTCTCCTCGGCGGAAGCTCCGCGCTTTCAGGAGGTGGTCACTGAGTTTACGGATAAGATAAAGTCCTTGGGGCCCAATCCGCTGCGCTCCAAGTGCGACGGCAAGGAAGCAGTGAACGCCTAACAACCAAGCGGCTGTTAGCATACGGAGGTGAATATGAGCAAAGTGACTGTTGCCGAGGAGTGGCTTAACGCCTGTTCGGGGTGTGAGATAGCCATTCTCAATGTTGGCGACATACTGGTAGATCTATTGGTAAACAATCTTGATTTCGTACATATACCGGTGATCATGGACCACAAATACTTCGGCCAGACCGGTGAGGACAAGGAGCTGAACATCCCGGAAGCAGTCGTAGGGATTGTTTCCGGCAGCGTGCGCAACGAAGAGCACGTGGAAGTCCTCAAGGAAATGCGCAAGAAGTGTCAGCTGTTGATTGCACTCGGTACCTGCGCGACAGACGGCGGTATCCCTGCGCTTATCAATATGTACG
>CAZTKE010000174.1:2004-3560 GCA_964614055.1 uncultured Desulfovibrionales bacterium | reverse complement strand
TTTCCCGGTTTTGGACAATACTTGCTTGCCTCTTAAACTTCGCGTCCTTGCGGTTCAACACACTCCTTTTACGGCTTTTTTTGGTGAACAGATACAAAGGGCGGCTTTAACAGGCCGCCCTTGAAATATTTCAAAGAAATTGACTCGGTTTCAGCGGATCAGTGTACATGGGAGCATAAGTCCTCCCATTCGTTCACGCATTCCCGCTTAGGCATACGGTTTTGTCCGCATTTGCAAATGGCGTGCATGCAGTCCGTGCAGGCATCGCATAATCCTTCAAAAACGCAGTTTTCGCTGAAACCGTCCTCGGCGCAGTCCAGAACCGAATAAACAAAAGTTTTAAAGGCCATGCCCCGGGGACGGCAATTCGCAAACAGCTTAACCCAGCAAAGCGCATTGATTTTTCCTTCCGAACCGGCCACCATCTCCTGGCACTGCTCCATGCACTCCGTCTCATCCATTTCCAGCCCAAACTCCTCGGAAGTGCATACGTCCTTGCAGCTCTTTCCCTCCTCCGAGGCAGCCGTCGCGGGCAGGGCAAGCAGCAACAGGGCAAACAAAGATAAAAATATCAATTGTTCCACAGACTATTATGACCGGCTTTTCCGTAGCTCGAAGACATGTCCCCTCCTGCTTTTGTTTAATCTCCACCTTCCCGGTTTTGGAAGTATAAAAGATATATCCGGTATTGAGGGGAAGCAGTCAAGTAAAAAATCCGGCACTCAAATCAACGATTTGAGTGCCGGACGGATCCGTCCTCAGCGAACCGGGACCACCCGGTTGCCGTCCCTGTACCTTATCTCCCAGTTTCCGCCCCAGCCGGGCAGCTCCCAGCGCTGCGGGGATTTTTTGCGCATCCCGGATATCCGAACCAGGGTGATGCGCCTTTTATCCGGCTCATACTCCACGTCCACCTGCAAATCCCCCAGATGCAGGCCGCGCGGATAGCGGCGGTCAAAATCGGGCCGCTCCCATTCCGGGATACCTTCAAACCGGATGTCCTCCGCATCCAGAATCTCAAAGTCCTCCGGGTCTTCCAGGCCGATATCCTCCAGTCTGGAAACAAGCCAGGGCTCGGCCTGCACCGGCTCCCCTGCGGCGAACCCCAGGGCCAGATACAGATTCCAGGCCCGGATATCCTCTACAAGGGCCCGGCCATGCTCCGGCCAAAGTCTCCCGGAAAGCAAAAGCCCGGCCACTGCCCGGCGCAGCGCCTCCCCTCGCGGATTTTCCTCCCAGGAATCAATCACCCGGCCGGCGTAAACGCGCTCCGCGGTAACAGTTACAGCCGAATCCTTTAGACGGGGCTCGCGCCGAATCAACTCGCCCAGACCGGCCCTGGCGATCTCCCGGAAAGTTACCGGCATGAGGCAGCCAGCAATAGTCACCGTCCTGGTGGTCCCCTTGCCCGGGATACTGTGCCGATCCAGGACTATCGCGGCCTCTTTTTCCTCCGGCATCCGGGTCCCCTTGCCTATCTCCACCTCCTCGCTGCCGTTGCCCATGCTCCAGTTGCGCTTAATCCTGCGCACAAAACACAGCTCGGGATCGGCCCG
>CAZTKE010000174.1:0-1904 GCA_964614055.1 uncultured Desulfovibrionales bacterium | reverse complement strand
ATCAAATGGGCCAGCTGGGTATCCAGGGGCAGGGGAAAGAGCCTTCTGCCGTGGGCGGTGATGTCTTCCTTTTCATCCAGGGCGCCGAGGGCCTGCAGCCTGTGCGCGGCTTTTTCCAGGGCGTGCTCCGGAACAGGATCCGGGCAGGAAAGCTCCCGAGCGCGGAAACCGCAGGCAGCCGCGGCCAAAATGAATTCCGAAGGGTCCTCCCGGACCACTTCCGGAGGGGTATACTGCTCCAGCCGAGCCGATTCGCTCCAGAGCCGAAAACATATCCCCGGCCCCAGCCTGCCCGCCCGGCCGGCGCGCTGATCCGCGGCTGAACCGGCGATCACGCTCAAGGCCAAAACGGTGCGTCCGTTTCTGTAGTGCGTGCGCCGCTCCAGTCCGCTGTCCACAACAGCCCGCACCCCGGGCAGGGTAAGCGAGGTCTCGGCCACGTTGGTGGCCAGGATAACGCGCGGATCATCTTCGGCCCGGAGGGCCTTGTCCTGAGTGCGGATATCCACGGAAGCGTGCAAGGGAATAATCTCGGTTTCCTTGAGCCTCTTTTCCAAAACGGCCTGCACGGCCGCGATCTCCCCCTTGCCCGGCAAAAAGACCAAAACATCCCCGCCCGCAGCCTTCTTCAGGGCCGAAAGCGCGGCATCCGCGGCCCGCCTGTCCAGGTTCTTGGAGCTGGGCAGAGTGGGCGACTCAGCGTAACGAATATCCACGTCATAAAGTTTTCCTCCGGCCAAAAGGCGCCTGCCCCCCAGAAACCGGGCCAGTCGCTCCCCTTCCACCGTGGCCGAGGTCAAGACCAGATGTTTGTCTCCGGTGCGGAGCATGGCCGCCAAAAGATCCATGTCCCAGCGCCGTTCGTGGAACTCGTCCAGAACAACCGTATCAAATCCGCTCAAAGCATCGGCTGCGTACCAGCGCAGGGCAATGCCCGGGGTGGCGAAGACTATCCGGGTATCTTTTTCATATTTGCCCTCGAAGCGCACGGCATAGCCCACTTTATCCCCGAGTTTAAGTCCGTTTATCTCGGCCACGTATCCGGCCAGGGATCGGCAGGCGATCCGCCGCGGCTCCACCACCAGGACCCGGCCGAACCGCGAACACCACACCGGAAGGCGGGTGGACTTCCCGCTCCCGGGCGGGGCCTCGACAACCACCGGGCATTCTTCAAGGCTTTTTTTAAATTCCTTTTCCAGTACATCTACCGGTAATCCGGACATGGCTTCCTTTCTCGCGGTTATGATTAGGATTTATAATTTGCAGTGAAATTTTAAACCGGATGAATTCGCTTGACATCCGTCTTCCATTCAGGAAAACATTCTATCCACCCGTCCAATTCAAACAAGTGCACTGCGAGATATAATGTCCGAGCGCTTTAGATTCAACCGTCTGGAACTGGCCGGATCCCTGGGGGACCTGGGAACCCTTCTGCCCATAGCCATGGCCATGATCCTCACCAACGGCCTTAGTCCACTCGGGGTGTTTCTGGGCATCGGGCTTTTTTACATCATATCCGGAATCTACTTCGGGGTCACGGTCCCGGTCCAGCCCATGAAGGTCATCGGCGCCTATGCCATAGCCGCTTCCCTGACCCCGGAACAGATAATGGCCTCGGCCCTTTTACTGGGCATCGCGCTTCTTATAGTCGGGGCTACCGGGTTTATCGACGTCATCCGCAAATACACTCCAAAGGCGGTCATCCGGGGAGTTCAGCTCTCCACCGGGGTGCTTTTGCTCGCCTCCGGAATACGCTTTATAATCGGCACCTCCAAATACCAGGAAATACAGGGAGCGGCCGAGCCCTATCTTTCCTGGCAGGCCCTGGGCCCCATTCCCATAGGGATAATAATCGGCTGCCTGGCCGCGGTAATCACTCTTTTTCTGCTGGACAACAAAAAGTT
>CAZTKE010000173.1:0-3579 GCA_964614055.1 uncultured Desulfovibrionales bacterium | reverse complement strand
GATAAGAAAAGAGAATTGTCTTATTTTCTTCAATCAGCGTAAATCAGCGCGATCAGCGGTTAAAAACTCTTCTCTTCCTCCGTGCCTCGAGCGACCCTTGGGAGCGCTGTGTCCGGCACATATTCCGAAGAAATAAGTGCCGGAGACGTGAGACCAATCCCCAAAACAAAAAACTTGTGAGACAAACATGAAAAAAGCCTTAATCACCGGAATAACCGGCCAGGACGGATCCTATCTAGCGGAATTTCTGCTGGACAAGGGCTACGAAGTGCACGGGATAAAACGCCGGGCCTCGTCCTTTAATACCTCCCGGGTGGATCATATCTACCAGGACCCCCACGAACAGGACCTAAGATTTTTGCTCCATTACGGGGACCTGAGCGATACCTCCAATCTGACCCGGATCATCCAGGAAGTGCAGCCGGATGAAATTTACAATCTCGGGGCGCAATCGCATGTGGCCGTCAGCTTCGAATCCCCGGAGTACACTGCGGAAGTGGACGGAGTGGGGACCCTGCGCCTTTTGGACGCCATCCGTTTTCTGGGCCTGCAGGACAAAACAAGATTTTACCAGGCCTCCACCTCGGAGCTCTTCGGAAAAGTGCGCCACAGCCCGCAAAACGAAGATACCCCGTTTTATCCGCGCAGCCCGTATGCCGCGGCCAAGCTGTACGCCTACTGGATAACCGTTAATTATCGCGAGGCCTACGGCATATATGCCTGCAACGGCATTCTGTTCAACCATGAATCGCCCCGCCGGGGAGAGACCTTTGTCACCCGCAAGATAACCCGGGGGCTCTCCAATATCGCCCAGGGACTGGACAGCTGCCTGTACATGGGCAATATGGACGCCAAACGGGACTGGGGACACGCCAAGGATTACGTGCGCATGCAATGGATGATGCTGCAGCAGGACAAGCCGGAAGACTTTGTAATCGCCACCGGCAAACAGCATTCGGTACGTGAATTCGTGGAGATGGCCGCGAAAGAATTGGGGCTGACCCTGGAATTCAAGGGTAAGGGCACGGACGAAAAGGCGGTCGTGGCCGAAATAGAGGGGGACAAGGCCCCGGCGCTTAAGATAGGAGACGTGATCGTGCGCGTGGACCCCGGGTATTTCCGACCGACCGAGGTCGACAACCTCCTCGGGGATCCTTCCCGGGCCAAGGAAAAACTCGGCTGGGAGCCGGAGATTTCCGTCAAGGAAATGTGCGCGGAGATGGTCGCCAATGATCTGGAAGAAGCCAGGAGGCATGCGTTTTTAAAGAAAAACGGCTACGACGTCTGCATTTGCCGGGAGTAATCAAAAATGCCCGAAAACGCGGAAAAAAACATATACGTGGCCGGACACCGGGGCATGGTCGGCTCGGCCATTGTCCGCGAACTTAAGGACCAAGGCTGCGAAAATATAATCACTGCTACGCACAAGGAACTGGACCTTACCCGCCAGGTGGAGGTGGAAGAATTCTTTCGCAGTCAAAATATCGACACTGTATATCTGGCCGCGGCCAAAGTGGGCGGAATCCAGGCCAACAATACCTACCCGGCCGAATTTATATATAAAAACCTGATGATTGAGTGCAATATAATTCAGGCCGCGCACGAAACCGATGTCCAGGATCTGCTTTTTCTGGGTTCCTCCTGCATCTACCCGAAGATGGCCGAGCAGCCCATGCGCGAGGACGCCCTTTTGACCGGCCCCCTGGAGCCCACCAATGAGCCGTATGCTCTGGCTAAGATCGCGGGAATAAAACTGTGCGAGAGCTACAATCGCCAATTCAGGCGCAACTACCGCTCGGTTATGCCCACCAATCTATATGGGCCCAACGACAACTTTCATCCGGAAAACTCCCACGTCATCCCCGCCCTTTTGCGCCGCTTCCATGAAGCGGTCGAGTCCGGGGCCGAGGAAGTAACGGTATGGGGGTCGGGCAAGCCCAGGCGCGAATTTCTACACGTGGAGGACATGGCCCGGGCCTGCGTACATGTAATGAATCTGGACAGCAAAACTTATGAACGATTCACTTCCCCCATGCTCTCACACATAAACATCGGCACGGGAAAAGACTGCAGCATACGGGAACTGGCCGAGACTATGGCCGAGGTAACAGGATTTACGGGCGAAATACGCTTCGACACCAGCAAACCGGACGGCACTCCCAGGAAACTTCTGGATATCAGCCGGATAAAGACGCTCGGCTGGGAACCCCGGATTCCCCTGGAGGAAGGCCTGCACAGCACATACGAATGGTTCTTAAAAAACAACCCCCGGAGATAAACCCTCTTCCCCGGCGCCATTACCGGATCTTCGAATTAGTGCGAAAAAAAAATTAACCACAGATCTCGCGGATCTTCACGGATAAGAAAAGAGAATTGTCTTATTTTCTTCAATCAGCGTAAATCAGCGCGATCAGCGGTTAAAAACTCTTCTCTTCCTCCGTGTCCCGTCCGCGTCTTCGAGGAGCCTGTCCAGTCGCTCAGAAAACTGAGTGCTGGGGGCGAGAAGCAAAGAAAAAGAATAGCTCACGCCCGGGCCGAAGCGGCCCTCGAGGCACGGAGCAAATGCAGGAGCAAGAAAAAAGAAAAGAATCGTCTTTGCCCCTGAGCCGGGGGCAAAGACACGGTATGCTCTTTCATACTCTTGATCAGCGTAAATCAGCGTGATCAGCGGTTAAAAACTCTTTGGCTTTTCTTCTCTTTGCCAAATAAATTCCATAGGCAAGAAATAAGAAATTTAACCGCAGATCTCGCGGATCTCCGCTGATAAGCATAACTTCCCCGCGCCCCGCGCGGAGCAACTTTTCCTCGTGTTCCGCAGGAACAGGAGGAAAAACCGCCTTCTCTCCACTCTTCCTCCGTGGCTCGAGCGAGTCTTCGAGCAGCCTGTCCGGTCACTCAGACGGAAGTCTGAGTGCCGGAGGCGAGAGACAAGAAACGCCCTCATCGGATTGACCTCCAACAAAAAACCGCTTATTATCCTAAAAAAATCCGACAAAAAGGAAAACACCATGAAAACTTCAGACTATATTTCCGCTACCGATCTTTCCAAAAAAACTTCCGCGACACTGGACTCTTTTGAACACGGCGAAGCAGAAAAACTTATTGTCATGAAAAACAATTCCCCCAAGGCGGTCCTTCTCTCCATGGAGGCTTACGAGGAACTGGAAGAAGAGCTGGAGAACCTGCGCCTAAAGCTACTGGCATCTTCCCGACTGGATTCTTTTAATCGAGAAGAAGCATTGCCCCATGAACAAATGCTGCAGAAATTCGGCTAATGAGCTGGACAATCATCTATCACCGCGCGGTAGAAGAGGATTTGAGGCGTATCGGGGTTCCGGGAGCCCGCCGAATTATCCGAGCCATAGATAAAAAACTTACATCTTCCCCGCTGGACTTCGGCGCCCCGCTTTCCGGCGATTTATCCGGGCTTCGGAAATTAAGAGTGGGGGATTATCGAATTGTTTACCAAGTACGAAATACGGAAATAGTGGTTTATATCCTGGCCGTGGGGGCAAGAAGAAATAAGTGCGTATTCCACGGGAAAATGGCCACTAATTCCACGGCATGGTGACCACCGAT
>CAZTKE010000172.1:0-3581 GCA_964614055.1 uncultured Desulfovibrionales bacterium | reverse complement strand
ATACAAACAAAAGAAAGGGGCTTTTAATCGTCATTCTGGGAGTGATTATCCTCAGCCTGGACTCTCTTCTGGTGCGCCTGGCCGGGACCACCGGCTGGAACATCCTGTTCTGGAGGGGGATATTCATGTTTATTTCCGTGGGGAGCATCTGTATTTTGCGCCAAAAAACATCCCTGCCCGGAGATAAAAAGACCTGGATCGCCGCAGTCTGTTCGGCAATCTTTTTCGGGCTGGGAGGCACTTTTTTTGTTACCTCTATCATGCATACCAGGGTGGCCAATGCAGTGGTCCTTATTAGCGCCGCCCCCTTATTTGCCGCCATCTTCACCCGCATGTTCCGCATAGACAAAATCGGACCGAGGACCTGGTTGGCCATCGGGATCGCCCTTTGCGGCGTGGCAGCGGTTTTTTCCGGTTCCTTGCGCCTCGGTGCGGGAGTAAAAGGGGATATGATCGCCCTTTTGGCCGCCTGCCTTTTGGGAGGTAATCTCACTCTGCTGCGCCTATTCAGTACCCTGGACAGGTTCGTCCTTATCAGCGTGGGCGGGCTGGTCATGATGTCCGTCGCCTTTCCCCTGTCCGCCCCTTTGCACTTGACCAAACAAACATACCTGGTGGTGGCGATCATGGGACTCGTCCAGATGCCGGCCGCTCTCATACTCATAGCCCAGAGCACGAAATACCTGCCCTCCCCGGAAGTAAGCCTTTTTCTGCTTATAGAAACCATCCTGGCCCCGATCTGGGTCTGGCTCTTCATTGGGGAAATAATCCCTGAGTCAACCTTTCTGGGAGGGGGAATCATTCTTTTGACCATTGTCTGGCATTCCTGGGCCGGAATGCGCGAACTGCAAAAGGTACAAAAAAATATTTTAATCCCGGATACAAAAAACCAAAAATGAAAATACTCGATCTGGGACTCATATCCTATACCCGGGCGGTGGAAATCCAACTCAGACGCCTGCATGAGGTAAAAAGCGGCGGCGAGGACACGGTCTTCTTTCTGCGCCATCCGCGGGTGATAACCCTGGGCCGCAACGGGGGACGGGAAAACCTGCTCCTGGATATCC
This sequence comes from uncultured Desulfovibrionales bacterium, assembly GCA_964614055.1. GTDB lineage: Bacteria > Desulfobacterota > Desulfovibrionia > Desulfovibrionales > Desulfonatronovibrionaceae > CAYNNQ01. The sequence goes on along the minus strand of CAZTKE010000172.1, from coordinate 2,514 downwards.
GGGAGCTTAAAAAAATGGGCATAGAAGTGATTCAATCCAGCCGGGGAGGCAATATTACCTGTCATTTTCCGGACCAATTGATCATGTATCCGGTATTGGGGATGGAAAAAAGAAACGGGGGGCTGAAAAAATTCTTTTACGACTTGCAGCAAGCCACGATAAACACCTTGGAGGACCTTGACATCCCAGCCTACAGCCGGGACGGATACCCCGGGGTATGGACGGACGGCAAAAAGATCGCTTCCATCGGCATTGCCCTCAAACACTGGGTAACCTACCACGGCCTTTCCCTGAATATCGGCCCGGACTTGAGCCTGTTTGAATACATCACCCCCTGCGGCCTAAAAGACGCAGAACAAACGTCCATTTATTATCAATCAAAAAAGGACAAAATCGGCTACAATGAAACCAAGGAGGCTTTGAGTGCATACATTAAAAAACGATTTGCGCATTCCGCCCTGGCTCCGGGTTAAATTGCCGGACAATAAAAATTTTGCAAGTACAGGTGAACTGCTGGAAGGGTTGGGCCTAAACACGGTATGTCAAAATGCCAAGTGCCCGAATATATTTGAATGTTTTTCCCAGAAAGTGGCCACCTTTCTTATCCTGGGCCAAAATTGCTCCAGAAACTGCGCCTTTTGCAATATAAATTCCAGCTCTCCCGAACCCGTGGACGAAACCGAGCCGAAGCGCGTGGCTAAAGCGGCTGAAAGACTGCGACTCAGGCATGCGGTAATCACCTCCGTAACCCGGGATGACCTTGCGGATGGAGGGGCGGATCATTTCGCGCAAACAATAAAAGAAATCCGCGACATAAATGATCAAACCACCCTTGAGGTACTCATTCCGGATTTTCAGGGAGATGAACAGGCCCTGAAAACGGTGGTGAACGAACGCCCGGAGATATTGAACCATAATGTGGAGACCGCGCCCGAACTGTATCCGGAAATTCGGCCGCAGGCGGATTTCAAGCGGAGCCTGCAAGTACTCAAACGGGCCAAAAAACTGAATCCGGAAGGCAAAACAAAATCAGGTTTCATGGTCGGACTCGGAGAAACCGACGAGCAGGTAATACAAATATTGCGCGATCTTTACCGGACCGGATGTGATATCGTGACCATCGGCCAATACATGCGACCCACCCGCAATCATCCGCCGGTAAAAAGATACGTACATCCGGAAACCTTTGAAAAATACCAAAAAACGGGAGAGGATATGGGAGTCCCGCATGTCTTTTCCGCCCCGCTGGTCCGTTCCAGCTACAACGCGGCCATGTTCGTCGATTAACCTTTACACGGAAGTCACTATGAAAACACGGATGATTTTTTCCTGTCTTTGCCTCTTTTTGATCCCGGCACTTACCTCTTTTGCAGCCGACAGGGGAAAAACATCTTCCGATTCCGATCTCCGGATTGGACAGATGATTATGGCCGGCTTCCGGGGGACCGCAATCTCTCCCAAGCATCATATATACCAGGACATCCGAAAATACGACTTGGGCGGAGTCATCCTTTTTGATTATGACCTTGAAAGCGGGGAATACGGCAGGAACATAACCGGAAAGGAGCAATTGAAGCGGCTATGTACCCGGCTGCAAAAAGTTAAAAACACAAAACTTATCATTGCAGTAGACCAGGAAGGGGGAAAGGTCCGGAGGCTCAAGGAAAAAACCGGATTTCCTCCTCTGCCCTCAGCCGAGGAAATGGGCAAAAAGGGCCCTAAATACACCTACCGGCAGGGGGAAAAAACAGGCAAAATGCTCTCCGAGATGGGCATAAACCTGGACTTCGCTCCGGTGGCGGATGTGAACGTCAATCCGCAATGCCCGGTAATAGGCAAATTAAAACGCAGTTTCTCCGAGGATCCGAAAAAAGTGGCCGCCAATTACCGGGCGTTTATTTCCGGCTTGAACGAACACGGAGTAGCCGGATGCCTGAAGCATTTCCCCGGTCACGGCTCCAGCAAAGCGGATTCGCACATGGGGATAGCCGACGTGACCAAAACCTGGTCCGAAGCCGAACTCTATCCCTACTCCGATCTGTCACGGACACCGCTTATTTTCTCCGTAATGCCCGGACATGTCTTTAACGCCCGGCTGGACAAAAAATATCCGGCCTCGCTCTCTCTCTCCACCCTGTCCATCCTGCGCGACAAACTCGGATACAACGGGGTAATAATAACCGACGATCTGCAGATGAAGGCCATTGCCGACCATTTCGGGCTGAAAACGGCAATATTCAGAGCCATTGAGGCCGGCTCGGACATCCTGCTCTTTGGAAACAATATAGACTATGATCCCGGGATAACCGCCAAGGCGTTGAAAATAATAAAAGATTTGCTCCGGGAGGGCAAATTGAGCCGGGAAAGGATAGAGACTTCTCTAAAGCGGATACAAAGATTCAAATCAAGGCTGGGAGAGCCGGTTTCACTCACAAATAGGAATAAAAGATCAGACGCTGATTGAAGAACTAGCGGGATGATCCGTTTTCTTATCTGCGCAAATCAGCGCGATCA
>CAZTKE010000171.1:0-3583 GCA_964614055.1 uncultured Desulfovibrionales bacterium | reverse complement strand
TTTTCCAGGACCGGAAGGATGGCCACTTCCATATCCGAGAAGAGACTCAGGACTTCCTGCACCCCCTGTTCCGGGTTAACCACAGGGATATCCCGGCGCATAAGGGCGGTTACCGGAGAATTCAGCTGGGATTCATTCCGCGCTTTCAACAGTTCCGCCTCGCTTATAAGGCCTACGCATTCTCCATTTTGAATGACCAAAGCCGCCCCTCTCCGTCTGCGCTTTAGAATATCTTTTGCCTCCCGGACCTTGGTTTCCGGGGACAGGCAGTCCTCAAGGCCGGACATGATCTCCCGGACTTGCAGCCGGGGACGGTCCATTTCCCGGATAAGCTCCCTGACCCTGTCCGTTGCGGCCTGTACTTCCCGGCATTTGAGCATGGCTGATCCGGCTCCGGCATGCCCGCCTCCTCCCAAAGCGCAGACAACCCGACCCACATCCATTCCGTGAGAACCGCTGCGGCCGATGACGATGACTTTCTCCCGGTCCAGCTGAAACACGCCAAAGGCCGCGTCCGTGCCCCTGATTTCCTGATACTTGCAGACAATCGGGGCCAACCCGACCGAGACCTGCTCCAGGGAGACGCAGCAAAGACCTATTTTGTACCCGCAGATATCCAACTGCTCATCCTGCTCCAGTATCCTGGCCAGGACATCGGCCTGGCCGGCATCAAAGCCGGAGGAAAGATATGACCCGGCCACATGCAGGTCCGCACCGTTTTCCAGAAGGAAAGCCGCCGCTGCCGCGTCCCTGGGAGTTGTGGACGGATAACTCAAATGACCGGTGTCCTCGTAAATACCCATGAGAAAAAGCGTGGCGTGCATCGGGGAAAAGGCGCAATCCCGGGCGCGCATCTCCTCCACCATCTGGGTCACGTTCGCCCCCAGGGGCTGTATGGAGATCATCTCCCCCCGGATATCCTCACCGGACATATGATGATCCCAAAGTTCGATCTTTACCCCTGCAGCCAGCCCCTCCATACGATCCAGTCTTTTCCAGTTGTTGGCATCCACGACCACCAGGCGGCTCACACCGGAAATATCCAGACCCTTGCGCGGAATCAGGCGGAAAAGATCGCGGTGCAGGGCCAAAAAGGCCTTTACATTGTCCCGCATCTGCCCGGGCAGCACTCCCAGCATCCGGGGATACAAAAAAGTGGCCGCCACAAGCGAAGCCAAAGCGTCAAAGTCAGTATTCTTGTGCGTGGTGGCTATGTTCATTTTGGCCTATCTCTTGCGGCTCTCCGAGGCAGCGTACGGATCCTTATGTTTCATTCATCCTGATCCTTTTTCATTGCTTTTAATAATGGACCTGCTATTCTGAGTCCGGCATTTAGGACCGGAGTAAAAACCCGTTGACACAAAAATTTTTCTGGCCTTAAATGCAATTGTTTACCATCCAACTTCCAGCCTTTAAAGGAGGCGCCACATGACCACACAAGCCGCTAGTTTTTTGGAGGAGATCAAACAATTCAAGGACACAGTGCTCCTTAAAAAAATGCGCTCCGAGGAGGAAGAAAAACCGAGCCATAAAAAATCATATCACGTCACCCTGATGCTGGCCACTATTTTCGGGTTTGTCGGTTTTGACCGTTTCTACCTGGGAAAAATCGGCACCGGGATACTCAAGCTCATAACTTTCGGCGGACTGTTCATCTGGTGGATAATCGACATTTTTCTGCTTCTATTCAACAAACAGACCGATGTCTACGGCCAGGAACTGGAAGGTAGCGAAAAGAAGAATCCAGTATTCCTCATGTTCCTGCTTATATTCGGAAACGTGATCGGAGCGCACTACTTTTACATGCGCTACAACAAGCTGGGGATCCTGCGCATAATAGCCACGGCGATTTTTTACATCTTCTACTACGCCATGCTCGCCTCTTTCGGTCCCCGGGCCACCGGCTTCGGAGTCAATCCGGTCCTGGCCTTTCTGGCCGGACTTTTCGGGATCATCATTTTGCTGTGGTTCATACTTGACGCCTACTGCATAGTTTCCGGGCGCCTGAACAAGACCGCGGACGGGGTCTCGGTAAGCACCGAGGGCCGCAGATATCAGAGCATAGCCCTTATCTTCTCCTTTGCCGCCGGATTCTGGGCCCTGGACCGCTTTTATCTCGGGCACAGGACATTGGGCATGCTCAAGCTCTTTACCCTGGGCGGTCTATTTATCTGGTACGTTTTGGATATCGTTTTAATAATCCTGAATTCCCTCAAGGACATCGAGGGCCAACCCATGCTCCAGGAATAAAAAAATCAGGGCCGGAACATTCCGGCCCTATTTTTTTATATCGGCAACCATACCTGAAAAGGACTGGTTCGCTTTAACGATAAATATCTTTTCCATGTCTATAAGATGGGCTGTTTTTTGTGGCGGTTAATGTGAGGTTATTCTCCGATAATGCTTTGCAGCCCTTCGGTCAGTGCGGGACGGTCTGCGTCTGCAATACTGCCCAGCTTTTTTATGATGAGGCCATTTTCAATGGTGGTCAGAATCGGCTTGATGACAGATGGTTTTAAAAGACCGGCCTGTTGCCAGTTGTGAATGCGGACATCGCCAAAGTAACCGGAACCATGGCTTTGACTGGTGACCGCCATGATAATAATACGGCCGCTATTGATTGTAAGCGTTTGAACTGACAATGATGGCCGGGCGTTTTTTGGTGGTGGTCTGGTCGGTGAACGGAAACGGCACCAGCACGATATCCCCGAATTTATAATCGGTCATATGCGTTGTCCTCAGAATTATCCCAAATCTTTTTGAACGTGTCTTCCGCCATTTTACCGGCGGCCTGGAGCATTTGCCGTTCCTGGTCTTTATGACTGATGAAATCAACAAAATCCGCTACAGCGGCGATTTTGTCCGGGGGCAGCATTCTGATTTTTGTCAGAATGAACCGTTCCTGATCGCTTGATGGGGTTGTATTGTGCTGCATGATAATTCCTTTATTGGTACGTATTTTATTGATTGGCTTCTACGCCCTTAATGAACATATCAATATTTTGCAGAAGGGGTTTTTGTTGCGCGGATGGCAAATCTTCTAATTTTTTACTCGGCGTTATATCTTTAAACTTGGTTTGCTTCCGTTGTCTTTTTTTGTTGTTGATAAATACCACTTGAAGCTATTTTTTGATTTTATAAAGAAAATAAAAATCGGTCAAATTATTTCTTGACATCTTACAGTCGGGAGTAAACGGGGACAAACAAATTATGTAAAAAAATATTTTTTGGTAAAATTTGCCCCGTATCTGAAAAACAACCGGCTACTCGGACCCAGTTACTCGGGGTTACCCACATTCAAATTTGTTCTGAAAAATGCCGGGAAGGCTGAAAAGGACTTTCAGTACGGATATCGTTTCATTTTTAGACGTTATTTTCACACTCGTATCCATGTCCGCTCGTTGGCGGATACAAAAGTAGATTGGCGGGGAATAGGGGTAGTAGCCGAATCAGGTCAGACGCTTTAAGGAATATACCTGCTCCAGACCTTGGATTTTATGCGGATCGCGTTTTCTGGCGTGTGGTGTGTGGTGTGGTCTGTGGTGTGGGGTCGGACCTGTGTAACATTCTCAAATTTCATTAA
>CAZTKE010000170.1:0-3604 GCA_964614055.1 uncultured Desulfovibrionales bacterium | reverse complement strand
TCTTGCCCAGGGGCTCGAAAGGTTTGGCCCCGACTCCGGAACGATCCACGCGCAGCCCGAAGACAACCGCCCCGAGCAGGGAAACACCCACGGCAGCGGCAAAAACCAGGTCAAACGAACCCACGGAAAGGAGCCACCCCCCGAAAAGCGGCCCGGAGGACTGACCCACTGCCGCGGCCAGGGTCATGCTGGAAAAGCATTTCTCCCGCTCCCGGACGCTGGACATCCCGGATATATAGGCCTGGGTGCAGACAATGAGCAAAAGAAAACCCAGCCCGCCCACGGCCTGGGTCCCGACCAGAAGCCAGGGATCGGAGACAATGTACAGAAGCAGACTGTAGGCGAAATTGCAAAACGCACCAAATACAAGCATCTTTTTTATGGATATCCGGTCCGCGAGATCCCCGACCACCAGGGCCAGGGCCAGGGACAGGGCGTTGAAGCTGCCCACCACTAATCCGACCATGGACTCGCCCGCCCCGATTTCCTGGGCAAAAAGCGGGATTACCGGCAGGACCATTCCGTGCCGCAAAAAATGGATGAAATACATTAAAAGCAGGATGCGCATATTACTCAAGCAAGTTAAAGAATTGCCGTATCGATTTTGTGACCTTTTGTCCCGGAAAACCGGCCCGTACGAATAATCAATCCGGGCCAGAAGTCAAATCCGGCCTTGGAAGCAAAAGGCGGCGGTTTATTCTGCAGTACTTGGCCCGGAACAAAAAATGCTTGCCGCCATTTTTTGCTTATGCCATGATTTAAATATGTGGTCTTTTCGGCATATTAAACTTAATTTTTCCCCATTGGCTAGCCGGATATTTTGCCCGTAATGCGGGGAAAATCTGCGGGGTTCCCGGCTTGGGCATCCGGATACAAAATTCGGGTGTATGCCCCGGGGCTTCAGCAATACGGGATATGCGGCGGACTTAAAACGGTACAGGCAACGTAGAGGGAGCGGAAATGTTAGAATCGTGTAAAAAATATTCGGAACGCTGGTATCTGGGTTACGCCTTTCAGGGAGCGGTTGTCCTGGGCATCGCCCCCATCCTCATCCCCCTGGTGGTGGGCAACGCCCTGGGCGCGGCAGCCGCGGGAACCGTGGTGGCCGCTTTCTACGCCGGACAGCTGACCGCGCCACTGTTGGGTGCGCTAACGGACAAGAGCGGCAAATATCATTTCTTTTATCTGGCCGGGTATGCATTGCTGGCCATAGGGCTTGCCTGTTTTCCGGCCCTCAAATCATTCTGGTTCTGGATGGCCCTGGCCTTTCTGCAGGGCACGGGTTCGGCGGTGACCAACACGGTCTCGGCCATGTTCATCGTGGAGAACAGGCCCAAATCGGAATGGGACGACCGCATCGGCTGGCTGCAGACTTTTTACGGCAGCGGACAAGCACTGGGCCTGGCCCTGGTCGCCCTTCTCCAGTTGAGTCCGCAGCTGGGCATGGTCATAGCCGCACTGCTCATGATCCCGGGATTCATTCTGGGCCGCATGGACCTGCCCGCGGATCACCAAAAAAAGGTGGACAAAAAGGACGTAAGTTTCTCCCACCGCAGGCATCGCCCGGCCCGGGGCTCGTTTTCCATCCTGCATACCTATGAACAAAACCTCCCTCATTATCTGCGGGAAATCAAGCAGATATACAAGAGCCCGTTCGCCCTTTACATCCTTAGCTGGTTCTGCATCATGTTCAGCAACTGGATAATCTACAACCTGTATCCCCTGCTCATGCATGACGTGTATTCCATAGCCGCGGGCAAGTCCTCCCTGTACTACGCCATAGGGGCCGGAATCGGGATATTCGCTTACGCCCCGTCCGGAGTCCTGGGCAATAAAATCGGAGACGGCTGGGTGGTCATGATCGGAGGGCTGATGTCCGTTGTCTCCCTTGCGGTCCTTACCGCTCTGGCCTTTGTGGACACCGGAATAAACCACTGGCTGGTGCCGCTTTTCTTCTTTCTTTTGCCCGTGGCCTGGTCTCCGCTGATTGTGGCCGGAACCGATTACACGGCCGAGCTTTCCTCCCTGCCCCAGGGAGCGGCAGTGGGCATATTCAACGCCACCACTGCCATTGCCAGCCTTTTAAGCGCGTTTGCCGCGGGGCAGCTCGCGGATCTTATGGGCTACAAGACCCTGCCCATTGCCGGGCTGGGACTGGCCCTGGCCGGGAGCATATTTTTGTTCATTTTGCTGCTTAGAGTAAAAAAGGCTCCCGCCGGGCAAGAAGCGCAATAAAAGCCTCGGCCCTGCACGCCGGGTCTTGAATGGACTCCGTACTTAAATTCGCCACCAAGCCAAAATCCGGCACTCAATTACTTGTTGAGTGCCGGAATGGGCTTAAATAATACAGTACGTTGATTTTCGGCACCCTACAGGATTGCACACGAATCAGGGAAACAAGTGATCCGGGGAAATTGCTTCACAACCGCTCATTTTTTCTACAAACCCCGCATAGCCGCGCGCCGCTTCTTGACTTTCCCCGTCTAATACGAAAAAGGTTGAATAAGGCTCCTCCCCAAACATTTCAGCTAGGGGCATAAGCTCGGTAAACCATGAATAATAAGAACTACGCCATACTCCTGGTGGAGGACAACTACCTGACCGCCAAGCTGATAACCGACATGCTCCAGGATGATCCGGAAGAGAGCTTTACCGTGTCCCACGCGGGAGACCTGTCCGCGGCCACGGAGTCACTGCACAGGCACGCCCACGATCTTATCCTCATGGATCTGAACCTCCCGGACAGCGACGGACTGAACACTGTGCAGCGCATCTCGGGCACGCCGGATACCCCTCCGATAATCGTTTTGACCTCCAGCACGGACAAGGATTTCCCGGTCCGGGCCGCGGAACTGGGCATTCAGGACTATCTGCAAAAGGACGAGATGAACGGGGCGCTGCTGAAAAAAAGTATTGTCTACAGCCTGGAAAGGCACAAGCTTCAGCTCAGACTGCAGCAAAAGATAAAGGAATCGGAATTTTTGAATCGCCGCCTGCAGACCCTGATCAAGGCGGTCCCGGCGGTGATTTATGTGCGAACCCCGCAGGCCTTCCCGGATTTCAAATACTTAAGCGAGGATACCCACGCCGTTCTCGGTTTCAGTCCGGAACAACTGACAAAGGATTCCGGGCTGTGGATGGAAAATTGCCGCCCGGAATCCCAGAATGAGCTTAAAGCCCTGTTTGAAAAACTTGACGGCGGAGAGAGCGTGGAATGGGAATACGCCTTTGATCATCCGCAAAAAGGCACGGTGTGGATTCAGGACTGCGCCCGCATGGTCCGGGGAAAGGAAAATGAGCCCCTGGAAATAGTAGGGTACATGGCGGATATTACCCAGCGCAGGCAGGACGAGGAAAGGATCCGGCACATGGCCATGTATGATCCGCTGACCGAACTGCCCAACCGCAGGCTTTTCTTCGACCGCCTGCACCAAACCCTGGCCCACTCCCATCGGAACAAGACCCTGGCCGCTCTTTTGTATATTGATCTGGACGGGTTCAAGCGGATAAACGACGTTTACGGCCATCAGGCCGGAGACCAGACTTTGCTTGAGGTGGTCCGCCGCATCCGCTCCACCCTGCGCAAGTCGGACACCGTGGCCAG
>CAZTKE010000169.1:1504-3639 GCA_964614055.1 uncultured Desulfovibrionales bacterium | reverse complement strand
CGCCCCGCTTTGTCTTATAATTTGTGCAAGGTCCGCGTCATACTCCTCGCGGGAGGGATATTCGCCGTGTACAAGTACGCGAGCAGGTATGCCGTGCTTTTCGGCCCTTTGAAGACCGTAGGCGTCCGGCTTGTTGCTGATCACGAGCTTTATGCGCGCATCCAGGCGTCCGGCCTGGATACAGTCGATAATGGACTGCAGATTGGAACCGCTTCCGGAGACCAAAACGGCAATGGGCAAGGACATCTTAAATAATACCTTTTAACTTGGTCGGTTTCATTTTTGGTTCGTCTCAACAATCTGTGCAAAACATTATCCTGGATTACCCGGTCAAGCCGGGTAATGACGAATGGGGGACAGCCCGTATTTTGAGGCCGGAACCAAGTTGTTCGGAACTTCCACCCCCGGTCATCCGGCACTCAAATCTAAAATTTGAGTGCCGGATCCAGAAAACGAGAATAATTGGTCCACTCGAGGTATTTAATTAAAAGCCCTTCAATTCAGTTGGTTCAGCATCTTTTGCAGGACTTTAACAACAAAATATTACGCATACTCGTGCGCGGACCCGGTTTTAACCGTCCTCGGTTTGCGCTACCTCGCCCGCCCGCAGTAAAAGGGCATCCACCAGACCGGGAATTGTGTATTCCGCGGCTGTTATTTCCGGTTCAAAACCGAACTCGCGCAGGGTGTCCGCGGTGATCGGACCGATACAGGCCAGGCACAGACCGTTTCGCACGTACTCCCGGACATCCTCCGCCGGGACCAGGGAGAAGAAATTGCGCACAGTGGAGGAACTGGTAAAGGTGACGTAGTCGATATTCCCGTTATCAAGCAGATCCCGGGGGTCCTCGCCGCCGGTTCCGGCCAGGCGGGTCTCGTACACCGGAAGGATGCTCACCCGGGCCCCGGCCTTTTCAAGCTCCCTGGGCAACACCTCTCTTGCCTCTTTGGCCCGGGGGATAAGAACGTTTGCATTGTTTATCCCCAGCTTGAGCAGGCCCTCCACCACGGATTCGGCAACGTATTTATCCGGAACGAAATCGGGGAAAATTCCCCTTTCCCGGAGCGCATCGGCCGTGGCCGGGCCGATGGCCGCCACCCGGCAGAAGCCGAGAGCCCGGCTGTCCAGGCCGGCCCGAGCCAAACGCTCCCAGAAATGAAGGACCCCGTTTACCGAGGTAAAAACCAGCCAGTCATACATATCCAGGTTGGTTATGGCCTCGTCCACGCCGGAATAATCGTCCAAGGGCTCAATGCTTATGGTCGGGAACTCCAGACAGCAGGCGCCCAGATCCTCCAGGCGCCGGACCAGGCCGCTTGCCTGCTGCCTGGCCCTGGTAACCACCACTTTGCGGCCCAAAAGCGGGAGACGTTCGAACCAGTTCAGTTTGGAGCGCAGCCGGACCACTTCTCCGACCACGAGCAGGGCCGGGGGCCTTATCCCCTTTTCTTCCGCCACCCGGGGGATATCCGCGATAGTTCCCTCCACTGTCTGCTGCCGGCAGGTGGTCCCCCAGCGGACCAAAGCCGCTGGCGTTTCCGGATCCATTCCCGCCCCGGTCAGATTGCGGCTGATGGAGGACAGATTCTTGATCCCCATGAAAAAGACCAAGGTATTGGTGCTCGCGGCCAGGGCCTGCCAGTTATGCGCGCTCTCTTCCTTGGACGGGTCCTCGTGGCCGGTTATAAAGGAAACCGAGGAGGAATACTCGCGGTGGGTAAGCGGGATCCCGGCATAAGCGGGCGCGGCAACAGCCGAAGTCACCCCGGGCACGACCTCGAAATCCGCCCCGGCCTGCAAAAGATCCTCGGCCTCCTCCCCGCCCCGGCCGAAGACATATGGGTCCCCGCCCTTGAGCCGGGCCACGTTCAGCCCCTGTTTCACCTTGTCTACCAGGAGATCGTTTATTTTCTCCTGGGGCAGGGTATGATCGCCGCCCTTTTTGCCCACGTAGATAATCTCCGCGTCCCTGCGGCAAAAGGATAGGAACTCCTTGTTGGCCAGATAGTCGTAGACCACCACATCCGCGGTCTCCAGGATCTCCTTGCCTTTCAGGGTCAAAAGCCCCGGATCACCGGGCCCGGCCCCTATCAGATATACTTTTCCCATTTTCAAAAACCCTTATGTGTAATTT
>CAZTKE010000169.1:0-1404 GCA_964614055.1 uncultured Desulfovibrionales bacterium | reverse complement strand
CATGTCCCGGACGAGCCCTTCGTCCCTGCACTCCGGCCTTTTTTCCGGAAAGCCAACAAGGGCCAGGTTGGTTTCTTCCCTTTGCGGCAGATGGGTCCATATTTCCTGGGTGACAAAGGGAATTATGGGGTGGAGCATGACCAGGGTTTCCCCCAGAACCTGCAAAAGGCAGGATCTTGCATTGTCCGCAGACTCGCCCCCGCTCTGCAGCTCCGGCTTTATCATCTCCAGATACCAGTCGCAGAACTCGTGCCACACGAATTGATACAGTTCATGGGCCGCGTCGTTGAAACGGTATTCATCCAGGGCGGCGGCCACGTTTTCCTTGACCTCTTCCAGACGGTGCAAGATCCAGCGGTGGGCAAACCCATCGGCCTTGGTCGCGGAAAACTGCGGGACCTTTTCATCCAGGTTCATGAGCGCGAACCGGGCCGCGTTCCAGATCTTGTTTATAAAATGGCGATACCCTTGGATGCGCTCCTCGGACATCTTTATGTCCCGGCCCATGGCCGCGAAAGCGGTCAGGGTAAAGCGGAAGGCGTCCGCGCCGAAATTCTCGATGGTCAAAAGGGGATCGATCACGTTGCCCTTGGACTTGCTCATCTTCTGACCCTCGGCGTCCCGGACCAGGGCGTGGATATACACGTCCCGAAACGGCACCTGGGGCAGGAAGTGAATGCCCATCATCATCATCCGGGCCACCCAGAAAAAAAGTATATCAAAACCGGTGACCAGAACCGAGGTGGGATAAAAAGTCTTCAGGTCCTCGGTCTCATCCGGCCAGCCCAGGGTGGAAAACGGCCACAGGGCGGAGGAGAACCAGGTATCCAGGACATCCTCGTCCTGGCTTAAATCGCTGCTCCCGCACTGCGGACAGGCCTCCGGATCCTGCCTGGCCACAATCAGTTTGCCGCAACTTTCGCAGGTCCAGGCCGGGATGCGGTGTCCCCACCATATCTGCCGGGAAATGCACCAGTCCCGGATATTGTCCAGCCACTCGAAATAGGTCTTTTCCCAGTTTTGGGGATAGATCTTGGTTTCGCCCTCGGAAACGGCCCGGGCCGCCTTTTTCGCCAGCGGAGCGGTCTTAACGAACCACTGCTTGGAAACGTAGGGTTCGATCGGGGTATGGCAGCGATAGCAATGCCCCACGCTGTGCCGGTATTCCTGCTGCCTGGCCAGAAGGCCCTGCTCTTTTAGCATGGAGACCACTTTCTTGCGGCACTCGAAGCGGTCCAGACCAAAAAATTGGGAGCCGGCGGACTCGGACATATCGCCCTTGTCGTCTATAACCTGCAGAAATTCCAGATCGTGTTTGAGCCCCAGTTCAAAGTCATTCACGTCATGGGCCGGGGTGACCTTCAGACATCCGGTCCCGAATTCCATATCCACATACTCGTCGGC
>CAZTKE010000168.1:0-3648 GCA_964614055.1 uncultured Desulfovibrionales bacterium | reverse complement strand
GTACAATCTTTACAGTCGAAATCCAGGTCCTCGGAAAAACGATCAATGCCCTTGGTCAAGCGCAGGTTTGTGCCGCCGATAAAGGTCATTTTGCGGATGTGCTCCGTGGCGGAAAGATAATCCAGGGTTAATAACTGCACATATTCCTTGAGGATGTGCTTTTGAAAAACCGCATTTTCAGCCATTGAGGCTGGATAGTAATCTTTGATCCGCTCGAATGAGATCATGGGCTATACACCTTTTCAAGTAAACGCATGCGCTTTTCAAGACGTTTGCATTGAAAGCGTTTCCCCATTGACAGCCATGCCCCCCTGTCCCAGTTCTCCCGCAGTATATCCCGATTCAGACGGAGTTCGAGAAGCTCTGATTCCGTATTATAGAAGGGATACAGATACAGCAAATCCAAAAGCGCCTTTTCTCTGGTCGCATAGGGGGTTGTCCGGCCGTCCGCGATCGGACGGCGGAAATAGCCGAACATAAGATCGCTTTTAACGCTTTTGTAGGAGTACTCACCGAATTCATTTGCAAACGAGGCGGTTTTCAAGGATGTGACGCTGGTTATCTGAACCACGGATTCGGGAATCAATCCATAAAATGCCAGTGCCGAGTGCAGGCTGATATAGGAGGGGTTGTAGATCCTGCCGGCGATATATTCGGGGAAATCCGGCTTGTTTTTATATTCGGGAAAGGCGTACCATCCGCGCCGCAGATGCACGAGGTATCCCTTTTTAGTCCAGCGGAGCAAATTATTGCGATCGAATCCCGGCTGCCATGCATATACTTGATGAATGCTGAAACAGGCAAGATCGAACATTTTGTCCTTGAATTCAATCCAGTTCATAATCCGTTTCCATTACGCCCTAAAAATGCTGATTTTTAGAAATATAACGAAAAACAGGCGTTGTCAAAAAAGATTCCTGGCTGTGCTCATAAATCAGGAAATCGGGAACACACGGCACAGGACGGCAACCTTTATTGGAGCGGGCAGAAAGAACGACAAGTTCAAAGAAACTTAAAAACCTGCTTAAACAGGCAAAAGCATCAACGCCCTTCGCCCTCAAGGCACGCGGAAACCGTGCCCCCTCCCTTTCGTTTCGCGGCGTAGAGCTCCCGGTCCGCCGCTTTCAAGAGCTGCTCCGGCTGGGTCATGGAAGGTTCGGCCTGGGCCACCCCGATACTGACCGCCCCACTCCAGCACTCCACCCCATCCGCGTTACAAAAGTTCTTGGGCGCGGTCAGGATTTTTTCCGCCACCGCGCAGGCGTCTTTTTGGGAACAGCGCGGACATATAACCAGAAATTCGTCCCCGCCGAGACGGCAGACAATATCATTGGTGCGCACCGCATTGCTCAAATTCCTGGCCAGAGAGCGAAGCAGGGCGTCGCCTTCATCATGGCCGTATTCATCGTTTACTTCCTTGAATTTAAAAAAGCTAAACCATCGGCGCGGCAATCCGGCCGGTCTGCCGCCAGTTGGAATTTTGCTTTCCGGGAATTGAAAGAAGAAAATCTTACCACAGAGGGTAGAGGAAGGAAAAAGATTTTTCACCTCCGTGGTCCCCTGTGCTCTCTGTGGCTGGAGTATTTTTCTTCGTTTTCCCTTCATGTCTTGGTTTCCCCAACTTAAGGAGCAGCAAAAGCAGTGACTATCAAAAAAGCCATATATCCGACATAGCAGGCAAGAAGCACCCCTCCTTCCACGCGGTTGATGCGGCCCTGCCCGGTTTTGAACCTATAGCTTACAACAAAAAGGGAAAAAGTAAGAAGGGTCATGAAAATTATGTCCCGGTTAAATACTTCCGGACCAACGGACACCGGATGAATGGAGCCGGCGATACCCACAACCGCCAGTGTATTGAACATGTTGGAGCCCAGGACATTGCCCAGGGCGATGTCGTGTTCGCCTTTCCGGGCGGCGATTATCGAAGAAGCCAGTTCCGGCAGGGAAGTGCCCACCGCAACCACGGTCAGACCGATTATCATGTCCCGGATGCCCAGTATTTGAGCGATTTCCACCGCGCCCCAGACCAGCAGACGGGAACTTGCGACCAAAACAAGCAGCCCGACCACCAGCCGGAAAAAAGCCTTTTTAACCGGCATGGCCCGGGCCTTAAGCTCCTCGGCCATCTCGCTTTCAAGCGAATCTTTGTTTTTCCTAAGGCCCTGCCGGATGGTCCAGGCCATAACCACCCCGAACACGACCAAAAGGACCAGGGCGTCAAAGCGGGATATCTCCGCGTCCCGGAGCTGCCAGGCGGCAAGGAGGGTAATTCCGGCCAAAAAGGGCAGTTCCTTGCGCAGGACCTGCGAATTCACGGCGATAGGACTGATAAGGGCGGTCAAGCCCAAAATCAGGGCGATATTGGTGATATTCGATCCGTATGCATTGCCCAGGGCGATACCCGGACTGCCCTGCACCGCGGCCAGGGCGGAGACAAGCATCTCCGGGGCCGAGGTGCCGAAGCCGACAATGACCATGCCGATCAGCATAGGAGGCATACCGAAATGACGGGCAGCGAAGGCGGAGCCCTCAACGAATCTGTCCGCGCTCCACACAAGGAGCAATGCGCCGATAATAAGGGAAATAAGGGCCACTGTCATAATGTTTTCTGGATATTTACTATCTTTTGGATCTTTTTTAACCGCCTCTCCGGCACTCAAAAGAGATACCGCAGCCATTGTCTACTGCAATATGAAACAAGGGCAAAAGCCTGTCAAACACTCCAACATACCCAAAAAGCTGACAAAACATATCCTAGGGGATTAAAATACGATCAAGGCAAAAACCGCCTGCTTGAAATCTACTACGAGCACGGATAAACTGAATACACAGGTTGATTATCCCTGCTGTCCGGGCATGGATGAAAGAAAGAAGCAAAGCAAAAACGGAGGAAAAAATGGCTGAAAAATCACGTGAAGAAAGACGGAACAAAGTTATAGAAGTTTTGAACAAGGCCCGGGAAATGGAGCTGCACGCCATCTACCAGTACATGAACCAGCACTACGGCCTGGACGACATGGACTACGGCGAGCTGGCCAAAAACGTCAAGCTGGTGGCCATTGACGAGATGCGCCACGCCGAACAGTTCGCGGAGCGGATCAAGGAGCTCGGCGGAGAGCCGGTGGCCGAGTCCGGACAGAAAGTGCAGAAGGATCAGGAAGTGGGCCAGATCTTTATCCACGATTCCAAGCTGGAGGACGACACCATTGACGTCTACAACCAGTTCCTCCAGGTCTGCCGGGATAATGGGGACAGCATCACCGCCAAGCTGTTCGAACAGATAATCGACGAGGAGCAGGAGCATCTGAACTATTTTGACGACGTGGGCGAGCACATCCGGGACCTGGGCCCAACTTATCTGGCCCGCATCGCCGGGACTCCGGCCAGCACCGGTGGCTTCAGCAAGGGCTTTACCCTGGCCGGAGGCGGGGAGGAATAATCCGGCCCGGCTTAAGTGCGAAGAACAAACAAAGGGCAGTGTTCATCATACCCGTAAAGAGGGCAAGGTTAGTTTATCGGATATGAATTTTTAAACCGCCCGCTGCGCTCAAGGCGCGAAGGTCACCAAGGAAAAGGGTTTTCCCGGCAAATTGAAAGGCATCCTTGTCCAAAACCGTTTCCCGGTTTTGGACAATACTTGCTTGCCTC
>CAZTKE010000167.1:2498-3682 GCA_964614055.1 uncultured Desulfovibrionales bacterium | reverse complement strand
CCAGGGGATCGTTGTTTTCACTCCCGGTACTCCGGGCCGCGTCAAATCCGGCACCTATTTCCACGCCCTTGACCGCGCCCACTCCCATGAGCGCGTAAGCCAGCCGGGCATCGAGCTTATCCATGACCGGTTCGCCCAGCCCGGCGGGTACACCGCTCACACGAATTTCGACGATCCCGCCCAGGGAGTCGCCCTTGTCCCTGACCTCTCGGACCCGCTCCTCCCAATCCCGGACTATGCCGTCACAGGCGGCGAAAAACGGTCTCTCCCGGGCCCCGGCCGGATCAATTTCCTGCGCGGGGATACCGCCCAGTTCCACGGTACAGGCCTCGGCCCGGATATTTTTTTTCTCCAGCACGGCCTTGGCCACCGCCCCTCCGGCTACCCGGGACACGGTCTCCCGGCCCGAGGACCTACCCCCGCCGCGGTGATCTCGCAGACCGTACTTGGCCTGATAGGTAAAATCCCCGTGTCCGGGCCGGTAGACATCCTTAAGCTCGGAATAATCCCCGCTTTTTTTGTCCTCGTTTAAAAAATAAAAACCTATGGCCGTGCCCGTGGTTTGGCCTTCATATATCCCGGAAAGGATGCGCACCCGATCCTTTTCCCGCCGGGACGTGCTCGCTCCGCCCCGTCCCGGACGCCTGGCGTCCAGCTCCTTCTGGATATATTCCTCACTCAGGGGAATCCCGGCCGGACAGCCTTCCACCACTCCGCCCAGACCCACCCCGTGCGATTCACCGAACGTGGTCAGACGAAAAATCCGACCGAAACTGTCTCCGCCCATTGTTTTCTCCAAAAATCACTTTCTCATATTTATGCCCGGCATGTAAAAACCCGGCAAACTGTATTTACTCTTCAAAACCCGGTTCCAGAATACTTGCTATCTCCTCCACCAGCTCCGCGATCCCGGAATTTGCGTCCAGGACATAATCAGCGCACTGAAAATACCAGGGCAGCCTCTTTTGTACGATCTGCTCGAACTCATCCGCGCTTCCCCGGTCCGAAAGCGAGGGGCGCATTTCCTGATCGTCGTCCCGGTTCAGCCTGTCCTTGAAAACTGCCATGTCTCCGGAAAGAAAGAAAACCTTGTCCGCTTTTTGCAGTATTTCCCGGTTTTGTTCTCTTTCCACAATCCCGCCGCCGGTGGCAACGACCAGTTTTTCCCTGTCTTTTATCTCCCG
>CAZTKE010000167.1:0-2398 GCA_964614055.1 uncultured Desulfovibrionales bacterium | reverse complement strand
TGCCGGAATACATCCACCCATTTCTTGGCCGAGGCCGAGGATTTCTTGCCCAGGGCGGGAAACGGCTCGGAAGTGTACAAAAGATGCACTTCCTGGATGCCGAAAGCGTCGCAGCTACGCAGGATGGCCGAGACATTGTGCGGGTCGTGAATATTGTTTATAACTAAAACAATATCCCTCTGCCTGCGACCCAGGACCTCCAGAACGCGTTTTTTCCGCCTTTTGGTTATGTACGAATCCTGATCAACGTTCTTATGCATAGGCAAGATACAAAAGATATTCCTGATTGCCTTTCGGCCCCAGTATTCCGGAGGGTTCCACCCCCCGGAACTCCAGTCCCAGTTCAGTGGTTGCGAAATCAACTATTTTATCCACTGCCTGCTCCCTTTTCTCCGGACTGCGGACCACCCCCTTGGGCGCGTCCCCGCGGTCGACCTCGAACTGAGGCTTTACCAGGACGACCATCTCCGCCTCCGGGCGCAGGAATTTAAGGGTCGGAGGCAAGGCTGTGCGCAAAGAGATAAAAGAACAGTCCATAAGCAAAAAATCACAGTTCTCCGGAATAATATCCGGCCCGGCGTGACGGATATTGGTCCTCTCTAGATTAACCACCCGCTTATCCGTACGCAGTCTGTAATCCAGCTGTCCGTAGCCCACATCCAGGGCGTAAACCCGACTGGCCCCATACTGCAGGGCGCAGTCAGTAAACCCCCCGGTGGACGCACCCACGTCCAGGACCACCTTATCCTTAAGCTCAAGGCCAAAGGCCCGGATGGCGGTCTCCAGCTTGTACGCCCCGCGGCTTACATACCTCTCCGGCTCCCGGACCCGGACGTCCGCCTCTTCCCCTAGCATCTGCCCCGGCTTATCAACGGCGCTCTCCTTTTCCCCTTCCCGCAGATAGACCTGCCCGGCCATGATCAGCCTCTTGGCCTTTTCCCGCGACTCGCAAAGCCCTCGGGAATAAACCAGGGAGTCAGCCCTTGTCTTGGTCATGCGCTTACTGTTCCGGGGCCCAGCAGATGAGTCCCAGGCAGTGCGGGTCCAAAAGCAACGGGTGATAGGGGAGAGCCCGGACAGTGTATCCGAAACGGCCGGTAAGGTCCGGAGCAACCTTGCCGCTGTACACTGTCCACCCGTCCGGGGTATTTCCTACCGCATTCATGCGCACGGTCTTGCGATTGGCGAAATTGCCCTCGAAATCCACCTCTCCGGCATAGACTTCCACGCTCACATCGTTCGGATTCAGGCCGTTCAGATAGACCTCCGCGGAAACCTCCAGCTCCTGATGGGTAAATATCTCCCCTTCCCGGTCGGAGCTGACATTGCGTATCTGGATCTCCCCCCACTTGGTCATGAGATCCATACGCCACGCTGCCAGATCCTTGGCCGGCTGATAATCGTCCCGCACCAGCTGGTCAAAGTTGTCCACTGCCGGCTTATAAGCCTTGTCCAGGTAGTCGATAAGCATCCTGTGCGCATTGAACTGCGGGGCCAGCTGCCTCAATCCGTTTTTCATCTTGGCAATCCAGGCCCGGGGTAGATTCCCGTGCCCCCGGTCGTAAAACAAAGGGATAATCTCATTTTCCAAGGTATTATAGATTATTTCGCTCTCGACAAAGTCCTGGTATTCCTTGTTCTCGTATTCCTCTCCATTACCGATGGACCAGCCCAGATCATCACCTGAATCCGGAATTTCCGCCCACCAGCCGTCCACGGTGCTGAAATTCAGCACTCCGTTGGCCACGGCCTTCATCCCGCTCGTTCCGCAGGCTTCCAGAGGACGGCGGGGAGTATTCAGCCACACATCGCAGCCATGCAGCATGTACCTGGCCACTTCCAGATCATAATCCTCAAGAAAGACCAGCCTGTTGCGGCAATCCGCGGACTTGCACAGATTCAGTATCTGCTGAATCATCTTTTTACCGTCCACATCCTTGGGATGGGCCTTGCCGGCAAAAATAAACTGCACCGGGCGCTCTTCGTTTTTGAGGATCTCCTTGAGCCGGACCTCGTCCTTTAGAAGCAGATTGGCCCGCTTGTATGTAGCAAAACGGCGGGCAAAACCAATGGTCAAGGCCCGGGGGTCCAGGACCTCCTCGGCCAGCTGCATATCAAAACGCCGACCGTTCCTGGCCACTATCTGATCCTTGAGACGGGCACGGACAAACTCTATCAAACGCTCCCGAAGGCGCTCGTGTGTTCTCCACAGCTCGGCATCCGGGATGGTTTCCGCCTGTTTCCAGACCCGGTTGCAGTCCGGATCCTCCCGCCAGTTTGGGCCCAGATGGCGGTCCAGAAGGTCGGAAATATCCGGGGCCACCCAGGTGGGGATGTGCACCCCGTTGGTCACCGCTCCGATGGGCACGTCATCCACCGGATACCTGGGCCAGACCCG
>CAZTKE010000166.1:0-3700 GCA_964614055.1 uncultured Desulfovibrionales bacterium | reverse complement strand
GCACCAAGCCCACGTAAAATCCCCCGGTCAGCCGTTTGAAAAGACTGCGGGCGGTGCGGAAAAGACCGAGCAAGGTGCCCAGGATTGCGGCCAGGAGGGTGGCCCACAGGCTCAGTCTGAGTGTGGCCAGAAATCCCTGTAAAAGGAGGTTGGGTACATAGCCGTGTTCCGGATCGAAACGGATCAAGTAGCGGGGGATGACCGACCAGTCCCAGGTATAGTTCATTTCCTGGTTTACACGGTACAGGATATATCCCGCAGCCAGAAGGACGACCGGAATCAACACCGTGTCCAAAAGGGTGATTTTCAGCCGTTTGGTGCGCATCTATGGCTTGAGTCCCCGGTTTCCTTCATCTGCTATTTTATCCGCATCAACCGCAATTTTCCGGACCACTACTGTATCTGGTCTGCCCATTTCCGGGTCTTGAACCAGTAGTCATGCCTTTCCTTGAGCCAGCCATCCGCTTGGCGCAGCCGTATCCAGTTGTTGAAATAGTTGAGGGTGTCCACGTCTCCCTTGCGTATGGCAAATCCAATTGGTTCCTTGGTGAAGGTGTCCTCTATGGGGACAAACAGTTTCTCCGGATGGCGCACGGCCTGGAACGCGGGCATCGGGGCCGAGGCCACCACACCGTGCACCCTTTCATTCAAGAGTTCCTGGATTGCCTGGGCCTCGTCGTCAAAAAGTTTGAGCTTCGCCCGGGGCATGTGCTTCTCGGCAGCGTCCGCGGCAGTGGTTCCCATTCTCGCGGCCAAGGTTACCTTCTCTTTGTTGAAATCCGCAACCGAATGGAAATCTCCGGCTTTTTTTCTGCTGGCAATCAGGGACATGCCGGAATGCTCATAAGGTATGGTGAAATTGACTTTCAGATTGCGGTCCGGCCTTATGCCCATTCCCCCGATAATGACATCGAATTTCCCGGTCAAAAGGGCGGGGATTATGCCCGACCATTTGGTGGGCACAAACTGAATGTCCACGCCCATGTCCTCGGCCAGTCTTCGGGCAACATCAATTTCAAAGCCGATGAGCTTGCCGTTTTTGTCCTTCATGGCCCAGGGAACGAAGGTGGACATGCCCACCCGGAGCACTCCCCGGCGCATGACTTTTTCCAGCGTGCTCTTCTCCGTGAGTTCCCGGCGGACATCTCCGGCGGCACAGACTTTGGCGATTGAGCAAAATAGAGCCAGGGAAACGACTATAATGGCTGTTTTTCGGATACGCATTTTCCCTCCTGTTTTTCATGTTTGCCTGTGGGCTTTTTGGCCCGGGTCCAGAAAGCGGATGAGACCGGATATGGACAAAGCCAGGAGCAGATATATCCCGGCTACCGTGAACCAGATTTCAAAAGTCAAAAAAGTCTTGGATATAAGGGCCTGGCCCTGCATGGTCAGGTCGTAGATGGCTATGGTACTTACCAGCGCCGAATCCTTGATAAGGGAGACGCTTTGGCTGGTAATGGGCGGCAAAACCAGCTTCAGGGTCTGGGGGATTATTATATATGTGTAAGTTTGGGTCTCGCTCAGCCCGATACTGCGCCCGGCTTCCCATTGGCCGTGCTCGATGGAAGTAATGCCCGCCCTGATTATTTCCGAGGCGTAGGCCCCCTCGAACAGGGCCAGGGTGATTACCGCGGTCCAGAAGGAGCTTATGCCCAGAATGGGAGAGAGCACGAAATAGTTGAATAAAAGCTGGATCATGAGCGGAGTGTTGCGGATGGTTTCCAGGTAGAACCTGGCCACAAGGTTGGCTGTGAGCGAGCCGCTCAATCGGAAAAGAGCGGTGGTGAGTCCGAAGACAATGGTCAAAAGTAAACCGGCGGCAGTGATCTTCAGGGTTACCCCCAGCCCCTGGAGAAGAGGACCGGGAACCAAGCCGGGGCCGGGCTCCAGAATGTACCGGGGTATGCGGTACCATTGCCAGTTGTAGCCCAAGCTCTCGGTCCCGTTGTACATGAGCCAGGTCAGAAAAACGAGCAGCCCGGCGAATTCGAACACCTGGAGCAGCTTTTTGGTCCTGGATATCCTGTGGGAATTGGTTCCTGTGAGCATGCCTGTTTGTTTTAACCGAATGTGTGAGCGGACTCAGGTGGGCAAGCCCGGTTTAGGGTCTTGAAATACGCACGTAGGGTTGCTTTGATCCGGCTGCGGGAATTATTTTTTTTCCCGGATTACCCGGCCCCTGGTGGTGAAAGATATTCCCTGCTGGCCTCTGGTGCTAATCATTATGGATTCGATTATGGGAGGATTTGCCGGGGAGTTTGATTCCCATTCAACCATGAATTTGGCCCCTGATCCGCCGGACTTGTGCGACTCCTTGATTACAAAGCGGGTAGAATGCAAAGAACTGAGCGTAACCGGGTCTTTGATCTTTTCCTTGATCAGCCTTCCCTCGGAGTCATAGTAATCCGCGCGGGTGATGGTGATTGATTGCTCAGGGTCGGTATTGCGGATACTCAAGGTAACGGCCAGATAGACCGGACGCTCCCGGTCGCCGCTGTAAATATGGGAGTAGGCGGGGACGTATACGGTTTGTCCATGGGATCCGGATATGTGGCTGTCTTCTTGCGCAAGGGCCGGGACGGGACCGGCCATTAAACCGGATATTGCCGCGGTAAAGAGAACGATCGCAATTTGCAATTTTTGTTTTGCAGGCATATTATAAACTCCGGTTTGAGATGAGAAAAAAACACTGCTCGGCCCCGCCGCATGCGCTGGAGTTTTTATGGGGCCGGTTATTTATGTAATTATTCTTTTTCAGATATTTTCTTTTGTCAACACCACGTTCCCGCTTGGGTAAGCAAGAGTTGCTAATCCGAGATTTGGATCGAATTCTAGGATAAGGAGGATAATTTTGGACTTTGATTCCACGGCTCTTATTTATTTTTCCCCGACGCGCTCTACCCGAAGGGTGCTTCGGGAGATTGCCGTCGGTCTGGGAACGACTGAGGTCAAAGAGTTGGATTTGACCCTGCCGGACCGCGACTATTCCGGAGTGAGTCTGGGCAGTAACCGGGTGACGGTTATAGGGGTTCCTGTCTACGGCGGCCGGGTTCCGGATCTGGCGGCAAAGCGCTTGAAGTCCCTAAAGGCGGAATCCGCTCCGGCGGTGCTGGTGGCTGTTTACGGCAACCGGGCCTATGAAGACGCCCTGATTGAGTTGCGGGATTTGGCCCGGGAGGCCGGGTTTGCCCCGATTGCCGCCGGAGCGTTCATTGCCGAGCATTCCTTTTCTTCAGAGTCCGCGCCAATTGCCCGGGGGCGGCCGGATGGCTCGGATACGGCAAAGGCCCGGGATTTCGGGATCCGGGTTCGGGAAAAAATTGAAGGCTTGTCTTCCCCGAAATCGACTGACTGTCCGCAGATACCGGGCAATATTCCGTACAAGGAGAAGAAACCCTCGGCTCCAGTGGCTCCGTATACGGATATGGAAAAGTGCAATTTATGCGGGGTTTGCGCCGAAGTATGCCCTGCGGCGGCTGTAAGCGTGACGGATACGGTTTCCACGGACGGGGAAAAATGCATTCTGTGCAGCGCATGCATCAGTATGTGTCCGGAAGGGGCACGCTATTTTGGCGAGGATGCCCCGGTCTGGAAAGTAGTGGAGATGCTGCGCACCAAATGCCGGGACAGAAAGGAACCGGAGTGCTTTATCTAGTTTCCATTCGGAAACGGCCCTTCTCCAGTTTAACGGCGTCGATTT
>CAZTKE010000165.1:0-3704 GCA_964614055.1 uncultured Desulfovibrionales bacterium | reverse complement strand
CCTCAATTTGCCGATCCCCGGCAAATCGAAGGGCTCCTTGTCCAAAACCGTGGCCCGGTTTTGGACAATATTCCGCGCTTAAAAACTTTGCGTACTTGGAGCCTTGGCGGTTCAATTTTCTTAAATATTTAAGAAACGAATGCGTATCGACCGGAGCAGATCTCCATTATTTCTCCCCATCCATCTTGCTCCAGATATTGTTCTCAATCCAGGTCTTGTCCCACCATTCCACCGGGTTGACCGGAGTGCCGGAGATCAGCATGGCAAAATGCAGATGATCTCCCCCGGCCAGGCCGGTGGCCCCGGTACGGCCGATGGTCTGACCCTTTTTCACCTTTTGCCCTTCCTTAACATTCATCTCGCTCAAATGGGCGTACAAGCTCTGCAATCCCAGTCCGTGATCAATAATAACCACGTTCCCGTAGATGCCCATGAACCCGGCAAAAACCACTTTTCCGGAATTTCCGGCCGGCACCTCGTCCATGGCTACTGAAGCCAAATCCACGCCGAAATGCCTCTGCTTGTCTATCTGCTTATCCTGGTAATAATATGTCCTTTTATCGGCAAAACCCGCCCTTTTGGCCGCTCCCGGCTGACGGATAAAGGGGCCATTAATGGACAATTCTTTTTGGGTGTCCCGCCCGATTCTCTGCAGCTCCTTTCTGTTTTCCTTCCGCAGTTCACGGTTCACCTTCAAAAATACCTGCAAAAGATCCTCTTCTCCGGGAAACTTGCCCTGAAACTGGGGCATTTTGGCCCGCAGGAAGCTGTCCGGGATATTTATGCGGTCCTTTTTGAAACTCCTGGAATTCACGTGGTAATAAAAACCGGATTTATACTCATTTCCAGCCCGATCCACAGCCAGGACCCTGGGGATATCACTATCCGGGTCGGTATCATAAGGAAAGGAAAACAAACAATAATAACGGCCGTCATTTTTCTTATAGGCCGGAAAGAACCGTTCCCCTATCTGAACTCCGCATTTAGCCGCATCCTCGGAGACCTTAAAAACAACCAGTCCGCTGCCGCCCTGGTTCAGGTTGTGTCTGGTGCTGGCCAGGGAAACCATGGGCGGCTTGGTGTCCAGGACCATTTTTTTCTTCAAAGTCCTGGTATTGCCCTTCCACCAGTTGGTCCAGGAATTGTCTGTGCAGGAAAGGACCAGGGTAAACTCGCCCTGCTGCATATCCTTAAGGGGCAGGTCGAATTCAAGTTCGGATTTTAAAGTCCCCTGCGGCAAATCTTTATCCAAAACTTTTTGCCTGGAATCCTCCTGGACCAGATCGACGCGCACGGATTTTATTCCCATACCCGGATCAGCGGCCCGTAAAGAAAACTGATGCCGGCCGTTGGTATAAACGGTATCCGGAGAAAGGGTAAGCTCCGGCTTGTCACCCTCGGCATTCAGGATATACGCCAACAGTCCTCCGAAAAACAAACCTATGAACAGGACAATAAAAATACTGGTGCTAAGTCTTCGCATCATTTTTTCTCCTCAAATATCGATTTCGGCCCATGCCTGATTTTTTGCTTCCAGGAGCCTTACTATTTCATCCGCCGGGGGTTTTCAATATGCCAAAAAAATGCTTTCCTGAAAAAACATGGGTTAAAGAGGCATAACCAACGCTCTTTGTTATATTTCCGGAATAAAGCGTAACATTTGTCTTAAAAAAATATTCACATAAGAACATCTCATAAAAACAAGTATGCAATTCATTTTTTTGGGTTGCTAACTATTAAAAATTTTGATTAAAGTACGTCAAAATTATTGGTTAAACCTTGAAAAGGAGATTTTCTCCTTTTCTCCCAAACAACTGTCAGGAGGAGGGTATGAGTTTAACAAGACGTGAATTCGTCAAACTCTGCGGTGGCACCGTGGCCGGACTGGGCGTTTCCCAGATGTTCAATCCCGGCTTGGTTAAGGCCATGGATAAAGCCGCACAAAAGGCCCCGGTCATTTGGATCCAGGGGCAGGGCTGTACGGGCTGTTCCGTTTCCCTACTCAATTCGGTACACCCGAGCATCAAGGAAGTTTTGATCAAGATCATCAGCCTGGAGTACCATCCCACGGTCATGGCCGCGGAAGGCGAGCTGGCCCTGGAGCATATGTACTCCATTGCCGATGAGTACAAGGGCAAATTCTTCCTGATCGTGGAGGGAGCCATTCCCACCGCGGACAAGGGTCTGTACTGCCGGGTAGGAGAAATCGGTGGTAAGGAAATCACCATGCATGAATTGACCAGGGAACTGGGCAAAAAGGCGGCCGCGACTGTCGCGGTCGGAGCCTGTGCCACTTTCGACGCCGGGATTCCCGGTGCAGCCGGCAATGTGACTCAGGCCTCCTCAGTGAACAAAATCTTTAATGCCGACGGTATAGGCACCCCGGTCATCAATGTCCCGGGATGTCCCGCTCACCCGGACTGGATGGTAGGAACCCTGGCTCATGTACTGATGTACGGCGTGCCTGAGCTGGACAAGAACGGTCGTCCGGTGATGTTCTACGGCCGCAATATCCATGAGAACTGTTCCTATCGCAGCTACTACGAGATGGGCGAGATGAGCCCCACTTTCACGGACAAGGAAGGCTGCCGCTACGAGCTGGGCTGCAAGGGTCCGTACACCAATGCCGACTGTTGGAAACGGCGCTGGAACGGCGGAGTCAACTGGTGCGTGGAAAACGCGGTCTGCATCGGCTGTGTGGAACCCGGATTCCCCGATGCCATGTCGCCTTTCTACATGGCCGTGTAATAGAACTCTAGAGGAGGATTAAATCTATGAGTGGATGCAAAGCAAAACAGGCCCCGGCGGCGGCCGCCGCTGCCGGCGGGCAGAAAATAAAGGTGGCCGTGGATCCGGTAACCCGGATCGAGGGGCACTTGAAAGTAGACGTGGAGGTCAAGGACGGGGTAATCACCGATGCGCATGTCCACGGCGGCATGTACCGCGGATTCGAACAGATCCTCAAGGATCGCGACCCGCGGGACGCATCGCAGATCACCCAGCGGATATGCGGCGTGTGCCCCACGGCGCACGCAACGGCCTCGGTAAATGCCCTGGATGATGCCTTTAACGTAAAACTGACCACCAACGGTCGACTGGCCCGCAACCTGATCCTGGGGGCTAACTACCTGCAGTCGCACATCCTGCACTTCTATCACCTGGCCGCCCTGGACTATGTAAACGGACCGGAAATGGCCCCGTTTATACCCAGATACAAGAATAACGATGTCCGCTTGGACAAACAGACCAACCAGATCGGTGTGGACCAGTACCTGCAGGCGCTGGAAATCCGGCGTATCTGCCACGAGATGGTCGCCCTTCTGGGCGGGAAGATGCCGCATGTGGCCGGCATGGTTGTCGGCGGAACCACGCAGATTCCGTCCGCGGACCAGATAGTGGCCTATCTGTGGCGCTTCAAAAAGGTCATGTCCTTTATCGAAGACGAATACCTGCCGCTTATCTACACCCTGGCCGGCGCCTACGGCGATCTCTTGGAAACCGGCGGAGGATACAAGAACTGTGTATCCTACGGTGTGTTCCCGCTTGATGATGCCCAGGATGAATTCCTGCTCAAGCCGGGTGTCTTCACCGAGGGCAAGGATTATCCCCTGGATACGGACAAAATTCGCGAATTCGTCAAGTATTCCTGGTTCAAGGATGCGGACACCAACAAGCATCCCAGCGACGGGGAAACCCATCCCCAG
>CAZTKE010000164.1:0-3710 GCA_964614055.1 uncultured Desulfovibrionales bacterium | reverse complement strand
AATCAAACTGGCCGATTTAACGAAATTGCCCGGCCGATTTGATGAAATTTAGCACTTTGTCCATTTCCAAACCAAACTGTCAAAGAACTGTAGCCCGAATGAGTTGCTGGCCAGGGTATGGAAATATCAGATGCAGGTTCTGGATTTGGGGATTTTCCGGATGAACTGGAGCTTGGTTGCCTGAAGAAGCCGCAAGGGAATTGGTAAATAAATTGATGGGTTTTTATCACGTTGGATTTGGTTTGGCAAGGAAATTTCAAAAACTTGCACAAAGATTCTTTTCTTAGCACCACAACGACACCTAGCTGAAAAAGGAGATCTTTGAGCCTGGCTGTGGAATTTGCTATGAACCAAGAATTTTTCAGACAGGATTATCAGGTTTTACTAAATCTTCTTTCCCTCTTGACATTCTTATCATGGATGTCCCTCTATTCTTCTTTCTCGCTAGCGTTCATGATCCCGATAAACCCAGCGAATTGAATATGACAAAAACAAGTCACATTTATTACGCTTGACGTAACGTATAAAACTTTTTATTTTTACATTAAATGATCAAGTCATTCAAAGACAAAAACACGCAAAGGCTTTATTCCGGGAAATTCGTAAAAGAATTCAGTGGATTCGAAAGACAAGCGATTCGAAGGCTTCAAATCCTTGATAACGCCACTTCTTTGAACGACCTGAAGGAGTTACCCTCAAACCGCTTTGAAGCTTTGAAAGGCAACAGAAAAGGTGAATACAGCATCAGCGTGAACATGCAATGGAGAATTTGTTTTAAATGGTATCAAAATAATCCCCAGGAAGTAGGGACTGAAGACTACCATTAAGGAGAGATATCTTGGAAAATAAAATGCCCCCGGTACATCCCGGCGAGATATTAAAGGAAGAGCTTGAGGACTTGAGCATATCCGCCAGTACTTTTGCAAAAAGTCTTGATGTCCCCACAAACAGAATTACGGAAATCCTCAATAAAAGAAGGAGAATAACCTCGGATACGGCTTTGCGCCTGAGCAGATATTTTGGGACATCTGCGGAATTCTGGATGAACTTGCAACAGGCCTATGATTTAAAAATAGCCAGACAAGATAAGTGGTCTGGGATTAAGGCAACAGTACAGCCTCTTTGCGTGCATGGATAATACAGGTCAGCTGTATTCATCTGTATTAGTTCCGACTAGATCTAAAACCCATACTGCGAAACCCTGCGAATCAAGAACCAAGCCTCTTCATGGAATAAACTCCGTCAACTCCGCCCAGACGGGTAAATCGCCGTTCATCCTTGGAGACAAGCAGATGCTTGAAGCGGTCGAACGTATCCCGGACAAAGGCTTCGCCTCCGATCACCCCGGAGTCTATGAAGTAGCGGCTGCGATGCCGGAACATATCCGCCCGGGTGAGTTCAAAATCCTTTTTGCGCTCTTTTTCGGCCACTTTTTCGTCCATGGACTTGCCTTTTCCGGTGTCCACGGCCCCGGTTTCGTAAACAAAGCGGCGGTATTTACGGACTATTTCCGTCGGATCGAACTCGTTCCACTCCCGCATCCCGAAATCCACACTCAATAGATCATTCTTGTTCCCGGTCTGGACATGATACCCGAGCGAACACCACCGGTAGTCCTCCGGGCGCTTCACGATCCCGGCCCGGACGGGATTCAAGTCTACATAGGCCAAAAGATTAACCAGACTCTTTCCGTCCTGAACGATCATGCTCTTGACATTCTTATCATGGATGTCCCTCTATTCTATTCATGGAATCGGTGGTCACCATGCCG
The DNA here is from genome assembly GCA_964614055.1 of uncultured Desulfovibrionales bacterium. Taxonomy (GTDB): domain Bacteria; phylum Desulfobacterota; class Desulfovibrionia; order Desulfovibrionales; family Desulfonatronovibrionaceae; genus CAYNNQ01. The sequence goes on along the minus strand of CAZTKE010000164.1, from coordinate 1,939 downwards.
TGGAATTGGTGGCCATTTTCCCGTGGAATACGCAGGTACCAGAAACGCTGCGAGCGACGGTAGAACGGCCTAAGCCGGATCAGCATGGATTGTGGCTGTCATTTCGAGTTCGGATTCAATGGCTTGTTCAAGCATTTCGATGTCGTCGTGAGCCTGCCGGAGACTTAGGTCTCCGCGCAGGGCGATGTGGAAGGTAAGCTCTACATGCTCTCCGTACCGATGGATATGTACATGATGGAGTTCAGCGTCAAAGCCAAGGGTGGTCGTGGTGAGGTGTTGGAGGCTGTTGATGAGTTTCTGATCAGGCTTTTCTCCCAATAGCGGTTTCACCGCATCGCGGATGATACCGTACGCAGCCCAGGCAATCATCAGAGCTACGAGGATCCCCAATACTCCGTCTATCCACCAGAACAAACCGCTGAGAAAGATCCCAACCAGTATCAGCGCCGAGCTGAGTGCATCCGTACGATGGTGCCATCCGTCCGCCTTCAGACTATTTGATTCGGTCTTCCTGCCTGCCCAAAACGCATACTGGGCAAGCCCTTCCTTGATCGCGATTGAGACGAGCATTACCACGAGACCGATGGTACCGTATTCAGCGCTCTCGCGTATGCGAAGCCACTCGATGCTCTCCAATACGAAATTGAAGGCAATTACGGCGAGCATAACTCCGATGAACAGTGACGCGATAAGCTCTGCCCGTCCGTGTCCAAACGGATGCTCTCGGTCGACGGGTTTGCGCGAAGCCTTCAAACCCACCAGAACGATGACTGAACTCAGAGAATCAGAGAGCGTGTGCCAAGCGTCCGCGATGACGGCTACTGACCCGGTAACGATGCCCGCCCAGTACTTGAGTACAAACAGAATGACATTGGCCAAAATGGAGAGCCAGCCTTCTATGTTGCCAAGACGCCTTCGACTGAATTTGCTCATTTCCGCAGACCTGATTGCATAAGTTCAATGTAACAGCCGAACCCAGTCTTGCTAAGCCGACCGCCGCCGATACGGACTCCTATAAACCGTGCAGCTATCGGAGTGCAGCATTGCAATGCACATTTCGGGCCGTGCTGGCTGCTCAGCGAGATCGTCCGGCTGCTCATCAAATTTATATTTTTTTATGGTTTTGCTTATAGCCATGGCAGTCTTTTTCTTTACCCCAAAGGGATATTTCAATTTCAAAAGTACGCTTTACCCGGATGAACCACAAAAAGTTGTTATTTGCAACTTTCAGTCGCTTGTTCGGGCTTGCGGCCTGGAGTCAATAAAGGTGCTTTTTGTCGAATAGCCCGGATATAAATAAAGCATATTGCACCGCGAAGCCTCTAAGTACGCGAAGTTTAAGCCACAAAGCTTAATTTTTGTCCAAAACCGGGAAACGTTTCTGGACAAGGCCTGCATAATCTTGAGAATTGTTTCAACAGTAAATTCTGTAAGCTGATCCATAGTCAATCCGCGGTTCCGAAACGCCCTCACCAACCGGTTTTACAACCCACGCATTGCCTGCTATCAATCGCTCTGTCCGCGCCGGCATGCTGGAGGAGTGGGTTAATAAAAATTCATATTTTAGGTTCGTAGGTTCGTCTCAAAAACCCGCGCAATACATCTTAGATTTTTGCTAAATCATGATACTGGATTACCCGGTCAAGCCGGGTAATGACGGATGGTGGGCAACCCGTATTTTAGGGGCTGAGCCAAGGCGTTCGGAATTTCTACCTTCCGCCATCCCTGCCCCGGATCGGCGTCCGGGATGACGGAGCAGGGATCCAGAAAATAATAACGGTTAGTCAATTCAACTGATTTCAATAGAAATATTTAAATTCAGCTAATTAAGTGTCTCTTACAGGTTCTTACCAAAAAAATACTGCACAGATTTGTGTGAGGAGCCACATTTTATAAGTGGGCCCGGTCCCATTTACGAGTATGGTGAACAGATACGCTA
>CAZTKE010000163.1:0-3801 GCA_964614055.1 uncultured Desulfovibrionales bacterium | reverse complement strand
GTGGCCAGAAGGGTGGCCAGAAAACCGGTAAAAAGGGCCTCCAGAGTGGGGCTTTGGGAACTGCCCGGTGTGGCCTTGAAGTCGATCAGTGGGAGATCGTAAATCCCGAACAGACTCAGGCTCAGGGCGAAGACAATACTGGAGAGGGCTACAATTGCCCAGGAATTTTGGAATATTTCCCCCCAGGCCATGCCGGTGTAAGAAACGATCGCCGCCAGAAGGACAAAGTAAAAGAGCATGCCCAGGGCGAAAAACAGGTTGTGGTGCCTGAATTCCCTTTTTTGTGTTTTCATGTCCGCGGCTGCGGCCGGGGAGGGCATCATGCCCCGCAGCTTGAGGCTTATGACCGGGAGCACGCAGGGCATGAAATTTAGAACCAGACCGGCTAAAAGGGCCAGGATTATTGCCTTTCCCATACTTTTGACTTCAAGGCCGGGGGAAAAGGAGCTGGGTTTGAAGTCCGGATAGGATTGCACCATCTCTGCGGGGTTAGGTTGAGTCTGTGCCGCAGCCGACGTCTCCCGGATGTTTTGTTCCCAATCGGAGGACAGTTTCTTCCATTGCCCCCACCAGTCCATTTTTACCGCCATAGGCAGGTCGCTGTCCGCCGGGGGAGAAAGAGACAGGGTCTTTTTTATGGGAAGGCAACGTTTATCCGAGCAGAGCAAAAGCTCCAGGGTCCCGGTTATCTTTTTGCATCCCGGGTTGGTAGGCAAGTGCACGAACAGAGGGAATTTACCCGGATAAACCGAGACCTTTTTCCCGGGAAGCAGGGTGGATGTTTTGATGGTTCCCGCGGGGTAGAAAGTATTTAGCTTTTTCCCTCCACAGCTGGCCGTGAACCGGGTCGGCTTGCCAATCTCTCCCGGATTATGGGAATAAGTATGCCAGCCATCTTTCGGAGTGATCCATACGGCCGCGACCGTCCCCTTTTCCGGCCCGGGAAGCCGGGCATAATCAATGTCTGTCCTAAGCGGCCCGGAGCCGGCAACTCCCTGGGCGACGGCCGGAAAGAGCAAAAATCCGGCTAACATCCCGGCCGCCGCCAGGCGTTTTAGAAATTTAAACATGGGGATTTTGTCCCCTCCTATTTTTTTCTTGACAGCAAAAAGGGATAGGCTTAGAAACCTTAACTCGTTGCGCAGGAAAGGCTGAGTAACAAATACGGGCCATTAGCTCAACTGGCAGAGCAGCGGACTCTTAATCCGAAGGTTGGAGGTTCGATTCCTCCATGGCCCACCAAGTAAAGAAAATTATGGGGTTAGACAAAATTTGTCTAACCCTTTTTTGTTATGGTGGAAGATAGGTACAAACTGGACGTAAAAATAATTTTTGTTTGTCCGCAGAACCTGTGGGTGGTTCCCCTAGCCCGCCAGTGTAGTCCAAAAGATTTTTATTGGCTTGCCCCTGAGTCTGTAATGCTTTGACGTTTAGCGTTAAGCGATATATAAATAGATATGATTAAAAGCTTTCGTTTAACACAGGGAGTAAACTCATGCTTAAAAACGGTATGCGCCCGATACACCCGGGGGAGATTCTCAAGGAGGATTATTTGGGCCCTTTGAGTATGAGCGTCAACGCTTTGGCCACGGAATTAAAAGTACCGGCAAGCCGTTTAAACGAAATTGTCCGGGAGCGCCGCGGCATAACAGCGGATACGGCCATGCGTCTGGCTCGCTACTTTAATACTACGGACCGCTTTTGGCTCAACTTGCAAATGGAGTACGACTTACGCCAGGCTCAAATCCAAAGCGGTGAACAAATCGCACAAGAAATATCTCCGCATGCTGCATGATTTTCATTTATAGCCAGGAGATTTATAAGCGCATACAAATGAGGAGATTTGAAAAGTGAATGTTGATTCAGATGCACATTGCTTGATAGAAAAGGCGAATGCGGCTTTTCGGCAGGTTTCTAAAAAAGCTCTTTTGCGCGCCAAGCTTACGGGGACTCCGATAGTGATATGGGAAGACGGGCGGGTAAAGAAAATTCCGCCGGAAGAGATTGAAAGACGGATCCAAAAATCAGGGGAAAATACTGAAATTATCTGATCGGTTTCCACGGGGTTCAGGGTTCCTTTGTGGGGGTTTTTGTGGGGGTCGGACCTGCATAAATTACTCAAATATCATTAAATACATCCCACAGAAGCTTGTTTTCATCCTTTAGAGTCTCAATTTTGACGCCAAAATCAGCGCTGTAAGCAGCAAGCGGCTCCTGTAACGCGTACACAGTATCCTTTTGAGCACTTTCCTTTCTGTGGGGTTGTCGATGCTTGGCCTTTATCCCCAGCTTGGCTTTGATTCCCTCAACAAATTCGGTGGATCCGGCTGCTATGGCTTCGGTCCAGATCTTTTTTGGCTCTGGGCATAATTGCTTACATCGTGATTTTTTACACCGAAAATGCCTTTCTAAGACAATTTGAGGGGCCTGCAAATCAGCTTTAGTTAATCAATCCAGGAACTTGTGCGGGTCCGACCCCATCGACATCGACAATCCCATCGACAAATCGCCTCCAGTGTGATGTTCGCCTTTTACAATAGCCAGCTTGACTCCGTTTCGAGATCTTCTCTACACTACTTCCTTAATATACTTCTTCTTCAACAATCTCCAGAACACAACGGCAAAGGCAGTTAAAGGAATAGCAAGCATCATACCGAGGATGCCGTCGAGTGCGACGCCCCAGAAGAAGACCGCAAAGATGATGAGGGCTGGATGCAGGCCCGTGCGATTGCCCATAATTCTCGGAGTGAGAAGATAGCCTTCGATTGCCTGCACCACACCGAATACGCCCAGTGTCAGCGCCACCCGCAAGACGTCTCCATCATCGCCGAAATAGGCCAGCGGCAGCGCAACGCCAAGGCCCACGATGCTTCCCAGGTAGGGGATGATGTTGAGCAGCCCCAGCATCATGCCGATAACAATACCGTAGGGAACGCCGACTATGGCAAACCCTGTGGCAAAAAGTAGGCCCTGCGCCAAGGCGATGATGATCTGGCCGCGGAAGAACGTTAGGAGGATGCCGATGAACTGATTGAACAGATAGATAACGTCTTCTCTGGTTTCCTTCTTTAGGAACGGCAGAAATTCGCCAATCTGCTTGGGTTCCAATGGCTTCGCCATGAGAAAGAAGGCAAGATAGAGCGGAATAACCGCCCAGGCGAACAATCCCGCCGCAGACTGAAACATCTGAGCAATGGGCTGCGACATCCGCTCCCACGAAGCCCGGAGCACCTTGGCCACCATTTCTCCGGGATTCTCCAGCAGGGTGCCGAACTCGGACATCAACCCGTACTTCTCCAACAGTGCGGTGACTTGCGGCCAAAGAGACCGACCCGCCTCCAGCATGGCATTGAGCATGGACGGCAAGTCTTCGAACAGCCGGAACAATTGATTGGCGGCAAAGACGCCGGCGAACCAGATAAAGACTCCCAGCGGAATGAGCGCGGAAAGAAAAAACAAAACTAGGCCCCCGGCCTTGGACCCGCGGCAGGCCTTGACCAGCCAGCTGTAATAAGGTCGTAACAGCATCGTCAGGATACCCGCAACCACGGGCGGCAGCAATACATTTTGGAAAGCGCCGACAAAGCGCGCCAGTCCCCACACGAACCCACTGAAAACCGTTAAAAGTAGCAGTACTGCTCCCAGCGTCATCGCAGCGGCAACGGTCGCACGTTGCCTTGGGCTCAGTTCGAGTTCTTTAAACATCATGTCTCCGAAGGTTGTCTTGGTTCACCGTGAATTGGAATAATCCCCCTTGGAATGTTAGCACTAGATCAAACGCCAAGGAGGAAGAATCATGTC
>CAZTKE010000162.1:0-3811 GCA_964614055.1 uncultured Desulfovibrionales bacterium | reverse complement strand
TCCAGCCGTGATGCAGCCTGTACGGTTTTACCCCGGAAAAGGAATCAAGCGCGGAAACAAAAACATCCTCGGCCATTTCCCGGGCGCGGGGGCCGCTTACCCGGATAATCCCCACTCCGCCCACTCCCAGGGGAGTGGCCACGGCAACTATTGTATCCTGATCCTGTCCTGCCATGATATTTAGGTCTTTGGTTTCTTATACGAATCTGTGTACAATTTTGAAGTCAAGCGAAAAAAATAAATCGAAATCGGGATCGAAATCGATAGAAATATGTCACTCGGTGCGGGAGGAACCCACAGCTTATGGATTCTATTCAGTCTTCAGGTAATCCAGTGTCTTGATTTGGTATGAGGAAATAATGCCTTGCACAAATCCTTAAACGAATGCTCCCTTTAAATTTAAAAGGCGGAGAACTGATTCCCCGCCTTTTTCTAAAAATCACACTGCATGACCCGGTCTGCTTCAGGCCTGCTGCTCTACTGTTTCCTTTTCCTGCTTGTTCTTTTTCTTGCGGGGCATAATCAGCACTCTTTTCAGGGGGCCGTCCCCCTTGCTCCTGGTGGAAACCGCCTTGTCCTCCTGCAGGGCCATGTGCACTACCCTGCGATGAAAGGCGCTCAAAGGCTGAGTACTCATTACCCGTCCGGCCTGCTTGGCCTTGTCCGCCAAATGTTGGGCCGTGCTTTTAAGCTTTTCCTGCTGCTTTTGCCGGAAATCCCCGCTGTCCAGCTGGACCCGGGCCGCACCCGGCCACTTGCGGGCGATAATCCTGTTGGCTATGTACTGCAGCGCGGTTATGGTCTGCCCGTCCCGGCCGATCAATAGACCGGAATTTTCCTCGTCCTCTAGCACCACCTGAATGGGGTCGGACTCGATCTCGATCCGCAGCTTGGGATCCGGGGTCATATCTTGAGTCAGCCTGGCGATAATCTCCCGGATATCGGCTTCCAACTCCTTTAGATCATTTTTTTTCCTGGCCCGTATCTCCGCCTTTTTCACCCCGACCAGTCCGAAAATTCCGGAAGAGCCTCCGGAGGCTATCTCCACCTCCAGCTGATTACGTTCAGCCCCAAAATATTCACATGCCTTATCTATGGCCTCGTCAACATCTTTGCCTTGAAATTGTTTAAAATCCTCCATGCTCACTCCTTGCTCCAAACTTGTTTACGCCCGGCCGGTTCGGTTCCAAAGAACATTTGAGCGCCGCAATGACTGCAGTAGCTGTATTCAGCTTTTGATTTTCAAGTACAAGGCGAGCAGGCTCAATTTATCCGCAGATATCTGAAATACGGGCCGGCTGTGTTCGGTGGAACACGCCCTGAAAACTATTCCATCCGCTGGCCCGCATGGATTGGTTTGAATGTATAATCACTGCTCGCGCGGCTGCAGGCAACTACGTACAAATGCGCCGGGCATTGTAATGTTTCCTAATAATCGGCCGTCCTTTTGATCAAAGACGCACTCCCCTGTCATCAGTCCTGCTTCTTTAGCATCCACCATTGCTGGCCAATGGAAAGCACATTGTTCACCAGCCAGTAAACCACCAGACCGGCCGGGAAGGTCAGGAATATAAACGTGAACACCACCGGCATAAAAAGCATGATCTTGGCCTGGGTGGGATCCCCGGGTGACGGGGTCATTTTCTGTTGCATAAACATTGTCGCCCCCATAATCAAGGGGGTGATATAAAGCGGGTCCTTGGCCGAAAGGTCGGCCAGCCAGACGATATCCGTAAACGGCAGATAATAAATAAACGGGGCGTGTCTTAATTCAATGGCGCTCAAAAGGGCCTGGTAAAGGGCGATGAATACCGGAATCTGCACAAGCATGGGCAGGCATCCTCCGGCCGGATTCACCTTGTACGTCTTGTACAGGCGCATCATCTCCTCGTTCATTTTCTGGCGGTCGTCCTTGTACTTCTCCTTTATCTTGGTCATCATCGGCTGGATTTTCTTCATCTTGTTCATGGATTTGTAGCTCTTCTGGGACAAGGGCCAGAAGATGATCTTGATGATGATGGTCAGGATGATGATGGCTATGCCGTAGTTTCCGGTATATTTGTAGAAGAAATTAAGGACCTGCATGAGCGGCTTGGCTATGAGGTCGAAAAATGACCAGCCGTAGCGCAGGGACTCTTTGAGGTCATTGGGGGCCTTGGCCAGCTGATTGCTCACCTTGGGTCCCATATAGTAAGTGCAGGTGACCCGACGCGCGGAATCCTTGGGGACATCCAGCTCCCGGACCAGGGCCAGGCGGTATATACCGTCCTCCAGCCGGGCCTTGAAAAACATGTCCGCGGAATCCGGAATAAGCCCCAAAAGGAAATAATTGCTGGAAATCGCTCCCCAGTCCACGCCTTCGCCGGTTTGCACGCCGATTTCGCGCAGATCGTCAGTGTCGTCCTCTTCGTTCACCCCTTCCTTGTTCAAGTACATTATCTTAGTGGTGTTGTACCGGTTGTCCTCGCTGCTCAGGGTAGGAGTGGACAAGACAAAAGCCAGTTCGCCCAGGCTCTGCCTGCCGGTGGTATCCATAACTGTCAACGATTCCTGGATCTGGTAGGAGTCCCCCTGGAAACTGAGCTCGCGAACAAAACGCAAACCGTTCATCTCCCCGATGAACTTGATGCTGTCGTTCTCTCCCTTTTTCAAATGGAGATCATTTCCCTCCAGGGCCCACTTACCCTTTATCCATGTGGGCTGGCGCTCCCAGATGATACCCATGGGGCCCTTGGCCAGGGCCTTTTGGGTTATAAGATCCACGTTTTCCGAGCCCGGCTCTATACTCTGCTTGTATTTCTTGAGGACAAAATGCTCGATAACCCCGCCCTGGGAATTGAAGATTGCCTTGTACAGGGGTGTCTCCACAACTACTTCCCGACCGCTTTCCGGGACGAAATCATCCCGGACCACTTCTACCGGATCGCTGTCCGCCGGGGCCGGCTCCTTTTCCTGAACTGCTTCTTTTTTCGCTTCGGGCTGGGTGCTGCGCTCGGCCTGCTGCCCGGCTTTATCCGCTTGCTGCTGAACCGGCTGCACCGGGGGAAAAAGGACATTCCACAGTACAAGGACTATTATGCACAGGCTCACGGCCAGAAAAACTCGCTTGTTATCCATCAGTCTTTTTAGCTCCAAATAAAAATTTCGGGCCGAACGAATCCGGAACCGGATCCACGCCCCCTTTGCACAGCGGATTGCAGCGCAGAATACGAAATACGGCCAGAGTCAGTCCGGCCAGAGGACCGTGCCTGATTATCGCCTGCCGGGCATATTGGGAACAGGAAGGATAGAATCTGCAACAGGGAGAATACAGAGGTGAAATGCATGCCCGATAACAGGCCAGGATTGACAGAAGGATCTTTTTTCCCATTTTGCTTGTGCCGATATCGGTCCTGCAACTTTTATTATTGTTTATCACCGATCTTCCGGGCTATCCGGAGTCCGCACAAGCCTCTTAAGACAGCGGCCCGGGGTGCGGATTCAGGGACAAAAACACTATCCGGAATGATCGGCAACGGGCATCTGCGCTTGTATCTTTCTCAGGCAGGGCAAAAGTTCTTTTTCCACCCGGTGGTAATTCAAGTCCGAGATTGGTGCCGAGCGCTTGACGACAACGACAATATCCGCTTTAAGCCTGATCTCGTGCTGGTTAAGCCGAAACACTTCCCGGATAAGTCTTTTTATCCGGTTGCGACGCACAGCCTTGCCCACTTTCCTGCTGGCCGCTATTCCCAGGCAGAAGTGACTGCGAGCCGTAACAGGCAGGACAAAAAGGATGAAATTCCGGGTTAAAAAACGCCGCCCCCGGGCG
>CAZTKE010000161.1:0-3880 GCA_964614055.1 uncultured Desulfovibrionales bacterium | reverse complement strand
AAAAAGATCAGGCGGAGAAACATAAAAAATCCACACGCTGTGTCGGAGAGCCAATCTTTTATGCCTTTCCCCCGGAGTCCAATACATGGGTGATTTTATGCTCAACCATCTCCTGGACTGCCTTCCTGGCTTCGCCCATATATTTGCGAGGATCAAAGACAGCCGGGTTCTCCGCCATGTATTTGCGGATGACCGCGGTCATTGCCAGGCGGATGTCAGTATCAATATTTATCTTGCAGATGCCGGACTGGGCAGATTTGCGCAAAAGCTCCTCCGGTACACCCCGAGCTCCTTCCACTTTTCCACCATAAGAATTGCACATGTCCACAAATTCCGGAAGCACTGAAGAGGCGCCGTGCAAAACCAGGGGATAGCCGGGAAGTCGGGCGGTGATATCCTGCAGGCGGTCAAAATCCAGACGCGGTTCGCCCTGGAATTTGTAAGCCCCGTGACTGGTGCCTATGGCGATGGCCAAAGAATCGCAGCCGGTCCTTTCCACGAATTCCACGGCTTCTTCCGGCTGGGTATAGATATTCTCCTCGGCCTGGACATCATCCTCCACTCCGGCCAGCTGGCCCAGTTCGGCTTCCACCCAGACATCCCGGGAATGGGCGTATTCCACTACCTGGGAAGTCAGGTCAATGTTTTCCTCAAAGGAGAGATGAGAGCCGTCGATCATTACCGAGGTAAAACCGACATCAATCACTTCCTTGCAGATTTCAAAATCCTGGCCGTGATCCAGGTGCAGGACAATGGGCAAATCCGTGTCCTCCAAAGCGGCCTGCATAAGTTTCATGATATAGTGCTGTCCGGCGTATTTCCTGGCCCCGGCCGACACCTGGAGGATAAGCGGAGATTTCTGGTTTTCTCCAGCCGCGATTATGCCCTGGATTATTTCCATATTGTTTACATTGAACGCGCCCACAGCGAATTTTTCCTTGGCCGCCCGGGCGAACATTTCCTTTGGTGAAGTTAGAGGCATACTGTTCTCCTTTTTTTATTTCCAAGGGTTGTTCATATGGTTTTTTCTTTGAAAAATTCTTCTACTCGTTTCAAGGCCTTTTCATTGGTCAAATCGAACTTGAGCGGGGTAAGAGTGGTGTACCCGGCACTCAGCTGATGCCTGTCCGTGCCCGAGCGCACCCTGTGCATGGGGATGTCCCCGCTCAGCCAGAAGTAGGGACGACCGCGGGGGTCGTTTCGTTCCTCATATTCGTCGTTGTATACCACATCCGTCTGGGGACAAACTTTTATTCCCAGGGATTTCTCCGGACCTCCGGCCGGAAAATTCAGATTCAGAACACAACGCTCGGGCAGACATTCAAAATCAAAATCACGGATCATATCCGATATCCATTTCGCCTCCAGGCTCATATCCCGGGGAGTGAATTCATCCAGGGAGGCGGCCAGGGCGGGGATGCCGGCCAGGGCACCCTCGGTGGCCGCGGAGACCGTACCGGAATACAGGATGTCCACCCCGACATTGGCCCCGTTGTTAATCCCGGAGATTATAAGCTCCGGCCTGTTTTCCAAGTGATGATTCAGGGCCCATTTCACGCAGTCCACAGGCGTGCCGGAAAGACCGAGCCCGAAAAAACCGTTTTCGTGTATCTCCCGGATGCGCACCGGGGAAAATATGGTTACCGAATGCCCCACCGCGCTTTGTTCGGTGAGCGGGGCCACTACGTAGACCTCGTGCCCGGCAGCGGACAAAGCCTTGTGCAGGGCTCGCAGGCCGGGTGCATGTATGCCGTCGTCGTTGGTTAGGAGTATGACCATGATTTGGATGCTGTCGGGTATTCTTTCTGGGCTTCTTCAAGGCCCAGGTTAAAGGCCTTCAGATTAATTTCCAGTATCTTTTTTGGAAGTGTGGCGGTCAGGCTCTTGGTAACCGCCTCGGAATGCATAAAGGGCAAAAGATGGGTAAGGGCGCCCAGGGTAACGGTATTCGTGGTCTGGACCAGCCCGACCCTGTCTCTGGCCAGTTCGGTAAACGGAAGCCCCCAATAGTTATTGGTCGGGGTCTGACTGACCAGGGTGGTGTCCACAAGCAGTCTGCCCTCGCTTTTCAGGTTGCGGAAATACTGGTTGCATGCCTCCTGACTCAGGGCCACAAGCATGTCCAGATTGATTGTCTTGGGATAGCTTATCCTGTTGCTGCTCAGGACCAGATCGGAGCGGCTCGCCCCGCCGCGGGCCTCCGGACCGTAGCTTTGGGTCTGGGTCACGTTGAAGCCGTGCTCAATGGCCAGGGCCTGGCCCATGATTTTTCCCAGAGTGAGTATCCCTTGCCCGCCCAAACCGGAAAGGCGAATCTCAAAGCGTTCTATCTTGTCATTTTTTTTCATTTATCATCCCCTCCGGCCAGGCTGCGGCGAAGCTCCTCGTATCGCTCCTCCAATCCGGGCTGATCGTTATCCGAGAACACCCCGATGGGGAAACAGCCTTGTCTTTTTTCTTCCGGGAGATTTAAGTATTTTTCGTACTGCACGGCGCTTTTCTGATACCATTTGTACATATCCACAATCGTCTTGAACCCGTTTTTGCGGCCGTATTGGGTATGGCAGGGAGTCATGACCTCCACCAGGTTAAAGCCGCGCTGATCAATGGCCGTGGTCAGCATTTTGTCCATCTGTTTGGCGTGCATCACGGTTGTCCTGGCCACGAAATTGGCCTTGCAGGCCTCGGTCAGCTTGACCAGATCAAAATCGTGCTCCATGTGCCCGAATGGGGCGGTGGAGGAAAAGGAATCCTGCGGAGTGGTACATGAACTCTGTCCGCCGGTCATGCCATAGATTCCGTTGTTCAGGATAAGAGCGGTTACCCCGATATTCCGCCTGGCCGCATGTATGAGATGATTGCCGCCTATGGACATGGCGTCACCGTCGCCCATAACCGCGATGACCTTCAGCCTGGGATTGGCCAGCTTTATCCCGGTGGCAAAAGAAAGGGCCCGGCCATGGGTGGTGTGCACGGTGTTAAAATCCACGTATACAGCCATCCTACCGGAGCAGCCGATCCCGGCCACCAAAACCACGTCGTCCTTTTTCAAGTTCAGGGCATGGATACTGCGGATAAGCGAACCCAGGACAATTCCGTGGCCGCAGCCGGGGCAGTAGACATGGGGAAATTTTTTGGAATGCCGCAGATATCTGTGAATAAGCTTGGTTACCTCGGCCATAACCTATCCTTTTTGTATGAGTTTGAGGATTTCCGCCGGGGTAATGGTCTTGCCGTCCACCCGGTTCAGGGTCGTTATTTGGGACTGATTCTGGTTCACCCTTTTTATTTCCCTGGAAACCTGCCCCATATTCATTTCCGGGACAACCAGGGTCTTGCACTGCCTGGCCATCTTTTCCACGGCCGGCCGGGGGAAAGGAAACAATGTCTTTAATTTGAGCAGTCCGGCCTTGAGACCGCTTTCCCGGGCCTGCTGGACCGCAAGTTCGGCGGCCCGGGCCACACAGCCAAAGGAAACCACACAGACCTCGGCGTCCTCGGTGTCTATTTCCTGGACCAATTGGATATCATAGAAATACTGATCGATTTTTCTGAATATCCGCTCCATGAAATCCTTTACTTCCTTGGGCCTGGAAGTGGGATAACCATGGTCATCGTGGGTCAGACCGGTTACATGGTAGCGGTAGCCGTATCCCAAAGGGGGCATGGTAGGTACACCGCGCATGGTCTCCTCATAGGGGATATACCACTCCGGAGGCATGGTCGGAGTGACCCTGGAGAATATGGTCAGCTCGGAAGGGTCGGGTACGGTTATCTTCTCCCGGGTGTGGGCGGTGATTTCATCCAGAAGCAATATAACCGGGGTGCGGTATTTTTCCGCGAAATTAAAGGCGGTTACGGTCATGGTCAGGCATTCCTG
>CAZTKE010000160.1:0-3894 GCA_964614055.1 uncultured Desulfovibrionales bacterium | reverse complement strand
CAAAAAGATCAGGCGGAGAAACATAAAAAATCCACACGCTGTGTCGGAGAGCCTATAAAAAATGCATGCGCTATGTTGGAGAACCGGTTTATTTCAGGTCTTAAAACCGGGATTGGAGCCTTGGCCCGGTTGAGCGAAGGGAGGTGTTTTGTCTGCGCGCAGCCGGTTGTCCGTGGAGAGTTTTTTTGCCCAAGGTGCCGCATGCGTCTTCAGTTTCGCCGGGCCGGATTTTGTCCCTTGTGCGGGGAACTTTACGCACTTGAAGGGGAAGAGCCTTATCTCTGCAGCAGATGCCGCAAGAAAAGGCCGCCCTGGTCTTCTTTTGCCTTTTACTCCGAATACTCCGGCCTGCTGCGGGATCTTTTGCTTAAATTCAAATTCGGGCCGGATTTGAGCTGTGCCGCGCCCTTGGGAACCCTTTTGTTCAGGGCCTATAAGCAAAGAGTCCCCCGGGTTCCGGACATGATCCTCCCGGTGCCCCTGCAAAAGGACAGGCTTGGGAGGAGGGGATTCAACCAGAGCCTGGAATTGGCGCTTCAGCTGGGGAGGCGGATAAAGATCCCCGTGCATAAGAGGGTCCTGGAAAAACAGAAATTGACCACGGAGCAGACTTCCCTGCCCAGAAAAGGAAGGCTAAAGAATCTGTCCGGGGCCTTTACGGCCAGACAGGAAAAGATCAAGGGGAAAAGCGTTCTTTTGGTGGACGACGTGGCCACCTCCGGAGCGACTTTTACCGCTTGTACCCGGGAGCTGTTGGCTAACGGAGCCTTGCGTGTGGATGTCATCTGCCTGGCCCGGGCCAGTTAACAAGGATTTTTGTTTTTAAAGCAGATTAAAGGCCTTGACCTTTGCCCGGGTTTGGGTTAACTGCATCGTTTCACTTTTTTGGAGGTAAAATTATGTTTGCGATAGTGGAAACAGGCGGAAAACAGTATACGGTGCGCGAGGGTGACCAGCTCAAGGTGGAGAAAATCAGCGCGGAAGCCGGAGACGAGATCGCCCTGGACAAAGTGATTTGTCTGGGAGAGAATGAAGATGTTCAGTTCGGTCGTCCTTACGTGGAAAATGCAAAGGTCAAATGCGATGTCCTGGAACAGGACCGGGATCGCAAGGTGGTTGTGTTCAAGCACAAACGCCGCAAGGACTACCGCCGGACCCAGGGCCACCGGCAATGCTTTACTCGTTTGAAGGTAAAAGCCATTCAGGCTTAAATGGCAGGAGGTTTTAATGGCACATAAGAAAGCGGGCGGAAGCTCCAGGAACGGCCGCGACAGTCGCGGACAAAGAAGAGGAATTAAGAAATTCGGCGGACAAAAGGTCCGGGCCGGGAACATTATAGCCAGGCAGTTGGGGACCAGGGTCCATCCCGGGGATAATGTGGGCATGGGCAAGGACTATACCCTGTTTGCCAAGGTGGACGGAGAGATCAAGTTCGATAAATTTACACGCAAGAGAAAGGTCAAGACCCGGGTAAGCGTGGTTGAGGCCGCCTGATTTATCTTCTAAATATCAAGTTATCTCTGACCGCTTGAATTTTTATTCAGGCGGTCTTTTTTGTTTTCTTGAGCTCGTTTGTCGGCAGTGCTAGATTCCTAATAATTGCCGGCAAGGTCGCCGGGAATCCGATGCGAGGAATCCCCGAGTTTCGTATTTTTATGTATATAAGTGGAGTAATCGGATGCGTTTTGTAGACGAGGCGAAAATAACTGTAAGGTCGGGAAAGGGCGGGCCCGGGTGCGTGTCTTTCCGCCGGGAGCGATTTGTCCCCAAGGGCGGTCCGGACGGTGGTGACGGAGGCGGGGGTGGTGATGTCCTGTTTCGGGCCGACCCCAGACTGCATACCCTGTATGATTTTACACGCAAACGCCTGTTTGCCGCGGAGAACGGGCGTCCGGGCATGGGGCGGCAGAAATGCGGCCGAGCCGGCGAGGATCTGTACATTTCAGTCCCGGTAGGTACCCAAATATATGAGGTGCTGGAAAGCGGCGAATCAGTGCTTTTACATGATCTTTCCCGGGAGGAGGAAGTATTCAAGGTAGCTGAAGGCGGTCGGGGAGGCAAGGGTAATGTCCATTTCAAGTCCTCGACCATGCGCGCCCCCCGTTTTGCCCAGGCCGGGGAACAGGGGGAGGAGAAATCCCTGGCCCTGTTTTTAAAGATTATAGCCGACGTGGGGCTTATCGGCCTGCCCAATGCCGGGAAGTCCACGCTCATTTCCAGCATTTCCGCCGCCCGCCCCAAAACCGCCCCGTATCCGTTCACTACCACTTCCCCTTCTCTGGGCGTGGTGTTCGGGGATACCGGGGAAAAGATAACGGTCGCGGATATCCCCGGACTGGTAGAGGGGGCGCATCAGGGACATGGATTGGGAGACCAGTTTTTGAAACATGTGGAGCGCACCGGCCTGCTGGTGCACATTCTGAGCGCCGAGGATATGTTCGCCGAGGATATCCGGGCCGGATTCGATCTTGTAAATGACGAATTGGCCGGGTATGATCCAGAGCTTGCAAAAAAGGATCAGATTGCGGTCTTAAACAAAATCGATCTTTTGAGTGAGAAGGAAGTAAAAGCGGCCGTGCAAAAGGCTAAAGAGCAGGGGATTGATCTGTTTTGCGTTTCCGCTCTTAACGGAACCGGGATCGAGGATCTGCTCCAGGAATTATGGTCCAGGCTGGGCGGCTGACATGTCCTGCTGCCGGGAATCATGGGTGATTGCCCTGGCGGCGGCCTTTTGGTGTTTGTTGCAGGACGGGTGTAATTAGTAATGCAAAATCCGGATAGTTTTTCTGAAAGCAAAAAAGATATTCTTGATCGTGCCCGGCGGGTGGTGATCAAGGTCGGCAGTGCCGTGCTCGCGGATAAAAGCGGCCTGGATCTGCGGGTGGTTAATCGCTTGGCGGATCAGATCGCTCTACTCCGGGACCAGGGCCGGGATGTGGTTCTGGTCTCCTCCGGGGCCATGGCCGCCGGTCGCGGGGTCATGCACTCCCGGCATGTAAGCGAGACTTTGCGTTGTAAACAGGCGGTTTCCGCGGTGGGGCAAAGCCGTCTTATGCACGCCTATGACGAGGCTTTCGCCCGCTACCGTAAGATCACCGCCCAGGTCCTTTTGACCCGGGAGGATCTAAAGAGCCGGGAGCGTTTCCTAAACGCCCGCAATACCATGCTGCAGCTTTTGCAGTGGCAGATTATCCCGGTGGTAAATGAAAACGACACCGTAGCGGTTCAGGAACTTAAGTTCGGGGACAACGACGCCCTGGCCAGCCTGGTCTTGAATCTGGTGGAGGCGGATCTGTTTATTAACCTTACCTCGGCGGATGGTGTCTTTGATAGAAATCCCCGGGAGTTTCCCCAGGCCTGTTTGCTTTCGGAGATAGAGGATATTGACGGACTGGCGGTGGAGAGGATGTGCTCGGGCAAGACCGAGCAGGGAACCGGAGGAATGTACAGCAAGCTTATTTCCGCCCGCCGGGCCGCTCAGATCGGAGTCCCCACCCTGATTCTTTCCGGATGCAATCGGTTTGCTCTGGAAAAGGCCTTTGCCGGGGAAAATCTAGGCACGTTGATCCGGGCCGGGACCCGGTCCATCGCCCGGCGCAAATTCTGGTTGGCCTATAACCTGGATCCGGCCGGGGAGATCATAATGGACGGCGGCGCGGCCCGGGCTGTTCGGGAAAGGGGTAAAAGCCTTTTGCCGGCGGGCATAACCGCGGTCAAAGGCGAATTCGGCAAGGGGGATATGGTCCGGCTTTTAGGAGAAAGCGGCGAAGAATTGGGAGTTGGCTTAAGCAATTATGCCTCGGAGGATCTGCTCCGGATAAAAGGGCACTGCAGCGAGTCCATCCCGGAGATACTGGGGCAGGCCCTGTACACCGAGGCCGTGCACCGGGACAA
>CAZTKE010000159.1:0-3896 GCA_964614055.1 uncultured Desulfovibrionales bacterium | reverse complement strand
GTGGTCCGGGCCCATCCCTTTACCTGTACCGGAACCGTTATCTTCCTTTTTGTCCTGGTGGCCTCGGAGCCGAAGCTGTTCGGTTTTCTCTTCTTTATGGGCTACCTTATATCCGGTATGATCTATTCCTTTCTGGTTCTTCCCCTACGCAAAGATACCGACCTACGGGAGTCCCTCAGGGAACTCTCGTAAAATATTCAAAATTTCATATCTCATAATTTTATGTGCGCATCCGGGGTCGGAATCTCCCGGGGAGGCGGTTTTGCATTTTCTCCCAGGAGTTACATATTCCGGGAACATGCGCGCGGAACAAGGCTGGAGAAGCAAGAAAAACAAGAAATGCATAAAAAACGGAGTATTTGAACATGTCGGATAAGATATACATATTTGATACTACATTGCGCGACGGTGAGCAGTCCCCCGGGGCGACCATGAATACCCGGGAAAAAGTACGCCTGGCCAGGCAGCTGGAGCGTCTGGGAGTGAACGTGATTGAGGCCGGCTTCCCTGTGGCCAGTACCGGGGATTTCGAGGCTGTCCAGGAGATAGCCTCAGCGGTTAAGGAATGTGAGGTGGCCGGCCTGTGCCGGTGCATGCCCGGGGATATCGAGCGGGCCTGGGAAGCGGTCAAACACGCCGTCCATCCCCGCATACACGCTTTTATGGCCACCTCGGACATCCACATGGAATACAAACTGAACAAGACCCGAGAACAGGTATTGGAACTGGTCCGCCAGGGCGTTTCCCAGGCCGCATCCCTTTGTTCCAATGTGGAGTTTTCCGCGGAGGATGCCTCCCGCTCTGATCCGGACTTTCTGGTGCAGGTGGTCCAGGTGGCCGTGGACTCAGGGGCCACGGTAATCAATATCCCGGATACCGTGGGATACACCCTGCCCGAGGAATTTGCCGGGCTCATCCGCCATCTGCGGGAGAATGTAAGCGGTTCGGATAAAGTGGTTTTCAGCGTGCACTGCCACAATGATCTGGGTATGGCCGTGGCCAATACCCTGTCCGCGCTCAAAGCCGGGGCCCGTCAGGCCGAGGTCACCCTGAGCGGAATCGGGGAAAGGGCGGGCAACGCCGCCCTGGAAGAGCTGGTCATGGCCCTGAATGTCCGCCGCGACTATTACCAGATGGATACTGATGTGGACAGCACGCAATTGTATCCGGCCTGTCGCTTGCTCTCCATGATAATCGGGCAGCCCATCCCACCGAACAAGGCCATCACCGGGGCCAATGCCTTCGCCCATGAGTCAGGTGTGCATCAGGCCGGCATGCTCAAGAACCGTCAGACCTATGAGATCATGACTCCGGAAAGTATCGGAAAAGAATCGAGCGACCTGGTGATCGGCAAACACTCCGGCCGGCATGCTGTCCAGAATAAGCTGGAGGAACTCGGTTACCGCCTGAGCAAGGAGAATCTGGATCAGGTCATGCAGGTGTTAAAGGAACTGGCCGACCGCAAGAAAAATATCTATGTCGAGGACGTGGAAGCGGTGGTCCTGGAAGAGGTCTTCCGCATCCCGGATCGGTACCGCCTGGTCTATTTGAGTTCCATCTCCGGAAACATGGCCATCCCCACCGCGGTAATCAAGATGCAGGTCCAGGGAGAAGAGATGCAGCTGGCTCACTTCGGGGCCGGTCCCATTGACGCGGTTTTCAATACCATTGACCAGTTGGTGGGCAGGGAACCGAGGCTGATCCGTTATTCTGTGAACGCCATCACCGGGGGCTCGGACGCCCAGGGCGAGGTTACGGTCCGCCTGGAGGAGAACGGCTTGAACGCGGTGGGCCGGGCCGCAGATTCGGATATAATCATTTCCAGCGCCAAGGCATATATAAATGCCTTGAACAGGCTGGCCAAAAAGGAGGAGGAAGGCGTATGCCCCAAACCTTAGCCGAGAAGATATTAAACAGCCACAGCCGGGAGGAAGTGACCGGACCGGGACAGATTGTCCGCTGTCGCGTTTCCCTGGTTCTGGCCAACGACATTACCGCGCCCCTGGCCATTGATTCCTTGCGCAAGATGGAGGCGGACGCGGTATTTGACCGCGACCGGGTGGCCCTGGTCTGCGATCATTTCACGCCCAACCGGGATATTGCTTCCGCCCGGCAGGTAAAACTGGTCCGGGAATTCGCCCGGGAACAAAACATAACCCATTATTACGAGGGCGGGGATGTGGGCGTGGAGCATGCCCTTTTGCCGGAACTGGGTCTTGTGGGTCCGGGTGATATAGTCATCGGCGCGGACAGCCACACCTGCACCTACGGGGCGCTGGGCGCCTTTGCCACCGGACTGGGCAGCACGGATGTGGCCGCGGGCATGGCCCTCGGGGAAACTTGGTTTAAGGTCCCGGAGACGATCCGGGTGCGGATAAAGGGCAAGATCCCCCCGGATGTCTGCTCCAAGGATGTTATCCTCAAAATCATAGGCGAACTCGGAGTGGACGGGGCCCTTTACCGGGCCCTGGAATTCGGCGGGGACGGCGTGCGGGAAATGGATCTCGAGGCCCGGATGACCATGGCCAATATGGCCATCGAGGCCGGGGGCAAGGCCGGGCTGTTTGCCGCGGATGCGGCGACCGTCAAGTACTGCCGCGAGCACGGCCGGGACACGGCCGGGGAGCTGTATCCGGATCAGGGTGCTGAGTACTGCAGGCAAGTGGATATTGACGCCGGGGAGCTCACTCCCCTGGTTGCCTGCCCGCATCTGCCGGACAATGTCCATCCGGCCGGGGAGCTTGCTCGGGTAAGGGTGGATCAGGTGGTCCTTGGCTCCTGTACGAACGGAAGGATTAGCGATTTGCGCCAGGCCGCGGAGATTATCCGCGGCCGCCGCGTGGCCGCCGGAGTGCGCTTTATCGTCCTTCCGGCCACCCCGGAGGTATATAAGCAGGCCCTGCGGGAAGGGCTTCTGGAGATATTCATGCAGGCCGGGGCGATTATCGGTCCGCCCACCTGCGGTCCCTGCCTGGGCGGGCACATGGGGATACTGGCCGAGGGCGAAGTCTGCCTGGCCACCACCAACCGCAATTTCAAGGGCCGCATGGGCAGCCTGGAGAGTTTCGTCTACCTGGCCGGCCCCAAGGTGGCCGCGGCCACGGCTGTAAACGGCCGGATATCCGCGCCCGGAGACATATAATCATTTAGCTGTAGAAAAGGTGATCTTATGCAGTATAAAGGAAAGGCCCGCAAAGTGGGTGATCATATTGACACGGACGCCATTATTCCGGCCCGGTTCCTGATAACCAGTGATCCCCGGGAGCTTGGCAAGAATTGTTTTGAAGGCCTTAAAGCCGGTTGGATAGACCGGGTAGATTCCGGGGACATCATCGTGGCCGGCAAGAATTTCGGATGCGGCTCCTCGCGGGAGCATGCTCCCCTGGCCATCCTGGGGGCGGGAATCCCGGTGGTCATAGCGCACAGTTTCGCCCGCATATTCTACCGTAACGGTTTCAACATGGGGCTTTTGCTCCTGGAGCTGGGCGATGCGGTACAGGAAATAAAGGAAGGGGACGATCTGGAAGTGGACGCGGCCGCCGGCCGGGTCCGGGATGTTATAAGCGGCGAAGCCTTTGACACCGGCCCGGTCCCGGATTTCATGCAGTCCCTGCTTCAGGCCGGAGGGCTTATTCCCTATGTCCGCGAACAACTGAAGCAAAGGGGTGCGCATGCGGTATGAACTGACCATTCTTCCCGGAGACGGGATCGGACCGGAGATAACCGCCCAGGCCCTGAAAGTCCTGGATACGCTCGCGGCCAAAAAGGGATTTGATGTGGAAAAAAAAGAGGCCCTGATAGGCGGGGCCGCCCTGGATGAGACCGGGGTACCTTTGCCCGCGGAAACAGTTGAGACCTGCCGGGCGAGCGATGCCGTGCTTTTGGGCGCGGTGGGC
>CAZTKE010000158.1:0-3900 GCA_964614055.1 uncultured Desulfovibrionales bacterium | reverse complement strand
CTGCGTTATCGGCTGCGGGAAAAAGAAAAAAGGCAATCCTACAGAAAACGATAGCCAAGTCAGGCAATAAAAGCATAATCATATGCTTGTTTTTATAAAACAAAAGCTCCACAACCTGATCTCGGACCAGAAATTCTCTGAAATTTTTACCGGTGGGTTACAGGAGCCGCTTGTCGCTTACAACGCTGATTTTGAGGGTAAAAATAAGGCTCTAAGGCCAAAAAACAGGCTTTTGTGGGACTTATTTAGTGATATTTGAGTGGTTATCTATGTCCGACCCCCAGTTGGTCAGCATTTTTGCGGCCGGTATCCTGATTTTACCGAAAATCTTTTTTCAGGAGTATTAAGTATGCAAACCGTCATTCTCTGCGGCGGGCTGGGCACTCGTCTTCGTGAAGAAACGGAATATCGTCCCAAGCCCATGGTAAATATTGGCAATAGACCAATTTTATGGCATATAATGAAAATTTATGCCTACTATGGATATAATGACTTTGTTTTGACATTGGGCTACAAAGGGGACCTGATAAAAGATTATTTCCTGCATTATGAAGCGATGAACAATGATATTACCCTGGAACTAGGCAAACCGGATTCCGTGAATATGCATAATTGCCATGACGAAACCGGCTGGAAGATCACCTTGTCTAATACCGGAGAACAAACCCTGAAAGGCGGCCGCTTAAAGCGCGTGGAAAAGTATATCCACGGGGATACATTCCTGCTCACCTACGGCGACGGTGTGGCGGATGTGGATATACAAAAACTTGTTGAGTTCCACTATTCCCACGGCAAAATGGTCACAGTAACCGGGGTGCGACCCATTGCGCGTTTTGGCGAGCTTTTAATAAACGGAAATCAGGTGCGGTCATTCCAGGAAAAACCCCAGGTTTCCAGCGAAGGCGGACTTATCAGCGGCGGGTTCTTTGTGTTTAATCGCCAAATATTTGATTATCTCACAGAAGATGAAGATTGTGATCTGGAACATGGAGCACTGGAAAACCTCGCTGCAAAGGGTGAGTTAATGGTCTATAAGCATGAGGGATTCTGGTATTGCATGGATACACTGCGTGACATGGATCGTCTGAATAAACTTTGGAATGAAGGCCGGGCGGCCTGGAAGGTCTGGTAATGTTTGGCAGCATCTACTCGGGCAAACGCGTCCTTGTAACAGGGCATACCGGATTTAAAGGCTCCTGGCTTTGTCTGTGGCTGCAGGATTTAGGTGCCGAAGTCTTCGGATATGCCCTGGAACCGGAAACCACTCCCTCGCATTATGAACTGGCACCCCTGGAAATTCACTCGGAAATTGCAGATATCCGCGATTGCAAGCGGCTGCTGGACTCGTTTTCTAGTGCCCGGCCGGATATTGTTTTTCACTTGGCAGCCCAGCCTTATGTACGGCGCAGCTATGCCTATCCCATCGAAACAATGGACACCAATATCATGGGCACGGCAAATGTCCTGGAGGCCTGCCGGCAGACGGATTCTGTCCGGGCAGCTGTGATTATAACCAGTGACAAGTGTTATGAAAACAGGGAATGGGTCTGGGGATACCGGGAAAACGATCCCATGGGCGGGTTTGACCCCTACAGCGCCTCAAAAGGGTGTGCAGAACTGGTAGTCGCCAGCTGGCGCAATTCTTTTTTTCATCCTGATCAGTTTGGCAAAACCCATCACACGCTCGTGGCAAGCGCCAGAGCAGGCAATGTTATCGGCGGAGGAGACTGGGGCGAAGACAGGCTGATCCCGGATCTTGTCCGTGCTGCAGAGGCCCGGAAAACCGTAGTTATCCGCAGTCCCCGGGCCACCAGGCCCTGGCAGCATGTGCTGGAACCTTTAAGCGGCTATCTTCTGCTGGGCCAAAGGCTTTTGGAGGGCCGAAAAGATTACGCAGAGGCTTTTAATTTCGGTCCGGCCGAAGAAGGCAGCATAACCGTCGGCGAAGTGGTGCGCCGGTTTAAATCCCACTGGGACGGATTTGAATACGAGTTAAAACCCGATCCAGACCAGCCCCATGAAGCCGGCCTGCTTAAGCTGGACTGTTCCAAAGCCAGAAGTAAACTCGACTGGCATCCGCTCTGGGATGCAGCCCAGGCACTGGAAAAAACCGCAGCATGGTATAAAAATTATTATTTGCAAAATAGCGTGTGTTCCCTTCAAAATTTGGAGGAATATATACAATTGGCCCGTAAAAAAGGCATTTGCTGGGCAACACTGCGAAGCGAAAATAATGAGTAAAAGTCATAGTCTCTACATTTTCTATCCAGGAGGGAGCTAATGGAAGCCATAAAAACCATTGTTGATAGAAATAAAATTGCCTCGCTTTTCAATATTCCGGAAAACTACGGTGAAAAGGTGGAAGTGATCATTTTGCCAGCAGATCACACTTATAATGAATCTCTGCACAGCCAAAGCCATGAAATGATGCGGCTGCAGGAAAAAAGCGGTTTTGTGCAGTCAGTGCTTGGCAATGAGGCAGAGGATGTTTGGAATGACCTGTAATCAATTCTCAGGCAGAATTTTCAAGCTGCCGTTTCCATTCACAGACCTGAGCAGCTCCAAGGCCAGGCCGGCTATTGCGTTAACCGAACCGGATAAATGGGGTGATATTGAATTCGCCTTTATTACAACCAAACAGAGCCGGGCGTTTGGAAAAACAGTTGATTTGCCGGAAGGCGTTTTGCCTTTTCCGTCAATTATACATTGCGACAAGCGGTATCTGCTGAACCAATCAATTATTATCAAACACCTTGCCGACCTGGATGCAAAAACATTTGCTAAGATCCAAAAAAACATCGTCCTGGCCCAAACGCAAACCTATTATGAAACCGTTCATGCCCCGGCGCAGCAAGCCGGGTTTCTGCCCGGACAGAGCCGCATCAATTATGCCGGCCGGGTGTTTGATGCCGCAGAAATGCAGAACCTGGTGGATGCTTCCCTGGATTTCTGGCTTACTTTTGGGCCGTATTCAAAAAATTTTGAAACCGACCTGGCAGACAAACTTGGGGTCAAACACGCCCTTCTGGTCAATTCCGGCTCATCTGCCAATCTTCTGGCTTTTATGTGCCTGACCTCTCCCAAGCTCGGAGACCGGGCCATCCACCGCGGTGACGAGGTCATCACCGTGGCCGCGGGATTTCCGACCACAATCGCCCCTATTGTACAGTACGGCGCGGTTCCGGTTTTTGTGGATGTTGAGCTTTCGACTGCAAACATTGATCCGGACCAATTGGAAGAAGCGCATTCCTCGAGAACCCGGGCGGTCATGCTGGCCCACACATTGGGCAATCCATTTAATATCCAACGGGTCAAACAGTTTTGCCAAAAACACGGCCTCTGGCTCATAGAGGACAATTGCGACGCCCTTGGCAGCCTGTACCTGAAAGAATCCGCCTGGCCTGAAGCCGGGCAGGAGGTGGAAGCGGGGCAACTTTCAGATATCACACAGCCCACAGGCACTTTCGGCCATATCGGCACCTCCAGCTTTTATCCGCCCCATCACCTGACAATGGGAGAAGGTGGAGCCGTATACACCAATGATACCGCCCTGTACCGGATACTTCTTTCCATGCGGGATTGGGGCCGGGACTGCTGGTGTCCTCCCGGGCATGACAACACCTGCGGCCGGCGATTTTCCCAGCAGCATGGCAGCCTGCCGTACGGTTTTGACCACAAATACGTTTACAGCCATTTCGGGTATAACCTGAAGCCAACGGACATGCAGGCAGCCATTGGATGCGCCCAGCTTGAAAAGCTTGATGCCTTTACAGCCAGAAGGCGAGCCAATTTTGATGCTTTATACAAAGGACTTAAGGATCTAAACCGGTTTTTCACCCTGCCCCGGCCGGAGCCCGGCAGCCTGCCGAGTTGGTTTGGTTTTCTGCTGACCATAAAAGA
>CAZTKE010000157.1:0-3917 GCA_964614055.1 uncultured Desulfovibrionales bacterium | reverse complement strand
CGAGGCCCTGGACATAAACACAATCAGCATGGTGGTTCTCATGTGCCTGCTTCCGATAATGGCCAAGCTCTCGGACAGGCTGGGACGCAAGCCGGTGCTTATCACAGCCTCCCTCGGCCTGATTTTTTTAAGCTATCCCCTGTTCTGGATGATGCACCACCATCAGGCCATGGTCATCCTCGGCGGGCAATTGGGATTTGCCCTGTTCATAGCCGCCTTTGCCGGGACCAACCCGGTGACCATGGTCGAGGCCTTTCCCTCGCACTTAAGGTGCAGCGCCATGTCCTTTGCCTTTAATGTCTGCTTCGCCATTTTCGGGGGAACCACCCCCATGGTCGCGGCCTATCTCATAAAGCACACGCACGACGACCTGTCCATAGCCTTTCTCCTGATGGGCGCGGGGCTCTTGTCCCTTATCGCACTTTTGGTCCATCCGGAAACCGCGAAAAACAGGCTGAACTAGGGACGGAAACCGAAAAAGGCTCATCCGGGTGAAGCGTGCTTTAAACTCTAGTGTAAAAAGAAATGATATCTCGCGCCTCCGGCACAGCGGGCCGAAACGGGCCAGAGGTTCATTAAGAGTGCGGATGGAAGCATGACTTATCAGGGCTTTGAATGGCTCGCAGGCAAAAGCGCCTTTTCCTTCGGCCCCACCGAGCCATTTCTATAGTTTGGATAGTCTTGAATCTCTTCCCGGCAACACCCCGGATGCCGGGCGGGCATGACTGAGCGGGCAATCAGGTGCAGGCAAGGCCCAGGCTGCGGATAAGGGAGATGTCCTGATCGGCCGTGCGGCCGCGCACTGTAAGGTAATTCCCGGTCATGAGCCCGCTCGCCCCGGCCTGGAAAATAAACGGGTGTAGCTCGCCCAGGTTCTGCATGCGCCCGCCGCAGACTATTATCCGCTTGTCCGGGAGGATAAACCGGAGCATGGCGATGATCTTCAGGCAACGCAGGGGCGAGGGGGGACAGATATCAGCAAGCGGGGTGCCGGGCACCGGAACCAGAAAGTTCACCGGAACTGCATCCACGTCCAGATCGCGCAGCATGACTCCCAGAGAAGCCACATCCCGGTCGCTTTCCCCGAGGCCGAACACTCCGCCGCTGCAAACGGAAAGTCCGGCCTTCTTGGCCGCACGCACGGTTTTCAGCCTGTGTTCAAATGTATGCGTGGTGCATATGCGGGGGAAAAAATCCGGGGAGGTTTCCAGGTTATGATGATAGCGGGAAAGCCCGGCCTCCTTCATAAGGGCCAGATCATCCGGCTCGGCAATGCCCAGGGAGGCGCAGAGCTTGATCCCGGATTTTAGCTCCCGGAAAACAGGCAGCAGGGTCTGCATCTCGGCCCTGCTCATCCCCCGGCCGGAAACAACCAGGGAATAGCGGTCTATCCCCTCCCTGGCGCAAGCTTGGCCCGGGGCGATCATTTCTTCCCCGGATAAAAGAGAATATTTATCTATTTCCGCCCGGCTGCGCCTGGACTGGGCGCAAAAGGCGCAATCCTCGCTGCAGGCTCCGGAGCGTGCGTTTAAGATGGAGCAAAGCCTTATCCGGGAACCGCAAAACCGGCGGCGCAAAAAATCCGCGCCGGGAAGGAGTTCCATGGCCCTATCCTGAGGATGATGGATGAGCGCCTGTATATCCTCTTGTGAAGCCCGGCAGTTTTCCGCGGTCCGGCGGGCGATGTCTATCCAGTGGACAAGAGAATCATTCATAATAAATCCGTATCGCAGCAACAAAAACGCAAGCCGGAAAAATGTCTTTCGCCTTCGGAGACTATCTTTTCGGGAGTAATTTCGCTCAACACATCTATCTCCGCAACAACATTTGTCCCGCCGTATTTCTCTACAGCCTTTTTGTTCTCCGGGTTGGGCTTTCCGTTAAGGACCACGCCCAAAACATCCACTCCGCTGGAGCGCAAACGGTCCACGGTGAGCAGGGTATGATTAATGGTTCCCAGGCCGGAGCGGGCCACCACCAAAACCGATGCGGACAGGCGAACGATCAGATCAAGCATGAACTCCTTTTCATTCAGGGGAACCATCACTCCGCCAGCGCCTTCGGCAATAATCCGTTCCCTGCTTTCCGGCCAGGAGATCTTTAAAGGATCAATCCTTTGTCCCGCCCATTTCGCGGCCAGGTGCGGAGAGACCGGCTCAGGGAAAGAGTATGTCTCCGGATAAATCCTTCGGCTGGGCACCCCGCAGATCCGTTTCACCCATGCGGAGTCTGTCTCCAGATCAGATCCGGTCTGCACCGGTTTCCAGTAACATCCCGCGCAAGCAGCAACCAGCATCCCGGCCACCAGAGTCTTGCCCACTCCGGTGTCCGTGCCGGTTATAAAAACGCGCCCGGACCAATCAATGCTCATGTCTTCATCCTGAAAGTGCCCGTTTTCTCAGCCGCTCATCTCCCCGGCCACCCTGTACATGGCCGAGCACAATTTTTCCAGATCCGCTGGAGGAATTATATACGGGGGCATGATGTAGATCAGGTTTTTAAACGGCCGGATCCATACCCCCATATCCACGAACCGCTCCTGGGCCCAGGACACGTCCACCTCTTTATCCATCTCCACCACTCCGATGCCCCCCAGGACCCGCACATCCCGGACCCCGGGCAGATCGGCGCAACCCTGCAGGTTCTCGCGCATGATTTTCTCCACGGCCCGGACCTTGTTTTGCCAGGAGGAGCGGACCAGGAGATTGATGCTTACCTCGGCCACCTTGCAGGCCAGGGGATTGCCCATGAAAGTAGGGCCGTGCATGAAAACCCCGGGACCGCTGCCGGAAATGGTCTCGGCCACGTCCTCAGTGCACAGGGTGGCGGCCATGCTCATGCACCCGCCGGTAAGCGCCTTGCCCACGCACATGATATCCGGGGTTATCCCGGCATGCTCGCAGGCGAAAAACGTGCCCGTACGGCCGAATCCCGTGGCGATCTCGTCCGCGATCAAAAGCACGCCGTATTCGTTGCACAGCTCTCGCACCCCGGCCAAATACTGCGGGGAGTAGAAACGCATTCCCCCCGCCCCCTGGACGATCGGCTCCAGGATTACCGCGGCAATGGACTCCGCGGAATTTTCCAGAAGTTCCTTTAATTCAGCCAAATCCTCCTCCGTGCATGTGCGCTCGAATCCGGCCGGAGGAGCGGAAATAAAATAATTGGCAGGGAGGAACCCCTTAAACGTGCCGTGCATGCCCGTAACCGGATCGCATACGGACATGGCCCCGAAAGTGTCCCCGTGATAACCTTTGCTCAGAGCCACAAATTTCTTGCGCGCTTCCGATCCCTTTCCCTGCCAGTATTGCAAGGCCATTTTCAGGGCCACCTCCACGGAAACCGAGCCGGAATCGGAAAAAAACACCCGGTTAAGACCCTCCGGGGCAAACCCGATCAACCTCCGGGCCAAATCCACGGCGGGCTCGTGCGTAAAACCACCGAACATGACATGGCTCATTTTCTCCGACTGCTCGGCCAGGGCCTGTTTCAAGACCGGATTATTGTAGCCGTGGATCATGCACCACCAGGAGGACATCCCGTCCACCAGACTCCGGCCGTCTTCCAGATAAATGCGCACCCCCCGAGCCCATTTGACCGGGTAGACCGGCAGGGGGTCGAGCATGGACGTATACGGATGCCAGATATGTTCGCGATCAAAATCAAGCAGCTTTTTGGTTTCCCGCATAGCTGGCCGCCTCCTTTGAAAATCTCACCCGCATGTACCGGGGTGATTGGCTTGCTGTCATTCCCGTCGCATTTGAAGTTAAACGGAAGGACTCAAAAAAAACCCGTCCAACACCGGACGGGGCAAACTTTCTTGTGTGGCGGAGGGGGAGAGATTCGAACTCCCGGACCCCGGTAGGGGTCTGCGGTTTTCAAGACCGCCGCCTTCGACCATCTCGGCCACCCCTCCA
>CAZTKE010000156.1:0-3917 GCA_964614055.1 uncultured Desulfovibrionales bacterium | reverse complement strand
CGCCGCCCAGGAGCTGGCCCCGAGAAATATCACCGTTAACGCGGTGGCACCGGGTTTTATTGCCACGGACATGACCGCAGCTCTGCCTGAGGAAGTCCGCGCACAGTACCTGGAAAAGATTCCGGGGAAAAAATTCGGAGAGACGAATGACGTGGCCCAGGCCGTATCCTTCCTGGCTTCCCCGCAGTCGGGGTATATTACCGGCCAGGTTCTGGGAGTAAACGGCGGGATGTACATGTAATGATCAGTAAAAATTCAATACGGAGGTAGAAAATGGCAGTGGATGAAAAAATCAAGGATATTGTTGTCGAGCAGCTCGGAGTCTCAGCGGAGCAGGTAAAGCCGGAGGCCAAGTTTGTCGAGGATCTTGGGGCTGATTCCCTGGATTTGACCGAACTGATCATGGCCATGGAGGAAGAGTTCGGCATAGAAATCGATGATGAAAAAGCCCAAGAGATCCTGACAGTTCAGGACGCGGTCAAGTATATCCAGGACAATCAGTAGCCAATCCGGCCGGATTGCCTGAACCGGGCAATCCGGCCGGTCCGCTGAACCCCGGTTATCTTCCGGGAAACGTCCTGCACGCCCAGAAATCCTCAGCCCAATAAACACATCTATGTTAAACAGAGTAGTTGTTACCGGCATGGCCGGAGTAACCCCTATCGGCAATGATCTGCAAGAGAGCTGGACCAACCTCCTGGCCGGGAAAAGCGGCGTGGGCAAGCTCACCAGATTCGACTGTTCACAGTACGCCACCCGGATTGCCGCCGAAGTCAAGGACCTGGATATTACCAAGTACATGCCGTACAAGCAGGCAAAAAGGACGGACCGCTTTACCCACTTGGCCATAGCCGCGTCCAAGATGCTAATGGCGGACACAGGATTGGAGGGAACCTCTCTGGGAGAACAGTGCGGAGTCATCCTGGGCTGCGGCCTGGGAGGGATGGAGACCATTGAGGAGTTCCACGCCAAGCTGCTCAAAACAGGTCCCAAACGGATTTCCCCGTTCTACATACCCATTTTGATCTCCAACATGGCCAGCGGGCAAATATCCATAGCCACCGGAGCCAAGGGCCCGAACCTGGCCACCACTTCCGCGTGCGCCTCCGGACTGCACGCCATTGGCTACGCCTATTCGGATATTAAACTGGGCCGGGCCAAGGCCATGATCACCGGCGGGGTGGAGTCCACGATTACTCCCATGGCTGTCTCCGGGTTCAACGCCATGCGCGCCCTTTCCACCCGCAACCAGGAGCCGGAAAAAGCCAGCCGACCCTTTGACCGGGACCGGGACGGTTTCATTATCGGGGAAGGCTGCGGGCTGCTTATGCTCGAGTCCCTGGAAAGTGCAAAGGAACGCGGCGCGGAAATATATGCCGAAGTACTGGGATTCGGGGCATCGGCTGACGCCTTTCACATGACCGCGCCGGAAGAATCCGGGGAAGGCATGGCCCTGGCCATAAAGGGAGCGCTCAATGAAGCGCAAGTCCCGCCGCAGGAAATCGACCACATAAACGCCCACGGCACTTCCACGCACTTAAACGACCTGTGCGAAACCCGGGCCATCAAGAAAGTTTTTGAAAAACACAGCAAAAACCTCAGTCTGACTGCGAACAAGTCCATGATCGGGCATATGCTCGGGGCGGCCGGGGGGATTGAAAGTGTTTTTAGCGTCATGACCCTGAAGGAAGGAATCATCCCCGGGACAATAAATCTGGAAAACCCGGACGAGGAATGCGATCTGGACTATACCGCGAATGGAAGCAAAAAACAGGACGTACGCTACGCCCTGTGCAACTCCTTTGGATTCGGGGGAACCAACGCCAGTTTATTGTTCACCAAATTTGAGAATTAAAATACAAGGGAGAACCATGCAGGAACTAAAAACTCAGGACCCACAGGTAGCCAAGGCAATCGAACTGGAAGAACAGCGCCAATTGTCCAAACTGGAGCTCATAGCTTCGGAGAACTTTACCTCCCCGGCGGTACGCCAGGCCATGGGCAGTGTTATGACCCATAAATACGCCGAGGGTTATCCGGGCAAACGTTACTACGGCGGTTGCGAATTCGTGGACCAGGCCGAAGACCTGGCCAGGGACCGGGCCTGTGAACTCTTTTCCTGTCAGTACGCAAACGTGCAGCCGCATTCCGGATCCCAGGCCAATATGGGCGTGTACTTTTCCGCCCTTGAGCCCGGAGACACTATTCTGGGCATGGATCTCTCCCACGGCGGCCATCTGACCCACGGCAGTCCGGTTAATTTTTCCGGCAGGCTGTACAATGTTGTCTTTTACGGCCTGAAAAAGGAAACCGGGACCATTGACTATGACCAGGTCCGGGAAATGGCCAAAGAGCACCGGCCGAAAGTCATAATCGCCGGGGCCAGCGCCTATCCCCGGCAAATAGACTTTGCCCGTTTCCGGGAAATAGCCGATGAAACCGGGGCCAAGCTGGTGGTGGACATGGCCCATATCGCCGGTTTGATCGCCGCCGGCCTGCATCCTTCTCCCCTGGGACACGCCCACTTCACCACCACGACCACGCACAAGACCCTGCGCGGCCCGCGCGGAGGAATGATCCTCTCCAGCGAGGAATTCGGCAAAAAGCTCAACTCCCAGATATTCCCCGGCATCCAGGGCGGACCGCTCATGCACGTCATCGCCTCCAAGGCAGTGGCCTTTGGCGAGGCCCTGAAGCCGGAATTCAAAAAATATCAACAGCAGGTAATAAAAAACACCCAGGCCCTGGCCAAGAGCCTGAGCGAACTCGGTTACGACATGGTCTCCGGGGGCTCGGACAACCACCTCATTCTAATCGACCTGACCAACAAGGACATCACCGGCAAGGATGCGGAACTGGCCCTGGACAAGGCCGGGATGACCGTGAACAAAAACACGGTCCCCTTTGAGACCAGATCCCCGTTCGTGACCTCCGGGATACGCATCGGTACTCCGGCCATGACCACCCGGGGAATGAAAGAGGAAGACATGCAAAGGATAGCCGCCTGGATGGACAAGGTCCTGGGCAGCCTGGACAACGAAAGCATCCAAAAGGAAGTCTGCGGCGAGGTCGAAGACTTTGCCCGGGCCTTCCCCTTGTTCGCCTGGTAGGCATTATGGACCACAAGCGCCTGTCCTGGCATGAATACTACATGCGCATCGCCCGTCTCGTTTCCGAGCGCTCCACCTGCCTCAGGCGCCGGGTGGGAGCAATCGCGGTCAAGGACAAACGCATCCTGGCCACCGGTTATAACGGCGCGCCTTCGGGAATGAAGCATTGCCTGGATATAGGCTGCCTGCGCGAGCAGATGAATATTCCTTCCGGACACAGGCATGAATTGTGCCGCGGCCTGCACGCGGAACAGAACATAATAATCCAGGCCGCGGTGCACGGGGTGAGCATCTGCGGGGCCTCCATATACTGCACCACCCAGCCCTGCCTGATATGCTCCAAGATGCTCATAAACTGCCAGATCCGGGAAATATATTTTGCAGACGGTTATCCGGACGAACTGGCCCAGCAAATGCTGGATGAAGCCGGAGTGTTTTATAAACTGATGCCCCTGGGCAGCGACCATGATTGAATTTATGCGTGAAGCGGCTGATCTGGCCAGCCTGGGTAAGGGATACACCGCACCCAACCCCTGTGTGGGGGCGGTGGTAATCCGGTCCGGACGGGTGGTGGCCAGAGGCTGGCACCGGGCATTTGGGCAGCCGCACGCGGAAATCGAGGCCATAAAAGACGCCCGGGAAAAAGGGATAAACCTGGCCGGATGCACCCTGGCAGTGACTCTGGAGCCGTGTAATCATTACGGCAAAACCCCGCCGTGCACCGAGGCCATTCTCAAAAACAAAATCCCCCGGGTGGTCATCGGAGTCCCGGATCCCAATCCGGAAGTATCCGGCGGAGGGATGCAG
>CAZTKE010000155.1:0-3928 GCA_964614055.1 uncultured Desulfovibrionales bacterium | reverse complement strand
AGTCCGTCCGGAAAGATGCGGATCAGGCTGCCCAGGTGCCAATCCTTGAAATCGCAGATCTCCCACAGGGTAGTGTTGAAGTTGTCCGGCCCCCAGCGGAACTTGTCCGCGTCATACAGGCAGTTGCTCACTATGGCGCTTGACTCGTCCGGTGGAGACTGCGGGGTGATAAAGGCCTCGTGGTTTTTAATGGCGAAGGCAATGATCTCCATCTCATCCCTGTCCAAGGGATAGTCGTTCAAAATCTCCCGGCTGAGTTCCGCTCCTTTGCGGGCATGGTCCTCTTCCAGGCGGCTGATGTCGTGCAAAAGCCCGGCGCATTGGGCAAGCAGGCTGAGGCGCTTTCTGGTGCGCATGGGGAAGTTTTCCGTCTCGATCAGGGTAAGGGCCCCGGCCTCTATGCTGACCGTCTTGCAATGCTCGATACCGTGGCCGTATCCGCCCCGGATAAAAGGGAGGATATCCTCCCGCAGCCGGATGAGCATGGGATTGTTGTGGAAATTCTCCTTGGACAGGCCGATTTCCCGTTCAAAAACATAGTAAAAGGACAGCCTGCATCCCCGGGCCAGTTCCCTGGCCTTGTACCGAATTGTTTCCAGGTCCCTAGTCATCATTTATCCATTCCCGGGAAAAGTCGCTGATATTGTCGCTCATCTGATTCTTTATCTTCTGCAAAAGCCGGGACTCGATCTGCCGCACCCTTTCCCGGGTGATCCCGTATTTTTCCCCTATTTCCCGCAGAGTGGCCGGAGTCTCGGCCAAGAGGCGTTTTTCCAGGATTTCCTTTTCCTTGGGATTCAGGTCCGGTTCAATTACCTTTATGTGTTCTTTTAGCAGGGAAGCGGTCTCTTCCTGGAGGATCTGGTCCTCCGCCCCGGCATTCAGGGCGGGGATAAAATTCATGGGAGTGGTTTCCCCGTCCTCTCCGTAGGGCATGTCCAGGGAAAGGTCGTTCATGCCCATCCTTTGCTGCATCTGGTCCACATCTGAACGCGTGACCTGGAGGCTGTCGGAAATGGCCTCGTTGTCCGGGGAAATGCCCATGGATTCCAGGCGCTGTTTTTCCTTGTTCAGATTATAGAAGAGCTTGCGCTGGGCCTGGGTGGTCCCGATCTTGACCATGCGCCAGTTGTCCATGATGAATTTGAGGATATAGGCCTTGACCCAGAAGGCTGCGTAATAGGAAAATTTTATTTCCTTGTCCGGATCGAATTTCTGCAAGGCTTTCATAAGCCCCACGTTTCCCTCCTGGATAAGATCCTGCAGGTTCTTCATCCATTTGCGCTGAAAATCCATGGCGATCTTGACCACCAGACGCAGATTGGAAGTGATTATCCTGAGCGCGGCTTCCTGGTCGTTTTCATCCTGATACCGCCGGGCCAGGTCGAATTCTTCCTCTGCAGTGAGAGTCGGAAATCTGTTGATTTCCTGCAGGTACATGCGCAGGGGGTCAACCGTGGCCGGAGCGGAGGATTTGGGCTTAATCGCCGGACCGGTGGGCAGAAATATACTCGGAAGGTTTTTATCTTCCGTGTCTTGCTGGGATTCGGTCTGTTTTATCTCGTCTTTGCTCATTTTGAATTTTCCAGTAGACAGAGGATTCCGGCCCATGCCTTTTTGGGGCGGGGAGCCTGTGGTCGTGTATTTGCGCTAAAACCGCTGCAGTCTACCTTATAGTTTATATTTGTCCTTTTCAACAATTTCAAGTAAGCCTACATGCTCGCGCGGTTGGGAGTGTATAAAGTATTTTGCCCCCTTTTTTTGAAGCAGGGGCTATCGGGGCGGGTTTCCCGCCAACCGGGACGAGAAACAGGAGTACCCGGCTTGAGAAAGATTTTTTGCATTATTTTATTGGGGATATCTTTCCTGATTGCCTGTTCCCCGGCAAACGCCGAACGGGAAGTGGAAAGTATTGGTTACAAGGAATTGATTTCCGAAATCGCTACTTACAAGGGAAAGGTGGTGGTCGTCAATTTCTGGGCCACCTGGTGTCCGCCGTGCCGTTTGGAGATCCCCCATCTCGTGCGCCTGCGAAAAGAGCACGATCCGAAGGAGGTCCTGGTAATCGGGATATCCATGGATGAAAACAAGGCAGCTGTCCGTGATTTTCTGCAGGAAAACAGCCTTAATTATCCCGTTTTTTGGGGGGAGGGCAGCGTGGGGCAGTTTTTCCAGGTCTCCGGCCTGCCCACCACACTGGTTTATGACCAGGACAAGGTCAAGGTGTTCTCCCATGTGGGGTATATGGATGGGGAAAAGCTGCGGGAAGTCATTCAGAACCATTTGAAATAGCCGGAGTAGAGGAATTGGAAAGCCCATATCTGCGCAAGGCCAGGATACAGGATGTGCGCTACATTCACGGCATCCTTCTGCATCATTCCCGCCAGAACCTGCTTTTGCCCCGTTCCTATAGCGAATTGTACAGCCATTTGCGGGATTTTTTCGTAATTGTTAGCGAGGAGCGGGAAGGCATCCTGGGTTGCTGCGCCTTGAGTATAGTCTGGGAAGGCCTGGCCGAGATCCGATCCCTTGTTTTGAGCGAGGAACTGCGTAACCGCGGTTTTGGCAGGAAGATTGTGGACGCCTGCCTGAGCGAGGCGGTCACACTAGGCATCTTTCGCGTGTTCACCCTTACCTATCAGGCTGATTTTTTCGCCCGCCTGGGGTTTTGGAAAATATCCAAGGACACCCTGCCGCAAAAGATATGGGCGGATTGCCTGCGCTGTCCCAAGTATCCGGATGATTGCGACGAGGTGGCTATGCTCATGGATATGGAGTCCCCGCTGGAAAAGTAGTATCTTTTCCGGCCGGGATACTTGGCGGAACTCAATTTTGTATGCATATTAGAGGAACAGGATATGCGTTTAAAGGAAGTCTTTTCCCCCGAACAGATAAATACGCGGGTCCGGGAGCTGGGAGAGCAGATATCCCGGGACTTTCGGGGCAAGGATTTAATAGCGGTCTGCGTTTTAAAAGGGGCTTTTGTCTTGTTTGCCGATCTTATGCGGCAGCTGGATATTGAACCGGAAATGGACTTTGTCCGGCTCTCCAGTTATGCGGACAATGTCAATTCCGGACGGATGGTTTTTTCCAAGGACATGGAGATGTCCATAAAGAACCGTCACGTGCTTCTGGTCGAAGATATAGTGGATACCGGATATTCCATGGAATTTTTGGCCAAGGTGCTGGATGCGCGTCAGCCCGCATCGGTGAGCATTTGCTCCCTGATTGACAAGACTGAGAGGCGGCAGGCGGAAGTGGAAGTGGACTATCCCGGATTCGTGCTGGAAAAGGGATTCATTGTTGGCTATGGACTTGATTATGCCGAACGATACAGGGAACTTCCCGGTATTTTTGAGGTCAGGTTCGAGGAGTAAAACCCGGATTGCTTTCTATGCGAGGTAGCCATGATAGTTGAGTGTCCCAATTGTCACACCCGATTTAATCTGCCGGAGGACAAGGCGAATTCCCAGGCGAAGTTAAAGTGCTCCAAGTGCGGCAATATTTTTACCCAGGAGGAAGGAACTTCCCCGGGAGAAGATGACGGAGATCAGCTGGTCCAGGAATTCGAGGCAGGGGAGGAAAATGAGGGAGAAGAGGCCGCCCCGGATGACTTCAATCTGGACGCTGCGACCGAAGCGAAAAAGCCCGGCAAGAAGCTGGTATGGACAATGCTCATTATCCTGCTTTTGATTGCCGGGTTTTTTGCCGCTTATTTCTTTTGGCCCGGATTCAGCGGGTATGTGACCGGGCTGACCCCGGAGAAAGGGGAAAGTTCCATTACCAGTTCAAAGAAGGCCGCCGAGTCCAGTATTGAAAACATCCATCTGGAAAATGTGCGCCAGTATTTTGTCCGCAACGAAAAAATAGGGCAGGTCTTTGTCATTGAAGGCAAGGCGGTCAACCGTTTTGAAAAGCCCCGGGAACT
>CAZTKE010000154.1:2068-3981 GCA_964614055.1 uncultured Desulfovibrionales bacterium | reverse complement strand
CCCAGGTAGAGCCCCACGTGCCCGGGCATGTGCAAAAGCGTGGCAAAGGGCACCCCAAACTCCCGGATGGCCGCCTTTTTCTCCCTGCGGCTCAGATCCTCGAGGGAGATTATCCGGCCGGACTCGGCCTGCCTGGAGGAATTGCGCGGCAGCCAGATCCCGAACGGAATGAATATGTCCCGCATGAGCGCGGAGCAGTCCCGGTTGCCGTACATCCCGCCCCAGCCGTAGGGCTCTTTTATCATCCGCCCGGAAACATCGGCCATATTCGCCGGGGTGAGATCAAGCGGGGCCATGGACAGATCCCGGTCCGCCAGAAATACGGTGCGCAGCCGGGCGTGTCCGTTTAGCCCCGGTGCCGGGGCCAGACAAAAAAAGCCGCGCCCGTCCCGCTTTTCAACCGGCAAAAGCATGCCCACCCGGGCGAAGAACAAAAAATCCCCACCATTGTCCCGAACCGGGAAGCGGTCCCGGACCACCGCCCCCAGTTCCTTTTTCTCAAAGGCACGAATAAACTCCCCGTCCACCATCCCCACCTGAAAGCACCTTATCCAGCCGTAGACCCAATCCGTCTCCACCAGAAGCCAGGCCCCGTCCCGGGAGACATGCCTGATGCGCACCGGGGTCCCGGCCCAGATCGCGGAGTTCTGCATGTAGTCGAACGGATATCCCTCTCCGGCCCGGGAAAAATCCCGGAAAGCCGGCTTTTGCGTGGGCAGGACCCGGAGGGAGGATGTGCGCAGGATTATTCCCGGCAGATCCAGGGAGGGGAAGGAATCCGGCGCGGAATTGCGGATCAGGTTTTCCTTCCATTCCCTGGAGTGAGACTGCTTGTTCTCCCCGAAAAAGGCCTTTTTCAATAGCATATCCACGCCCCAGTAAATTTTCTCCGGGGAATGCATATTACCGGATGTATGCCAGGGGGCGAACCATTTGCGCCGGAATTCGGCGAAACGCTGCCTCTGTTCCCCTGCGTCTACCAGGGTTTTGTTTTGCGCGGCAGAGGCCGCGAAATAACCTGGATCCTGGGGCAGGCTTTGCAGATCCCGGATTTTTTCCTTTGCTAGCGGGCCGCACCCGGAAAAAAGGATCGCGAGAAGCATAAACAGGACCAGAAGACCCGGGACCGGACATGCCCGCTGAAAAAGGCTTTTGCTGCCGAACCAGACTTTAATATCCCCCACCCGACTCTCCTTTAAGGTTAGAAGGAAACTTTCTCAATGCACGCTCCCGGCTATTTCTTTTTTCTCCGGCTCTTTGCCACAGCGGTTCTCTGCCCGAAAATTCCGGCAATGCGGCTTTCCAGCCCGCGCAGGCTCTCTATATCAGCAAGGCCGGTGTCCAGGACGTGGATCCGGGCCGTGTCTTCTTGCAAGTCCACCCCGGCGGTGCCCGGAAGGAGGCTGACGGTCCACATGAAAAACACCCGGGCCGGCTCCTTTTCCAGAACAAAGGGAAACTCGAGTATCTCCGGCCGCACCCGGCTCCAGGGAGACAGGGCCCGATAGGCTACATCCAGTCCTCCGAGCAGGGAATGCCATAAAAAATAGGGAATAAACCGGACAGTCGGCAAAAACCCCCATTTGCAGTCCCGGGCCGGGCACAGAAGCAGGCTCACCACTACGCCGACAAAAACGCCGGGCAAGGTCCACACGGACAAAAGCCCCTCGCCCTCGGTCAAAACGGCCCACAGGACGGCAAAAAACACGGTACGCAGAGCGATTGCGCGCACGCCGCGAATGGAGAAAAAATTTCGCATACTGAATTTATCACCCGCTCATTTCCGAGTTGGCTACCCGATAGCAACTGTTCACCATAATCTCCCTGAAGCAGACCATGCCTGCAATCCGCCTGCGGCCCCTGAGCCGGAGGCAAGGCAAGGTTTATCTTTGCCGCGCACGGCGCGGAGCAAC
>CAZTKE010000154.1:0-1968 GCA_964614055.1 uncultured Desulfovibrionales bacterium | reverse complement strand
TTTCTCCACTCTTCCTCTGTGCCTCGACCGAGTCTTCGAGGGGGCGAGAGACACAAGTGCCTTCTGCTTTGATCCAACTAATACGCCCTATATCTTTAAATACAAGCTTTCTAATCTACGGATAAGAACTAACTTGCCAGGAGCACAAACACCAGAAGCAAAACAATGAATAAAACACCGGCGGTATGCCAGTAAAGGAGCCGATGCTCCAGGCGGTCGGGTACTGTAAGCATCCACCGTGTCTGAAGTAGCCGGTCCGCCCATCCTTCCAGATCCAGCCTGCTGCAGGCCGGATCGCAATAGTGCCCGGACCGCCACTTTTCCCGCAACCAGGCAAACACCTTTTCACACAAACCAAGGAATCGTTCATCCAAACCCACAGGCTCGCGAGCGCTCCAGGCGGTTTTTAAAAAAATAACGGCTAGCAATATCCCCAGACCCACCGGCCACAATCCGGGAAACAATCCCTGTTTGGCTCCGGCCAGGGACTGAATATGGACAAAGGGGAGGAGCCGACCCAGGGGCACGGCCAGGACCAAAACCACCACCAGCCCGGCCCACGCGGCAAACATCTTTCCATCCGGGACCTTATTTTTGTCCGGCATCCTATCCCGTACCCGGCGGATAAACACGGAAAGCAAAAACATGGTCCCGGCCGCGGTGAATCCGAGCACAGCTTTAAAAACCCCGGACCACGGCCCGGGGAGTAAAGCCGCTCCGTGCTTGAGGGCCAGCTTGACCACGGCCCCGGCGCTCAGGGGCAGCCCGGCCAGGACCAGAGAGGCCAGGATCAGCCCGGCAAGAACGATCCGGCCCCGGGCAGTGCGTTTCCCTGCGGCCAGGGCCGGGCCGACTCCCAGAAAAAGCGACCCTTTGGCCGTGCCGTGGACCAGGACAAAAAAGAGCAAACCGGACAGGACTTCCCCTGCCCCGGCCTTGCCCCCCACTAGAATAAAGCCCAGGGCCATGGTCATAAGTCCCATCTGGCTTATACTGGAATAGGCCAGGATCGTTTTGGGGTCCTTGCGCCGCACCCCGGCCAGCACTCCGTACACAGCGGCACAAATTCCCAGCCAGGCCAGGACAATCCCCCACTGTCGGGGTTCCCCGGGATTAAACATCCGCAGCCAGCCCAAAAGCCCGGCCTTGATCATCGCCCCGCTCAATACGGCGCTGGCCGGTATCGGGGCCGCGGGATGGGCCAGGGGGAGCCAGAAATGCAAGACAAGGGCCCCGGCCTTTATCCCG
Organism: uncultured Desulfovibrionales bacterium; assembly: GCA_964614055.1. GTDB lineage: Bacteria > Desulfobacterota > Desulfovibrionia > Desulfovibrionales > Desulfonatronovibrionaceae > CAYNNQ01. Next base: position 720 of record CAZTKE010000154.1, on the reverse strand, counting down.
AAGCCGATATAGGCCAGGGTTAAAACCACGGCTTCATGCGGATGTCCCCTAAGGGCCGGTACAACCTCGGCAAAAGACAGACTATGCATATCCGGAGCGGCCAGCCCGGCATAAAAAAAGCAAGCAGCCAGACACACTTCACCCAGGACGGTCATGACCAAATATACCCGTCCAGCACGCAGGGCTTTGTCAGTTCCCTCGTGCACTATAAGCCCGTAGGCGGAAAAACTCATCAATGCGAAAAACGCATAAAAGGAAGACAGATCCTGGGCCAGGCACAAACCGAGATTTCCGCACAGGGTAAGCAGAAAAAACAGGCTGAACCGGACCGCCCCGAGGCGATCCTTTGAAAAATACCCACTCGCGAACAGTCCGGACGCCGCCCATAAAACAGATGTCAAAAGCAGAAAAACCCGGCCGAACTCCCCGAAGTGCAAAAAAGCGCCCAGAAACAGAAAGGGAAATCGGGCCGGATCCGCGTCCGTTCCGGCCACGGCCAAAACGCAGGCCGGGATGCAGGCCAGCCACAGCCCGTGCCTGCAGATCAGGTCTTTAAAGCGGGGCAGGATCAAAAGACCGGCCAGAACAAGTGGGAAAAAGATCACCGCCGCCCAGATCATGGCCCTCCTCCCCGTCCAAAGACGATCTGTTCAGCCACTCCCAGCGGGCTCCAGGCCCATGCGGCGAACACCCCGGCGGCCAGACAAAAAAACGCGGTGA
>CAZTKE010000153.1:0-4008 GCA_964614055.1 uncultured Desulfovibrionales bacterium | reverse complement strand
CGAGGAAATGTTGGGTTCGATGACCATGTTTTTCAGCTCTCCGGCCAGAAGACACACGGCCAGGGTGCCGGGGAGCATGCCCAGTATGGAGCCGAAAAAATAGTCCCGGAATTTGACGTGGGTCAGGGCCGCGGTCATGTTGACCATGCCAAAGGCCATGGGAGAATTGCGCAGAATAATCACGAACAAAAAACCACGTTCGCCAGCCTTGCGGCTAAAATGTTTGATTTTTTCCCCGGATATGGCCTGCAATGGTCTGCGGCCCAGATAACGGAACACAACATAGCAGAAAAGGGCGCTTATGATATTGCAGCTGAAGGCCAGGAAGAATCCCTTCCACGGTCCGAGCAAAAGGGCCAGGACAGTGTTTAATATGGACATGGGGAACATGGTCATCCCGGCCAGGATATACGCTCCCAGGGAAATTATTATCAAAAGGGGCAGGGTGGTGATACGCCGGGCCCAGTTCATTATCCCGGACACATCCAAATGTTCCGCGATAGGGCTGAATTTCCAGAAGAAAGCGGCCCCGATTATAAGAAGCAAAAACAGGACATAAACCAGTATCCCCGGATGCCTGCCGGTCAGTTTCAGGGTGGAGGTGAACGTCTCAGCTATTTTTTTCATTCATATCCAGCCCGTTATTTGCCCTCGAGGATTCCGGATAGACCGCACTGAGGATGGCATTGGTTTTCTGGGTCAGAAGATCCCATTCCGCGGCCAGTGATTTCTGCAGCCCTTCCCAGGTTTTCAGGTCCGGTTTTTTTTGTTCATAAGCGTGGTTGCGCATGGCCTCGGCATAGAGTTCTTCCAGTTTGCGCGAGCACTTGTCATGGGTCAGCTCGGCGGCTGTTTGCCGCGCCTTTTCCCGCATGGATTTTGTTTTTTCCGGGGAAAGGTATAGCTCCTGAATGGCCTGGACAAAATCCGATTTTTTGCTTTCTCCGGGAAGGAGCCTTCCGTTCCCGCCGTCTTCAACCACTTCCCGCACTCCGGGTGCGTCCAGGGCGATTACCGGCAGGGAGGCGGCCATGGCCTCGGCTATAACCAGACCCTGAGTCTCACTGAAAGAGGAGAATATAAATATATCCATGGCCCGGTACACGCTGTAAAGATTTTCTCCGGTCTGGGTTCCGGCCAGAATAAGCCGGGAGTAAATTTTTTTGCGGAAAAAGATGTCCTGGATTTTTTGTTTTTCCGGCCCGTTACCGGCTACCAGAAAATAGGCGTCTTCGTTTTTAGCCATAAAATCGGCTGCCGCTTCCGCCAGAAAACCGAGGTTCTTTTCCGGAGCCAGTCGCCCCAGATGTCCGAGAACAAAGGCATCTTCCGGGATGTTGAGCATTTTTCTCTTTTCTTTTCCGTCCCCGCGCTGAAAAAAAATCGGATCTATGCCCGTGGGTATTTCGGAAATGGGGGTATTGACCCCTCTTTTAGCGATGAGCCGGGCGATGCTTTTGCTCGGGGCGATTACCCGGTTGCACATATTGGCGTACTGCGTGGACAGGTTTATTACAAACCGTTTCAGTATCCTGGAGTCGAACGGTACATAATGCGTGTATTCCTCGTACCGGGTATGGTGGGTGAATATCAGGGGCACATTGTGCTGTCTGGCCGCCCGCAGGGCGGTATCCCCGAGAAGGAAGGGATGATGGGTATGCATTATATCCGGTTTAAAGCCGTTCAGTCTTTCCTTTAGATGGGAGGGAACCGGGATGTGTACGGAAAAATCACTGCCGTTGAAATTCTGTATGGCCGGAAGGCGGTAGACGTTATAGTCGTTTTTGGGATCGGTATTCGGGAATTGCGGGGCGACAATAAGCACTTCGTGCCCGAATTCGCGCAGGTTGCGGGTGAAAGTGTGTACGGATTTGGCCACCCCCCCGACATGGGGGAGGTATGTATTGGTGAACATGCATATTTTCATGATCTGTGCAGTTTTATTCGGAGTTCCTTTTTTTCCCTGGAAACGATCTCCGGCTTGAATCCCGGGACCCGTACTTTACATTTATCCGCAAGTATAGGCTGTTGGCCTTTTATGCGCAAGTACCAGCTGTCTTCAGCCGGTTCAAAAATCACGGATATGTTTCCGTGCTCCGTGGGGGTGGGACCGAAGGAGAACTTTTGGCCGGAGTCGAACCATTCCGGGAACACACCGCTGCCCAGGATCAAAAAGCCGTTTTCCTCCCGCACGAACATATTGGCGAGCATGAGTATCCATTCCGCGGCGGCCCAGCCGTGATGTCCGTCCCCCATGCAGCCTCCGCCGGTGCGTGGATGAACCGCTTCCGGCCAGGTCCCGGTGGACGAGGCCAGATCGGCCACCTTGCGGACCAGCGGCTCGTGTCCATGCCCCTGATTGCGCAAGAGACCCTGGGCAATACACAGGGACAGATACGGATTTTGTCCGGAGTGGATCATTTCCTGGAAAAACGCCCCGTCATAAAAGCAGTTTTTTTGCAGATAGTCGATCGTATTCAGGACCGCGGTATCGCCTGCGGGCCTTAGCTGCAGGGGGTAGTCCGCGGCCAGGGAGCCTACCGCTCCGGCGTCCATCCTCCGGAAAGGGGAGGCGGGCAGTATTTCCCGGTTAAGACGCTGCATGGCGAATTCCAGGCTCTTGTGAATGCATTCCTCCAGCTCCAGGGCCTGGTTTTTTGCCGCCGCGCCTTCCTTGGGGAAACCGGCCCGTTCAAGCACGGGCGCTATCTCCCGCAGGCCGCTCAGGGCCCAGAAGTTGTCCCAGTAATAATAGTCATTCGGACCCAGGTGTTCCGCGCTGAATCCGGCCGGAAACAGTCCGGACACGGGGTCGTTTCTGCGCAGGGACAGTCGTTTGCGTTTTATCCATTTCGCCCCGCGCACTGCTGAACGCAGGAGTTCGTGCGGAATATCCCGGTCACTGAGCCGGGACAGGCGGGATATTATCCATAGGACCTGGCCGTTGGAATCCCATTCCCCTTGCTGGGAATGATAGAATCCGGTGGGCTTTTGCCGCTTGGGGAATTCGCTTAATATGCGCATGGACCTTTGCGTGTGCCCCAGCTTGATCAGGGCGTGCAGCATGAGACAGGCATCCCTGAACCAGAAGCGCTTGTATGTGTATGGTCCGGGAACAAAATCCCGGGCGGAAAGCAAGAGAAGAGTGTATTCCGAGGCCCGGAACAGGAAATTGATTTTTTCCTCCGGGGTGTTCAGCTTGGCGGATGTGGAGGTGAGTTCGCTGAATTTAATGTCCGCGGGGCTGTTCTCCGTTGGCATGGGCTGGGAAAACCGGAATTTTGCTTCCTCTTCCCCGGTTTTGAAAACAGCCGCGGCCGTGGCCATACCCACCCGGCAGGATACGGATTTCTCCCGGGGCTGCTTTTCCAGGCGATGAAAGACGTCCCCGCGGTCGTAATCGGAAAAGATCATTTTTTCCGGGGCGGTTGGAAGTGTTAGCCCGGGTTCCTTGTCTACCTTGATCCGTGCGCTTTCCGGATCGTATCTGATTTTTTCTATGATCTGCACACCTTCCGGATTGTAGGGACGCACGGACAGGATCAGGCGCGAGCCAGGCGGAGCGTTGACCGTTACCTGCATGCTTAGATCAAGTTCTTTTTCATTTTCCCTTTTCAGGCCTACCCGGGAGGTGAGCCCGGCTCCGTGTTTTTCAAATTCGGTAACCACCGCCGGTTCCGGATCCAGTTCCAGGGTCTGGCGGCATTGTCTTTCCCGGCTGGGAACGATCATTTTGCCGTTTGCAAGCAAAAGCCAGAAATCCACGGACCACCCGTCGTAAAAAGGGGTGACCAGGCCGCGGGGGTCGATTATGGGATAGTGGTCGTCATCCATTATGCCCACGCCGGTCCAGTTGCGGTGGGTGAGGTTTATGTGACTGAAGGAAAACGCCCGGGGGATAAAGGAATTGTCCCCGGGATTGAATTGGCGGTTTACCCAGTAGGGCCATACCCAGTCCAGATTGTGCTGGATGGCCTTGGTGTTTATGAGTCCGCGGGCGTGAAAGAT
>CAZTKE010000152.1:0-4113 GCA_964614055.1 uncultured Desulfovibrionales bacterium | reverse complement strand
GGGTGCACCGGCTGCGGCGTCTGCAACCACCTGGGCCGGGATTCGCTCTTGTCCGAGCAGGGGCAAGAGATGAAAATTGAGCCGGTATTCGCGGCCGACACCCTGGCAGAGGAACAGACTACGGCCGGGAAGGAAAATTGGACTCCGGAGCAGGACCCGGCGCACAAGGGGGCGCATGTCCGGCTCTGGTACGCAAAGACCAAGGATTGCCGCTGGCTGAGCCAGCTGGAGGTCCAGAAAGTCCTGGATCGGGCCATGCGCCGGGCGGATCTGCCCATGACCTTTTCCAGCGGATTTCATCCCCTGCCCCTGTTTTCCTTTGGCCAGGCCCTGCCCGTGGGCGTGGAAAGTCTGTCCGAATGGGTGAATATCTTTTTCCGCCGCCGACTGGAAGAAAAAGAAACTGTTTCAAAGCTGAACAGTAACCTGCCCCGGGGCCTGGAAGCACTTCGCATTCAGGAGCTGAGCATGGCCAAGCGCCAGCCCCGTCCGGTAGCGGAGAAATATAAGATTACATTTTCCCCGGATCAAAAACATGGAATGCAAGAGACATGGGCGGGATTTATGGACGCACCTTCCTTTTTGGTGCACAAGCAGGGGAAAAAGAAGGTGCACACCCTGGATTTAAGGCCCCTGATCTCCGGTTATGAGTGGAACGGCAGTGAACTGGTGGTCTATTTTGACTGGCACGAGACTTACATAAGCCCCTTGTTTTTCCTTGAAAGCGTTTTTTCCGGATTCAGCCTGGCCACTTTTCGGGTTTTGAAAGTCGGTCAGGCCTTTGAGGCTGGAAAGGGGGCCGAGTTCGTCTGAAGCTTTAAGCCTTGGCCGGGTTTTTGGGACGGATGATTTTAGGGGCTTAAAGAGGGGCCGGAAGTTTGGAATCAAAAAGGGTCTGGAGGAATAGAATATAAAAAATGGCTTCTTGACGCTTGATGTGGATTTTCTCCGCCTGATCTTATTGGATGCCAAACTACCGGCTCGGTGTTTTCTAGGCCCCGCCAAAGGGGGATGCTTTCCCCCTCCGGACTCTAGTGTGTAGAGGGAGAAAAGGTTTTCTTGTATCTAAGTTGGTAATGTTTCCAGTTCGTATTTAGAGTTGTTTCCCGGTCCGGTTTCCCCCTTTTGGCGGGGCCAAGAAAACGCGCGACCCTCCCGTTAAAAGCATCCAATAAGATCAGGCGGAGAAAATATAAAAAATTCACACGCTATGTCGGAGGGCCCGAAAGAGGGCATACAACGCGAGTTTGTTTTGGAGGCCCTTTAGGAGGATAAAGGGCATAAAAGAATTAAAGTCAGGGGATGACTTTTCCCGAGGAGGGAAGATGAGTGAGAGAAAACAGGATTTTCGTTTCGGGGTTATTGCCCTGATCGGGCCGCCCAATGCCGGCAAATCCACTTTTTTGAATCAGGTGCTTGGGGAAAAGGTGGCTATTGTCACGCCCAAGCCGCAAACCACACGCAACCAGATAACCGGTATCTTGAACAGGGAAGACCTGCAGGCAGTGTTTCTGGACACGCCCGGCATACATGCACACAAGGGCCGCATGAACGAGCTCATGCTCCGGGCGGCGCGAAACGGTCTCCAGGCCGCGGATGCGGTGTTGTTGCTTTTGGATGCGGAGATGTACGCCAGAAAACCGCGAAAACTGGAAGATGATCTGAGCCTGCTTTCCCGGAGTCTTAAAGGTCTGGGCGTGCCGTTTCTGCTGGGATTGAACAAGACCGATATTCTGGGGGATAAAAAGGCCCTTTTGCCGCTAATGGACAGACTGCACAGGCAGTGGCCGGAAACGGAAGTCTTCCCCCTGAGTGCTGAACAGGGTGAAGGCACTGCGGAAATACTGGAACGCCTGCGCGCCCTCCTCCCCCCGGGCCGGGCCATGTATCCCGAAGAACAGCTTTCCACCCTTCCCCTCAAGTTCATGGTTTCCGAGACGATTCGGGAGAAACTGTTCTTGAATTTGCACGATGAATTGCCGTATAACATTGCCGTGCAGATAGAGACGTGGGAGGAGGAAGAGGGCCTGGTGCGGATTGAGGCCAATATCCTGGTTTCCCGCAGCGGGCACAAACCGATCGTTATTGGCCAAAAAGGGGAGCGGCTTAAAAAAATCGGAACCCAGGCCAGGATGGAAGCAGAACAATTGCTGGGTAAAAAGGCCTATCTGGGACTCTGGGTTAAGGTTAAGCCGAAATGGCATGAAAATCCTTCTCTTTTAACCACCCTGGGATTCGGGGAATAGTTGATCCCGGCGAGCTTTTTGACGCAAGAGAGTCTAATCCGGTGATTCAGGAGCAGATATGGACAAATCAGAGTTGAAATACAATCTGGAAAAACTGCAAGAGGAAATGAGTGAGGCGGCGCTTAGCTCCGGGCGTTCCATGCGGGACATTACCCTGGTGGCCGTTTCCAAGACCCATTCAGCGGATATGGTTGCCGAATTTTTTGAGTGCGGGCAGCGGACTTTTGGGGAGAATTATGTACAGGAAGCCCAGACCAAGATGGAAAATTTGTCCCATCTGGATATTGACTGGCATTTCATAGGCCATCTCCAGAGTAACAAGGCCAGGCAGGTGGCCGGGAGATTCTCCCTTATCCAGACCGTGCATTCGCTTAAATTGGCCCACAGGGTGGATAGTATTGTCCGGGAATCCAATTCGGTGCAGCCGGTTTTGGTCCAGGTCAACATTGGTGAGGAAAAGCAAAAATCCGGGGTTCTGCCGGCGGAGGCGGAAGAGGTATGTGTCGGTATTGAAGAGTTGCCCGGACTGGACCTTCAGGGTCTTATGGTTTTGCCGCCATTTTTTGAAGACGGGGAAAAGAGCCGTCCTTATTTTGTCCGCCTGCGGGAATTAAAAGAGGAAATGGAACAAAAACTGGGCAGAAATCTGCAACATTTGTCCATGGGCATGACCGCTGACTTCCCTCAGGCCATTGAGGAGGGGGCCACTTTGATCCGGGTGGGCACCCGTCTTTTCGGGGCCAGGGAATACAAGTGAGAAGTTTGTGTGCATTCCGGGCGAAATTCTCTGAATTCAAGGCTCCGAATGGATTGCTTTGGAAAAGGGGAGTTGATCTATCCGGAAAAATAAGGAAAACAATTTAAAGTATTCAGGGTAAATGGCCGAAAGAGTTATACAGGGGAAAAGGCATTTTTGACCCGGGTTTAAAACGGCGCAAAAATTTCTGTCGTATCCACTGTCAAAAGGCGGACGAACCGGGAGATTGAGCAAATAGGCGGGCTTTTATGGATCTTGCGACTATAATAGGGATTTTTCTTGCTTTCGGTCTTGTGGCTTCCGCCATTGTGGTCGGCGGGAACCCGCTCGTTTTTATAAACCTCCCGGCCATGCTTATTGTCATCGGGGGAACAATAGGCGCAACTCTGGTCAATTATCCGCTGGGGCATGTAGTCGGGGTGATCGGGGTGGTCAAGAACACCTTTTTTACCAAGTCCAAGGATCCGGCAACGATCATTGAACAGTTTCTGGATTATGCCAACCGGGCAAGGAGGGAAGGCATCCTGTCCCTGGAACCGCTTTTAAAGGAGGTGGATGACGATTTCCTGCGCAAGGGGCTGCAATTGACCGTGGACGGATTGGAACCGCAGACTATCCAGGAGATTCTGGAGACCGAGATTTCCTACCTGGAGGAAAGGCACGAAACCGGGGCGGAAATCCTGGGCATAATGGGTGCATTCGCCCCGGCCATGGGAATGATAGGTACGGTTATCGGCCTGGTACAGATGCTGCAGACCATGAATGATCCCAGTACCATTGGGCCGGCCATGGCGGTGGCCCTTCTGACCACTTTTTACGGAGCACTCCTGGCCAACCTGGTTTTCAATCCCATGTCCGGGAAGCTGAAGACCAGGAGCAAGCAGGAAGTGCTGGGCAGGGAAATGATCCTGGAAGGGATATTGTCCATTTCCAAGGGCGAGAACCCGCGGATCATCGCCGAGAAGCTGAACAGCTATCTGCCGCCCAAAGCAAGGCAGGAACAGGACTAACGTCAAATGGCCGGGCGAAAGGAGAAAAAAGGCGGAGATGGAGGCGGCGGCGCCGCCTGGCTGGTAACATTCTCGGACATAATGACCCTGCTTTTGACCT
>CAZTKE010000151.1:0-4155 GCA_964614055.1 uncultured Desulfovibrionales bacterium | reverse complement strand
AACAGGGCCTGATAGCTTTTCAAGGCCTCGAAACCGGCCTGAATCAGGTCTTCATCATCCTGATTCAGCTCGCCCATGGCCGGGACCTGCCCCTTAAAATACTTTTTGGTCATGGAAAGCACCCGGTTGAACAGATTGCCCAGATCATTGGCCAGATCGGAATTCAGCCTGTTTACCAGGGCCTCTTCGGAAAAAGAGGCATCCAGCCCGAAGTTCATCTCCCGCAAAAGGAAATAGCGGAAAGCGGGCAGGCCGTATTTGTCCTTCATGGACAGCGGGGCGACCACATTGCCCAGGCTCTTGGACATCTTGGTCTCGTTCACATTCCAGTATCCGTGCACCCGGAGCCCCTTGAAAAGGGGGATACCGGCGGACATAAGCATGGTCGGCCAGAAAACCGCGTGCGGCTTGAGTATGTCCTTGGCCACTATATGATGCGCATTCGGCCAGAAGCGCTTAAAACCGTCTCCGTCCGGGCCGCCCAGGGCGGTTACGTAATTGATAAGGGCGTCAAACCACACATAGGTCACGTATTCGGAGTCGAACGGCAGTTCTATGCCCCAGGTAAGCCGGGTCTTGGGTCTGGAGATGCACAGGTCGTCCAGATCCTCCCGCAAAAGGCCCAGGACCTCGTTTCTATACCGCTCAGGGCGGATGAAATCCGGATTTTCCTCTATATGCCGGCGCAGGGGCTCCAGATAGTCGCGCATGCGGAAAAAATAATTGGACTCCTTTATGTATTCCGGCTCCACCCTGTGATCCGGGCACAGGCCGTTTTCCAATTCTTTCTCCGTATAAAAGCGCTCGCAGCCGTAGCAATAGTATCCGCCGTATTCGCCGAAATATATATCCCCTTTGTCGTAAACCCTTTGCAGGAGATCCCGGACGCATTGGATATGATCGGGATCCGTGGTCCGGATAAAGCGGTCGTTTTCCACTTCCAGCCCGGGCCAGGTGCGGCAAAACATATCACTGACCCGATCCACGTATTCCCGGGGCTCTTCACCGTTGTCCGCCGCCGCCTGGACTATCTTGTCCCCGTGCTCGTCGGTTCCGGTCAAAAAATACGTGTCCTTACCCGCCAATTTATGAAAACGATTCACCGCATCCGCGATAATCGTGGTATAAGCGTGCCCCAAATGGGGATTGGCGTTTACGTAGTATATAGGGGTGGAAACGTAAAAACTGCTCAAGACTTCCTCCTGTTTATCATCTCTGATTGCCGCCGCTCCCCTTGCGTTTCGGCTTGCCCTTCTTTTTTCCGGGTCCACTTTTTTCGTTTTTTCGGCCTTTTGCATTACCGCTTCCGGAATTGTCGGCGGCCCGGACTCCGAGGCCGCGCTCCCGGGCTTTATCCCGGCTTTTATCTCCCTGGGCCGAGCTTTGCTGTTCCTCGTTGCCGGTGCATTGGCAACGGACAATGGCCTTCCACTCGTCCAAAAATATCTCCTGCTCCTGGCCTTCTTCATTTTGCACGGTCAAAGAATCCCGAAACAGGTTGGAGCGCAGCACACGGACAATACCCTGCTCCGTATGGTAGCGCTTGCCGATCCGGGGCAGTTTCTTCTTGAACTGGGAATAGTTCTCCTGCTCATAGGCCAGGCAGCAAAGAAGACGACCGCACACCCCGGAGATTTTGGCCGGATTCAGAAACAGATTCTGGTCCTTGGCCATCTTTATGGTCACCGGATCGAATTTACGCAAATAACGGCGACAGCAGCAAACCTGCCCGCAGTTTCCAACCGCGCCGACCATCTGTGTTTCGTGTCGAACACCGATCTGCCTGAGCTCGATACGGGTTTTGTACGCCTTGACCAGATCCTTGACCAGTTCCCGGAAATCCACCCGCCCCGGAGCGGCGAAAAAGAAAATTATCTTGCTGCGGTCGAAAAAGACCTCCACGTCCACGAGCTTCATCTCCAGACCGCGCTCGGATATCCTCTCCCGGCAGTACTGAAAAGCCTCGTGACCCACACGGCTATTGTCCTTGGCCGTCTCCATGTCTTCCGCAGTGGCCTTGCGCTGCACTTCCTTCAGGGAATTTTCCTTGATCTTGTCCGGGACCTGGTCGGTCAGGCGGGCCACATAACCCATGCCCAGGCCCTCCTCCGTCCGGACCACCACCCAGTCGTTTTCCCGCAGCTCCAACTCGGAAGCGTCAAAATAGTAAACAGGGCTGCATTCCCTGAATTTAATACCGGCAATCTGGGTCATTAATCAGCATCCTTTTTCAGTCTGCGGGCGATTTCCCTGGCCGCCCGGCGCCCGGCTCCCATGGCCAGGACAACCGTAGCCGCACCGGTGACTATGTCTCCCCCGGCAAAGACCATGGGCATGCTGGTCTCCCCGGTATGGGGATCGACCTGGATATAACCGCGCTCATTTAGTTTAAGTTCCGGGGAGGAATTTATAAGAACCGGATTGGGGCCCGTGCCCACGGCAATAACCGCCATGTCCGCATCTATCTCGAATTCGTCTCCGCTTACCGGAATCGGTTTGCACCGGCCGCTTGCATCCTCCGGCCCCAGTTCCATTCGCTGCAGGCGCAGGGAACACAGATTGCCCTGTTCATCTCCTGTGAATTCCAGGGGAGAGGAAAGTATCTCCAGCTTAACCCCTTCTTCCAGGGCGTGCTCCAATTCCTCGCGTCTGGCCGGCATCTCCCCCTGGGTGCGTCTGTAGACGACTTTTACTTCCTCCGCGCCCAGCCGGAGCGCGGTACGCGCGGCGTCCATGGCCACGTTGCCCCCGCCGAGGACCACCACCTTTTTCCCCCGGGGAACCGGGGTGTCAAACTCCGGAAAGCGATAACCGCGCATGAGGTTGACCCGGGTCAGATATTCGTTGGCCGAGTACACCCCGATCAGATTCTCCCCGGAAAGGCCCAGAAACTTGGGCAGCCCTGCGCCGGCGCCTATGAATACCGCCTTGTATCCCTTGTCCATGAGTTCGCTGATCCCGCTGGTGGGTCCGCCCACGTGGTTGCAGACAAACTCCACTCCCTGGGCCTTCAGGGTCTCGATCTCGGTATGCACAACCGACTTGGGCAGTCTGAACTCAGGGATCCCGTAAACCAGAACCCCGCCCGGCTCGTGCAGGGCCTCGAAGACGGAGACCTTTATCCCCCTGGTGGACAGATACCCGGCTGCGGTGAGACTGCTGGGACCGGAGCCGATCACGGCCACCCGCAGGTCCTCGTCTATCAACCGGCAGGCCTCGTCCCCGGCAATGGCCTCACAGGAATTTTGGGCGTAATAGTTGTCCGCAACAAAACGCTCCAGACGGCCGATGGCAATCGGCTTGCCTGTCTTTCTCAGCTTACAGCTTCCCTCGCATTGATTTTCCTGGGGACAGACCCGGCCGCAGATGGCCGGAAGACTGTTGGTTTCCTTTATCGTCTTAAAGGCGCCCTCCAGATCATCTTCCGCCACCATGCGGATGAAAGACTTGCAATCCACTTCCACCGGGCAGCCCTGCTGGCAGGTGGGAGTCTTGCACTGCAGGCATCTCGCGGCCTCTTCCCGGGCCAGCTCCAGGGTGTAGCCCAGGGACACTTCACTGAAATTTCCGGCCCTTTCCCCCGCATCCTGCATGGGCATGCCCACGCGATCCTTAATTCTATTTTTCTTGCTCATGGCACTTACAAAAGAGTTTATAGGATTCTTGTTCCTGGGGTACAAACGCCTTCAGCCGGCGGGAAAGCTCGTCGAAATCCACCTGATGGGCATCGAACTCCGGGCCGTCCACGCAGGCGAAACGGATGCGGTTGTCCACGCTCACCCGGCAGGCCCCGCACATCCCGATCCCGTCGACCATGATCGAGTTCAGGCTTACCGTGGTCTTTATCCCCGTGGGCCGGGTAACCTCGGCAACGGCGCGCATCATGGGCACCGGCCCCACTCCGACAACTTCGCCCACGTCGGAATGTTCATCCAGATATTTCTGCAGCACCTCGGTAACCAGGCCCTTATGACCGAAACTGCCGTCGTCGGTGGCCACCAGGACTTCCGGACAAAAAGCGGCCAGCTCGTCGTGGAACAAAAGGAGGTCCTTGCTCCGGGCCCCGATAACCGCGGCCACATGATTGCCCGCCTGGTAATGCCCCTTGGCGATATGGTGCATGGCCGCAATCCCGGTTCCCCCGCCCACGCAGAC
>CAZTKE010000150.1:0-4180 GCA_964614055.1 uncultured Desulfovibrionales bacterium | reverse complement strand
TTTATATTTTTGCTCATGATTAAAATCGCTATGTTTTAGAATTTAGTTTTCGGAAAATAAATTCCTGACCGCTGCAAAAGCCCGCGTTGAATCATTCCTGTACGTTCGCCTTTAAAAGGGCCATCCAGACTATGGTCCCGGTGTCGCTGTCCGGAACCGGACTCTCCACCCATATCCTTCCGTCTATCCGGCGCAGAATATTGCGGCAGATGGAAAGACCCAGGCCGGTTCCCTTGACCTGTCCGCTTCTGTGCTCCTCCACCCGGTAGAACCTCTCAAATACACGTTCCTGGGCATTTAAGGGGATGCCCGGGCCGTTGTCTTCCACCCCGACCCAGACCTCGCTTTCCTTATCCCGGCACAAGACCCTGATCAGGCCGCCCCGCTTTGGAACGTATTTGATACTGTTCTCCAGAAGATTGCGCAGCACCTGAACAAGCCCTCCGGAGTCCGCCTGCACCGTAATGCAGGCAGGGTCTATTTCCCCTTCAAAATTTATGTCCTTGTCCTGGATAAGGGAGGAACACTCGCTCCAGGCCTTGGATATTACATGCTGCATATCCACTGTTTCCATTTCCAGGACTTCCCTTTCCGACTCGATCCGGGAAAGCTGCAGGATATCCTCCAAAAGACGCATCATGGAATTGGCGTTTTTGTGGATAACCTCCAGCATCTCCGGCCCCTTTTCCTGCAAAATCTTTTCGTTGCCCAACAGGGTTTCCGTGTACCCCTTGATCGAGGTCAGGGGAGTACGCAATTCGTGGGAGGCATTGGACACAAAATCCTTGCGCATGTTCTCCACCCGCTTAAGCTCGGTTATGTCGTGAAAGACCACGATCGCGCCCAAATCCCCGGCACCCGGGGTATTAACTACATTCACGTCAAAGAACCTGTCATCCACCTGGATTAAAAGATCGAAGTTTTCGTTTTTATCCCGGGACAAGGCCTTATCGCAAAGCTTCTGCAGCTCGGAGTGCATTATTATTTCCAGGGGTCTTTTCCCCGTGCATGCGGAAGTACTTGTAAACATCTTCTGGAAATACCGGTTGCAGTTCTGTATATGACCGTGCCTGTCCAGAGCCAGTACCCCGTCCTTCATGCTGTCCAGAATCACTTCCAGCTCTATCTTTTGTTTGGAAATAAGCTTTAAATTATGTTCCACATCATGGGCCATTTCATTCAGTGAATCCGCAAGAGGCCGGAATTCCGGTGCCGGGACCTCGTACACCCGCCGGGAGTAGTCTCCCTGACCGATAGCTTCCGCGGTGGAGGACAATTCTTTTATGGACCGGGTCAACTGACGGACGATAAAAAATATGACCAGCCCGGAACCAAGGAAACAGGCAAGGACAATGGCCCAGATATCCCCGGACATCCGGTCCAGGGCCTTTTGCACCCGGGAATAAGGCATGGAAATGCGTAAATAACCCTCAGGAAGTGTATCGCCGCCAATTTTGCGGGCATAATACAGAAGCACGTCCTTGACCGTTCGGCTATAGCGGATGCTGTTCCCGTTTCCGTTGCGCAGGGCGGATTTGATTTCCGGGCGGTTTATATGGTTATCCAATTCTTCCAGACGGGAACGCTCTACATCGGAATCAGCGCGTACGTAGCCGTTTTTATTCACGAAAGTCACCCGCAGATTGAGATCTTTTCCGGCGCGGTTGACAAAACCCTGCAGATCGACCTCCCCTTCCCGACCGAACTCGGCATCCAAGGCCAGAACCAGCGCCCCGCATACTTCTTCCGCCCGGTGTACCGCCTCCTTGCGCACCTCGCCCTCCAGGGAACTGAAAATGAGGTACACCGGGAAAATTATCAAAAGAAGCATAACCGACCACATAAAAAGGGTCAGTTTGGTGCGCAGGGAAATTCTTTTACTGTTTATCAACTCTCCTCCTCCGGGGTAAAACGATACCCGATTCCCCTTATGGTGTGGATAAAGCCGGCATACTGGCCGAGCTTGACCCGGAGGCGGCGGATATGGGTATCAACGGTGCGGGCATAGCCCTCGAATTCATATCCCCAGACCTTGTCCAAAAGATGTTCCCGGGAGAGAACCCGTCCCCGGTTCTGGACCAGATGGGAAAGGAGCTTGAACTCAGTGGCGGTAAGCTGCATATCCTCTCCATCCACGGAACAGAACATGCTTTCCGCGTCCACCTTCAGCCCCTTGAAAACCCAGTACCGACCGGACTCCTCTCCGGAGTTCCTTTTCAGTATGGCCTTTATCCGCAGCATTACCTCGCGCACGCTAAAAGGCTTGACCACGTAGTCGTCCGCCCCCAGCTCGAATCCAACAACCCGATCCACTTCTTCCCCTTTGGCCGTGAGCATAAGGATGGGAATCGATTCGGTTTTGCCGTCCCCTTTAAGGGTTTTGCACACTTTCAAACCGTCCATCCCGGGGAGCATGAGATCCAAAATTACAAGATCCGGTTTCTCCGCCTGGGCCGTCTTCAGCCCGTCTTCGCCGTTATAAGTCTTGAGAACCCGAAATCCCTCGCTTTCCAGATTGATGGCCAGGAGATTGCAGATATCGATTTCGTCTTCGACAACAAGTATTTTATTCATAACCGGCCCATTAAGTCCTTTTCTGGATCCGGGAGCGGTACCAGATGGAAAACATGTTCATCCCGAAGACCAGGGCCATGAGAACAAGCGCGGTTCCGTACTGCAAATGCCTGGTTTCCTCAATATTGGTCCCGGCCGTGGCCAGGACATAGATATGATAGGGCAGGGCCATTACATCGGAAAATACCGAAGTCGGCATTTCCGGGGTATAAAAGACCGCAGCGGTGAACATTATCGGGGCGGTTTCCCCAGCCACACGGGAGAGTCCCAGGATCAGGCCGGTAAGCATCTTGGGAAAGGCCGCGGGCAAAACCACCCGGTAGATTGTCTGCCATTTGGTCGCCCCCAGGCCGAGCGATGCCTCGCGATAGGTCTGCGGGACCGAACGTAGCGCTTCCTCGGCAGTGCCTATAATAAGCGGAAGAATAAACGCGCCCAGGGTGAGCATCCCGGCCAGAAGGCTCACCCCCATGCCCATGGCGGTAACAAAAAGGGCCAGACCGAAGAGGCCGTACACAACCGAAGGCACTCCGGCCAGATTGTTTATACCCAGCCGGACAATCCGCACCCAGGGGCCGGGCTTGGCGTATTCACTCAGGTATATAGCCGTTGCCACTCCCCAGGGAAAGGCCACCAGAAGGGATCCGAAACTCAAAAGAAAGGTACCAACGATACAGGGCAAAATCCCGCCCTCGGTCATGGAGTTGCGCGGGGGTTGAGTCAAAAATTCCCAATTTATAGCTGAAATCCCGTTTACCACTATAAAAAACAGGATGACAAAAAGGGCCAGACCATTTATGAGCGCCGCCCCGCGCAGTATCCAGAACACAGCCGTCTGCTTTTTTCTGCGTCTTTTAATCGTGCTTGCTTTCACTCTGTATTCCCCGACTGTCTAGAGCGTGGCCGCCCCGACCTGCTTGTGTTTGTGGGCCAGGTAATCAGCCAGCATATTAAAGGCAAAGGTGAACACGAAAAGGACCAGTCCGATGGCGAAAAGGGAGTAATAGTGTTCGCTTTGATACGGGGCCTCGGCCATTTCCGCGGCAATACTGGCCGGCATGGGCCGGATGGGATCGAAAAGTGAGCCGGGAATCATGGCCGCCCCTCCGGCAACCATCAGAACCACCATTGTCTCCCCCACCGCCCGGGATATACCCAGAATAACCGCAGTGGATATCCCGGATAGGGAAGCGGGCAAAATTACCC
Organism: uncultured Desulfovibrionales bacterium; assembly: GCA_964614055.1. Classification (GTDB taxonomy): domain Bacteria; phylum Desulfobacterota; class Desulfovibrionia; order Desulfovibrionales; family Desulfonatronovibrionaceae; genus CAYNNQ01. The sequence continues at coordinate 400 of CAZTKE010000150.1, read as the reverse complement.
GGATAATGGTTTCCAGATGGGTCGCCCCCAATGCGAGGGAAGCCTCCTTCATTTCCTGAGGCACGGAATAAATCGCGTCCTCGGACACGCTGCAGATGGTGGGCACGGACATGAAGGCCAGCATTATGGAGGCATTGAACAGGTTAAGCCCGGTGGGCATGTCGAATACGCGTTGCAGAAAAGGAGCCATGACTACCATGCCGAAAAAGCCGATTACAACCGTGGGCAAACCCTCGATGAGTTCCACGATGGGCTTTACAATCCCCCTTATTCTGGGAGTGGCAATCTCGGCTAGGTAAACCGCGGTCATTACTCCCAAGGGGATGGCTATAATCGAGGAAATGATGGTCACGCTGAAAGTGCCGGCAATAAGCGGCAATATCCCGAAATCCGGCGGATC
>CAZTKE010000149.1:0-4189 GCA_964614055.1 uncultured Desulfovibrionales bacterium | reverse complement strand
TAGCCGCAGGAGAAAAGGGTTGCGGCCAGAAGCAGAAGGGCCGGAAGAAGGGTTTTGATCTTGGGCATTGTCAGGAGGCCACCACGTTTACGAGTTTGCCGGGGACAACAATCACCTTGCGCACGGTTTTGTCCTTAGTGTGCTTTTTCACGTTCTCGTCCTCAAGGGCCAGCCTTTCCATCTCCTCCCGGGGTGTTTCCGGGGGCACGGAGAGTTTGCTGCGCAGCTTGCCGTTTACCTGGAGCACGACCAGGATTTCCTCCTTACTCATGGCCTCGGGGTCGGCCTGGGGCCACGCGGTCTCCGCCAGGGTACGATCGTGCCCGGTGATTTCCCAGAGTTCCTCGCATATATGCGGAGCCATGGGGGACAGGGTGGCCAGAATGGTGCTTATCGCGGAAGAGATGATCTTTTTACCCTGTTCGGTCTGCCGCAGTTCGTCCTTGACCGCATAAACCGCGTTGGTCAGCTCCATTATGGCCGCTATGGCCGTATTGAACTGGTAGCGGTTTTCAATGTCCCTGTTGACCTTGTCCACGGTCTGGTGTTCCTTGCGCCGCAGATCCTTTTCCCCGGATTGAAGGTCCTCGCCCGCGAGCCTCGCGCAGGGTCCGATGGGACGGAGATCTTCCTTTAAGTCCTGAGCCAGGCGCCATACGCGGTGCAGAAAGCGGCTGGCCCCCTCTATCCCGGATTCGCTCCATTCCATGTCCCTTTCCGGGGGCGCGGCAAACAGGCAGAACAATCTGACCGTGTCCGCCCCGTAGTGGTTTATCATGGTGTCCGGGTCCACGACATTGCCCTTGGACTTGGACATCTTGGCCCCGTCCTTGAGGACCATGCCCTGGGTCAAAAGGTTTTTAAACGGTTCGTTGAGGCCGGGGAGATAGTCCATATCCCGGAGCATTTTCACAAAGAATCTGGAGTAGAGGAGATGCAAAATGGCGTGTTCTATCCCCCCGATGTACTGATCCACAGGCAGCCAGTACTTAACCGCTTCCGGGTCAAAGGCTCGCTCTTCCAGGCGGGGGCAGGCGTAGCGGATGAAATACCAGGAGGACTCCACAAATGTGTCCATGGTGTCGGTTTCCCTTGTGGCCGCTCCGCCGCAGGCGGGGCAGGTGCACTTGTAAAATTCCTCCAGCTCCGGCAGAGGGGAGCGTCCGTCCGGGCGCATTTGCGTCTCCTGGGGCAGGATCACCGGGAGCTCATTTTCCGGGACAGGCACGGTCCCGCATTTTTCGCAGAAGATTACCGGTATGGGGGCGCCCCAGAAGCGCTGTCTGGATATGTTCCAGTCCCGCAGGCGGTAATTGACTTTTCTTTCGCCCAGACCCTTTTCTTCCAGGTAATCGGCTATTTTCTCTTTACCGGTTTCATTGTCCATCCCGCTGAATTCACCGGAGTTTATCATCACTCCGGGTTCGGTGTAGGCCTCTTGCGGGTCTTGCGCGAGCTGTTTTTCTTGCGGGGAGATCACGTTTCGGACCGGGAGTCCGTATTTGCGGGCGAAATCTAGGTCGCGCTGATCATGTGCGGGGACGGCCATGACCGCTCCGGTGCCGTATTCCACCAAAACGAAGTTGGCCACATAGATGGGCATTTTCTCCCCGGTGAGCGGATTTAGGCAGTAGCGGCCGATGAATATCCCTTCTTTTTCCAGGTCATCCGCGGTGCGCACATGTTTGTCCATGGAAGTGACCCGGCTTATGAATTCCCGGACTTCGGTTTCGTTTTCCGTGCCGGAGACAAGCCTTTCCACCAGGGGATGCTCCGGGGCCAGGCTCATGAAGGTGGCCCCGTACAGGGTGTCCTGGCGGGTGGTGAAAACGGTTATATCCTCCCCCATATCCGGGACCGGGAAATTGATTTCCATGCCTTTGCTCTTGCCGATCCAATTGTACTGCATGGTAAGGACCCGTTCCGGCCAGCCCGAGGAAAGCTTTTCCAGCCAGGACAAAAGCTCCTCGGCATAGGCGGTAATGCGCACGAACCACTGCGAAAGTTCCCGCTGCTCGACCACGGAATCGCAGCGCCAGCAAAGACCTTCCTCCACCTGCTCGTTGGCCAGGACCGTGTTGCACTTCGGGCACCAGTTGACCGGGGCCTTTTTACGGTACACCAGCCCTTTTTGAAGCATCTTGAGGAAAAAGAGCTGCTCCCATTTGTAATACCCGGGATGGCAGGTGGCCAGCTCCCGGTTCCAGTCGTAGGAATAGCCGAGCCTTTTCAGTTCATCCCGCATGTATTCGATATTCTGGTAGGTCCATTTTGCGGGGTGGGACTTGTTTTTTATGGCCGCGTTCTCCGCCGGGAGTCCGAATGCGTCCCAGCCCATGGGATGCAGGACGTTGTATCCGCGCATGGTCTTGTATCTGGCGACCACGTCCCCGATGGTGTAATTGCGCACATGCCCCATGTGGATGCGGCCCGAGGGATAGGGGAACATCTCCAGGACATAATATTTGGGTCTGTCGCTTGTATGAGTGACCTCAAAGACTTTTTTCTCCTGCCAGGTCTTCTGCCATTTGGCCTCAATCCTGAGCGGTGCGTAATCCGTTTCCGGCATCTTCATCTCCGTTCTGGGTGTGTTCTTAAAGCTTTGGCTGCTGATTTTCAGACAAGACGCTCTATGTTTGGATCTTTAAGTGCGCCAAGCAACAGATTTTTTTAGCCTAAATAAAGTGGGAAAAATGCTATTTGCCCCGCCTGATCTTTCTTTTGAGTCTGCTCAGTCTGCCCTGGGGACGGGGGGCTTCCCTGTCCACGGGCCGCTCCGTCAGATCGTATCTGGGTCTGAAGCAGACATGGGTATGCTTGCGGTCCCACATCCTGGCCATTTTTTGGCCCAATTCCTTGTTTTCCTCAAGCAGGAGATAGACTACGGCGTCCTCGCGGTATCCCGGCCAGAAGCTGTCTCCCCAGCTTGCAAGGGCGCTTTCCGGGTCCAGCCCGGCAGAGTTGTCCACGGTCGAGGTGATATCCAGGGCCCATTTGCTCCAGCGCATTTTTTGCAGACACTCGGCCAGCTCCTGCGGCCAGTTCCCTTCCGGGGTGACTGTTATCTGCAGTTCCCATAATTGATTGCCGTTGTACGGCCAAGAGCGCAAAACCGGTTCATGGGCTGTTTCGCTGTAGGCAAAGAAAACCAGAGGTATCTTAAGTTCTATTATGTCAACCCTGCGGACAAGGCCCAAGTTTACCATTTTCCGCGTCCTTGGCCACGGCATCGAGTATGCCGTTTATGAAATTTTTGGAGTGTTCATCCCCATACTGTTTGGCAATCTCCACAGCCTCGTTCATGGTTACCCTGGCCGGGATGTCGTGCTGACAGAGTATTTCGAATACAGCCAGGCGCATTATGGACAGTTCCACCCTGGCAATTCGGCCCACTTTCCAGTTCTTTGAGTATTGACCGATTATTTCGTCTATCTTTTGTTTGTGCTTGAATACCCCGGCTACCAGAGTCCAGGCGAAATTGTCCTTTTTTTCTTCCGGTATGTTGTGTTCCCGGGCAAAGCTGTCAAAGGTGGCCTGAATATCCTCTGTTTTTGCCTCCGGAGAGAAGGGCAGGGAATAAAGGATTTTAAAGGCGAAAATCCTCTGCTCCCGCCTGCCCGGTGCACGGGTGCGGCTTTTGCTGTCATTCTGGGTGGTGGTTTGCATTTGTGTCCTAGATACCGGACAACACCCGGGCTGTCTCCAGAACTGCAGCCGCGGCTTCCACTCCTTTGTTCCCCGCCTTGCTCCCGGCCCTTTCTATGCTCTGCTCCAGGGTATCCGTGGTCAGGATGCCGAAGCCCACTGGGACGTTGTTTTCCAGAGAAACATGGGCGATGCCCTTGACCGCTTCCGTGGCCACATAGTCAAAATGCGGGGTGGAGCCGCGGATAATCGCTCCCAGGCAGATAATGCCGTCATATTCATTTTTAAGGGCCAGTTTCCTGGCTACAAGAGGGATCTCGAATGCCCCCGGCACCTTGACCAGTATGAGGTTTTCCGGGGCCGCGCCGTGCCTTTGCAGATAGTCCAGGGCGCCGCCGACCAGTTTGTCCACGATGAAGTCGTTGAATCTTCCGGCCACAAGCGCGAATTTCAGTCCCTGTGCATCCAGGCGTCCTTCAATAGTTTTTACCTTGTCCATGATTATTCTCCGGATTGATTTTAAGCCCCACCAGGGCAGATGTTT
>CAZTKE010000148.1:0-4216 GCA_964614055.1 uncultured Desulfovibrionales bacterium | reverse complement strand
CTCGGCCGCCAGAACAGTCCCCACCTGGGTGGCCACATCCCGCTTTTCCAGAGGCAAATCAAGGAGTTTATCCCACATGGATTTGTTGGAAAGACCGATATAAAGTGGCCGGCCCAGGCGGGCAAAGCGCTTTAGCCCCCCCAGTATCTGCAGATTATGCTTCAGGGTCTTGCCGAACCCTATTCCCGGGTCCAGGACTATGTTTTCCTCGGGAAGGCCGGCTTTGACCAGAGACTCCATTTTTTGCTCAAAAAAACATCCTATTTCGTCCAGGACATGCTCGTATTTCGGGGAAACCTGCATGTCTTCCGGACGGCCCCGGGAATGCATGAGCACATAACCGGGCTTGTATTCGGCCAAAACATCCGCAAGGCCGGGATCAAAAGCGCATGCGGAAACATCATTTATTATCAGGGCGCCTTCCTCCAAAGCCTGCTTGGCCACCCCGCTACGATAGGTATCCACGCTAAGAGGGACTTCCGGGAAGGAGGAACGAAGCTCCCGCACTACCGGAAGCACCCGGGTCAATTCCTCCTCCTCCCCCACCGGCCGGGAAAAAGGCCGGGTACTCTCTCCACCGACATCAATTATGTCCGCTCCTTCCTTCACCAGCTCCCTTGCCCGGGAGGACGCCCGTTCCGGAGAGAAGTAACGCCCGCCGTCAAAAAAAGAATCCGGGGTGATATTGAGTATACCGGCAATCAAAAAAGGGGCGGGCTTTGCTGTCCCGCCCCCCATGAGTGTCCACTTTAAATCATCCATAACGATTCGGTCGTGCTCCGGGACGCCCCGGTTTAAAAGCCTATTCCTCGAGCTTGAACTCCTTGTCCTCTTCCCCCCCGGAACGGTCATCCTCGGAGGCGTGTTCCTCGGAATCCTTGGAAGCGGCTTCTTCCCCACCGCTTTCACCGCCGGAACCGGAGTCATCCTTGGTACTCTTAGCGGCCGCACCGTTGGGAGGCGGAGGCAATTCCTCGCCGCGCAGGATAAGATCCACTTCCGCGTTAGTCAGGGTCTCATGGTCGAGCAAAGCCTCGGCAATGGAATGCAGAACATCCACATTGTCTTCCAGAAGTCTCCGGCCCCGGTCATAGGCCTCCTGTATGATGCGTTTGACTTCGGAGTCCACGAGCCGTGCGGTCTCCTCGCTGTAGTTCTTTTGATGGCCGAGTTCCCGGCCTAAAAAGACCTGCTCATCGTTTTCACCCACGGCCAGGGGGCCCAGGCTATCGCTCATCCCCCATTCGCAAACCATCTTGCGGGCCATTTTCGTGCCCCTCTCAATATCGTTACCCGCCCCGGTGGTCATCTGGTTGAGAACGAGCTCCTCGGCGATCCTGCCGCCCAGAAGCACGGCCAGGGTCTTTTCCAGATAGTCCCGGGAATAGTTGTGCCGGTCGTCCAGGGGGAGCTGCATGGTCACTCCCAGGGCCCGGCCCCGGGGGATTATGGATACCTTGTGCACCGGATCGGTCCCGGGAAGGAGTTTGGCCACCAGGGTATGACCGGCCTCGTGATAGGCCGTGGTCTTTTTCTCCTCCTCGCTCAGGATCACCGACCTGCGCTCCTTGCCCATGAGCACCTTGTCCTTGGCCTCCTCAAAATCGTTCATGGACACATTTTCCCTGTTTCTTTTGGCGGCCAAAAGAGCGGCCTCGTTCACCAGGTTTTCCAGATCGGCACCGGAAAAACCCGGAGTTCCGCGGGCGATTACCGCCAAATCAACGCTGTTGTCCAGGATCGTCTTTTTGCTATGTACCCTAAGGATCTTTTCCCGGCCTCCGAGGTCCGGATTGGGCACCGTGACCTGACGGTCGAAGCGCCCCGGCCGAAGCAGGGCCGGGTCCAGAACATCCGGACGGTTCGTGGCCGCGATGAGGATTACCCCTTCATTGGATTCAAAGCCGTCCATCTCCACCAGGAGCTGATTGAGTGTCTGCTCCCGCTCATCATGGCCTCCTCCGAGGCCGGCTCCGCGCTGTCTGCCCACTGCATCCAATTCGTCAATAAATATAAGGCAAGGCGCGTTTTTCTTGCCCTGAACAAAAAGGTCCCGCACCCGGGAGGCGCCGACACCGACAAACATTTCCACAAAATCGGAACCGGAAATGGAGAAAAAGGGCACTCCGGCTTCACCGGCCACCGCCCTGGCCATCAGGGTCTTGCCCGTGCCCGGAGGACCGACCAGAAGAACCCCCTTGGGGATCCGCCCGCCCAGGCGGGTGAACTTTTTCGGCTCGCTCAGAAAATCCACGACCTCGGTCAGCTCTTCCTTGGCCTCATCCACCCCGGCCACGTCGTCAAAGGTTATCTTGGTCGATTCCTCGGAGAGCATCTTGGCCTTGGAACGGCCGAAAGAAAGGGCTTTGCCCCCTCCTCCGCCTCCTCCCTGCATCTGGCGCATGAAAAAAATCCACACCGCGATCAAAAGGATCATGGGGAACCAGGAGACAAAGATGGTCACGTACCACGGCGCCTCTTCCTTGGGCTGGGCCTCGACCTCCACTCCGTTTTTTATAAGTTTATCCACCAGATTGGGGTCGTCCGGGGCGAACGAGGCAAAGGGCTCGCCGTTCACGGTTTTTCCGGTAATATTCTGGCCGCGTATCTTGACCGAAATCACGTCTCCCTGTTCCACTTTGGACAGGAAAGTGGAATAGCTCATTTTTTTCTGCGGGGCCGGGGGCTGATTAAAAAGGTTGAAAAGGACAACCATGACCAGGGAAATGGCCACCCACAGAAAAAGATTTTTTGAAAAACTGTTCAACTCAGAATACCTCCAAATATACGATTCGCCGCTCCGGGAATAATTTCACCCGCATTTCGGGGAGAGCCATTCCAAACAGGCGGACAAAACCCGGCCTGTAATATCGGGTTGGGGACCTTGTAAGCAAATCCGTTCCTGCCTACCTATAAGCACCTTTATAGTCTTGGCAAGCCGAAACATACGGGCCGCGCCCGGCAGTCACGACTGCGCCGCTTATGCCCGGGATCTAACACGCCCGTTATTAAAAAATATAATTTTTATCTTGATATCATTTCAAAATATGGATAAATGGTTAAGCCCGACGCGGAAGCGTTTCGTCACCGGTGTGGCGCCTGGACTTCAAATCCAGTGGGCGGCCGAGAGGTCGCCGGTAGGTTCGACTCCTATACGCTTCCGCCACAAATAAAAACCCGGCCTCTAAAAAAAATCATCCCCTTCAGACCGCCCGGCAAGGCTCCCCATCCATTCATCCAATTCCGCAATTTGCGCGGAAAGCGCCTTCGGCCCCGTGCCTCCGGGACTTTCCCGCCGGGAAACCGCCTGGTGGTAATCAAGTACCTTATATACATCCTCTTCTATAAGCGGAGAAAAGGTCTGCAGATCCTGCAGGGAGAGATCCTCAAGGCATTTGCCCATGGATTCGGCAAAGGCCACCGCCTCTCCGGCGATCCGGTGCCCTTCCCGGAAGGGAACTCCCTTTTCCGTCAGATAGTCGGCCAGTTCGGTGGCATTCAAAAATCCGCGGCGCAGGGCCTTTTGCATATTTTCGGAGTTAAAGCCGATATCCCGGACCATCTGGGTCATTATCCGCAATGAGTCGCCAACCGTCTTGTCCGTGTCCAGAAAGGGCTCCTTGTCTTCCTGCATGTCCCGGTTATAGGCCAGAGGAAGCGACTTCATAAGGGTCATAAGAGTCATCTGGTTCCCGTACACCCGGGCGGTCTTGCCCCGCATGATCTCGGCCACATCCGGGTTCTTTTTCTGGGGCATGATCGAGGACCCGGTGGACAAATCGTCCGGGAGATCAACAAAGGCGAACCCCGGATTGGACCAAATTATTATCTCCTCGCAAAAACGGCTCAAATGGGACATGATCACCGCGCCCACAAAAAGGGACTCCATAACGAAATCGCGATCGGACACCGCATCCATGCTGTTTTTAAAGCAGCCGTGCATGCCCAGCTCCCGGGCCGGGGAATGGGGATCGATATCATGGGTGGTTCCGGCCAACGCGGCCGCGCCCAGGGGAGAGACCATGGTCCTTTTCCGGCACTGCGAGGCCCGTTCAAAGTCGCGGCGCAGCATCTGGGAGTAGGCCATAAGATGGTGCCCCAGACTCACCGGCTGGGCCGGCTGCATATGCGTATATCCGGGCAGAAGCACGGAGATATTCTCCTCGGCCCGGTCCCGGAAGGCCTTTATAAGCGAAAGCAAAAGTTCCTGCCAGCG